>JBPCMK010000037.1:0-39782 GCA_051002375.1 Pyrinomonadaceae bacterium | reverse complement strand
TATGTTTTTCTCCGCTGCGATAACCTTTTTCTAAGGCTTCGCTTTCTGCTACACTCAGTTCAAGTTTTTTGATTTTTCCCATTTCGGGAAATAATATACCATCTTTGTGTCCGACTACTTATCATCTCTCATCTGTTATCTATTCCGAAGTGATTTTTCCCCGTCATAAATTCTAAAACATCACCAAAATTTTGCGTCAGTTTGATTTTTTCTCGAAACAATTTCTGTAATCATAAAAAATTAAGGATACTATAACGGCGAATTTATTTTCCAATCGCAAATTTTATGTTTAAGAAAGTTTTAATCTTATCGGCGGCGGTCGGCGCGGGACATCTTCGCGCGGCGGAGGCTTTGGAGAAAACATTCAGGCAGCAAAACGCGGCGGCGGAAATTCGCAACATTGACGTTTTGAATTACACTAATCCGCTTTTTCGACGGCTTTACGGCAAGGCGTATATTGATATGGTCAACCGGATGCCGGAAGTTTTGGGCTGGATGTATGACTCGCTCGACAAACCTTGGCAAAACGAGCGAAGGCGTTTAGCTTTGGATAGATTGAACACGCAGCCGCTCATAAACTTCTTAAAAAAATATCAGCCCGACATCGCCGTCTGCACGCATTTTCTGCCCGCCGAAATTATTTCGTGGCTCAAAGCGAAAGGTAAAATAAATTTCCCGCAAGCGATTGTCGTTACCGATTTCGACGTTCACGCGATGTGGCTCTGTCATCATTACGAGCAGTATTTTGTCGCGCTCGAAGCAACAAAAATTCATCTCGAAAAGCTCGGCATTCCGCCGGAGAAAATCACCGTTTCGGGAATTCCCATTGACCCGATTTTTGCCGAGTCGAAAGATAAACGAGCGATGCGCGAAAAATATAATTTAGACAAAGACAAGCTGACGATTTTAGTTTCGGCGGGCGGTTTCGGCGTGGGAAATATCGAACATCTCTTGCTCGCCTTAAGCGATTTGAAAACGCCCGCGCAAATTCTCGCAATCTGCGGGCGCAACGAAGAATTGAAAATTAAATTGGAAAAATTAGCCGTTGAAAAATTAAACAACGAGCGCGTCGTTTTCAAACCAATCGGCTTCACGACCGAGATGGACGAATATATGTCGGCGGCGGATTTAATCGTCGGAAAACCCGGCGGTTTGACGACTTCCGAAGCCTTAGCGAAAGGCTTGATTTTCGTCATCGTCAATCCGATTCCCGGACAGGAAGAACGAAATTCAGATCACCTTTTGGAAAAAGGCTGCGCGATAAAATGCAACAACCTGCCGACGCTGGCTTACAAAATTGACGAATTGATAAACGATGCGCCGCGCTTTGCAGCAATGAAAACAAATGTTTCAAAATTCGCCCATCCGAACGCTTCGCATGAGATTATCAGGAAAATTCTCACGCTAACTTGAATTTTTCAACTATCTCAACTCACTCGAAAAAATCAAAGCGCAGGTTTCTTCAAAATTTCAGCCAAGGCTTGAATTCGTTTTGAGTCTGATTCGCTTTTGGTCGAACCGGCATTTTTCTCCAACGACGGAGCGAAATTTTCGAGTTTTTTCTCATCCTTTTGATTCAGCTTTGAACTCTCTGCGCTTTGAACCGCCTGCCGCAGTTTTGCAATTTGCGCGGAAGGAAGAGCCTTTGAACGCTCTAGTTGATCTATATATGCTTTGGCGACGACTAAATTTCGAGACCACTCTATTTTCTGCTGATCCTGCACGTTCAGTTCAGCCACCTGAACCGATTTTGCGGCATCAATTTCGTTTTGTGTTAGAAACTTGCTCGGAGTTAGTTCAAAAACATCCAAGCCGCGGGCGATTTCTGATGCGTAAATGTTGCCGTTATACCAGTAAGCCGACCAATCGCCGCCGAGAACGAGCATCTTCGGGTCAATCGGACCGCGGTCGAAATAGGCAATTTCAAACGGATGTTTGGCATCGGTAAAATCCATCACGGAAATGCCGCCCTGATACCAGGATTGAACTTCGATGTCCCGACCGGGAACCGGAATGAGCGAACCGTTGTGCGCCACGCAATTTTCGCTGTCGCCCTGCGCCGCCGGCAGTTTGTAGTAACTGGCAAAACTCAGTTTGTCATTATTCAGGTTGAAAACCGCATCCGCGCCCCAGACGTTCGGATCGTTCGGACGGCAGCGTGCGCCGAGTCCGCCGCCCCATTCATCGGTAAAGACGACTTTTTTTCCGTCGTTTGAAAAAGAAGCCGAATGCCAATATGAATAGTTCGGATCGTTGACCGCATCAACGCGCTTCGGATTCGCCGGGGCTTTGATGTCGAGCAAAATTCCGTTTCCCGAACACGCGCCCGCCGCGAGTCCGATTGCCGAATATACGGTAATATCGTGGCATTGGTTGGTATCGGACGGTTTTGTCAATCCGTCTTTGCCGTGTGTGCCGCCGTTATTCAAGCCGTTTATCGCGCCCGTTCGCGGATCAATAAACACGCGCGGACTCGACACGATCTTGGCATCTTGCGGCGCGGCGAGCGGCACTTTGATTACATCAATGCGAAACAGCGCGGTGTTCGGATTTTTGTCCGGCGTTTCAGCCGAGCATCCGGCAAGTTCTTCGCCCGGACGGACGAAAGACGTTCCCGAAACGTAAATATAGACGTTATTTTTGTCGTTCGGATCGGTTACTAATGTGTGCGTATGCGAGCCGCGACAGGTTTGCACCGCGCCGACCTGTTTCGGGTTTCTAATGTCGGAAATATCGAAAATTCTCACGCCGCGAAAGCGATCTTTCTGCACATCCGGCTTATGCTCTTCTCCGGCAGCGGGCGCGGGCGCGGGCGGAAAACCTTCCACACTGCAATCGAGTCGTCCGTTCGGCATCTCGACCGACATAAACATCAGGTTTTTATAAACGGAAACGTCGCCCTGACCGCCGGGACAAACCAATGAAGTCAGCAATTTTGTATTAGCCGGACTTGAGATGTCATAAATGCTGACACCGTAAAAGTTTCCCTGAAACAAATGATTGCCCTGAAACGCCAGATCGGAATTGGCGAAAGCGAGCTGCGCGAAAACCAATTGGAGCGATTTCGGCATCTTCGATGAATCGCCGACACCGAGCAAACCCAAAGTCTTCTGCACTTGCGGACTGTCGGGATCGTCGGAGCCGAGTTGAAACGCATCCGGTTTTTTGAGCAGAAGAAGATGGTTCATTCCCATCGCCGTTTCACCGGCATCATACAATCCCGGCGAAAGTTTAAAGCGCGGATCATTAACATCCGAACCCGTCATTCCAGCCGGAAGCGGCGGTGCTTTATCAAGCGATTGCGCCAGTGTTTCGCCTGCAAAGCAGACGCATAAAACAAAGAACGCGATTATTAAACGGAAAGCGATAGTGTTCACTTGGTTCATTATTTTTCCTCTTGCGGATTTTCACCCATCATATTTTGCATAATTCTAATTTCAGCGCGTTGACCGCTGTCAATATCGGTTGCGAAATTAAACAGTTCGGCATCCTGTCCCGCGCCTGTGGTCTCGAACAATTCTTTTACCATCATCAACGCGCCGCCGTGATGCTGAATCATCCCCTTCAAAAACAAACGATCAAACTCCGCGCCTTTTGCTTTTCGCAATTCTTCCATCTGTTTCAGAGTCAGCATTCCGGGCATCAGCATTTGCTGATTCGACATATCCATTCCCGGCATATCCATTTTTGACATATCCATCATCGGCAGCGAAGTTTTCTCGCCTCTGGTTTCTAGCCAACGCTTCATAAAATTTATCTCGTCCGACTGCGTATGGCTGATCCGCGCTCCGAGTAGGCGCAATTCTTTATTTTGCGTCCGCGCCGCAATCAACGCCGTCATCTCGACCGCCTGCGCGTGGTGCATAATCATTCCCTGCATAAACTCCACGTCCTTCGGCGAAAGCGGCGGTAGTTTTGCTTTCGTATTTGACGGCAGAATTTTAGTAGCCTGTCCCGGCGCACCCGGCTGAACGACAATCGGCGATTCATTAGAATCAGTCTGCTGTGCGGAAACCGACAGCAAAAATAAAAATATCAGCGCAGCGGTTGTCATCATTCCAGCACTGAAAGTAAACGATCTTTTTGGCGTAGATTTATCAAGCATTGAGTCTTAAATTTACCACAAATAAAAGCCGGACGCTAACCTCGTTAAATTAGGGATTTTATGTGTGCAATTGTGATTAAACTTTCTCGCATTTAATTTTTATCTGTAAATTTTTTGACTGAGTTTAGTAAATCTTTTCAACCGAAATTTGTTCAACTCTTTCGACGGCAATAAAAATTACTGCCCCTTCAAAACCCAGCCGTTCGGGTCAATTTCATATTTTGCATCTTGCGGAAGCGGAATCGTCGCTGTTCCATTCGGCATTTCGACACGCTGAATTTTATCGTTAATTTTAACTTCAATCGGCATCGGGAACGGCATATTGTTCGGCGTTTCCCAATGCAGTTTTATGCTCGTGTTTTGTGACACCCCAGAACCCCAAGTAAATTCTTGAATGTTTAATTTCGGCAAAGCGGGTTGGCGCAGATAAACTTCAAAAAACCATTTCAAATCCTTGCCCGACTCTTTTTCCGCAGTTCGCATAAAATCGTCGGTCGTCTCGAAATGAAACTGCTTGCCGTTCTCTACTTTTTCCATCGCGGGCGTTGGATACGTCGTGCGGCGCAGAGTTTTGAAAAACGCTTCGTCGCCGAGATAAAACCTCAGCGTATTTAAAATCAACGCTCCCTTACCGTAGATGTCGCCGTCGGATTTTTTGTAATCGGGCGGCATCATATAAATCTGCGTCGTCGTTTGCGGCTCGCGCGGCGCGACGGGTTTGATGTTGTGCAGATTTTTGTAACGCGCCTTCATCGCCGCGAAATATGCGTCTTTGCCCTTGATTGTTTCCAGATAAAACGTATCCATAAACGACTCGAAACCTTCGTGAATCCAAAAGTCGTTCCAATCCGGCGCGGTTACGAGATTCGCCCACCATTCGTGTCCGAATTCGTGAAACAAAAGCGTATCGTCGCCGTTCGCGTTGTATTTAAATCCATTGCCGTAAGCCGTAATCGTTTGGTGTTCCATTCCGAGATGCGGCGTTTCGGCAATGCCGATTTTGTCGGCGCGAAACGGATATGGTCCGAGATATTTTTCAAAAAACGCGACGTATTTTTTCAGCAAATCAACGAGCGATTGCCCTTTGTCGTAATCCTGCGGCAAAACGTAAAACTTAATTGGAATCCACTCGCCCGTAATTGATTTCACTTTGTCCTCGATCAATTTATACGGCGCGACATTCAGCGCGATGCAGTAATTTGAAATCGGCTGCGACACTTCCCAATTAAAAGTGTGTGTGCCGTCTTTGTTGTCAACGACCGAAGCCAACTTCCCGTTTGAAGCCGCCACCAAATTTGCCGGAACGGTAAAATGCAGCGACGAAGTTTCGGCTTTGTCCGACGGATGATCTTTTACCGGAAACCACAAATCCGCGCCGTCGTTCTGCACGGCGGTCGCAAACCAAGGCTGACCGTCGGCGGTTTTCGACCAAACGAAGCCGCCGACCCAGGGCGGACGCGGCGCGACTTTCGGCTTGCCGTCGTAAGCGACGCGCACTTCGACCGTTTCGCCCGTTTTTTCCATCTTCGGAAATGAAATCCAAATCTTCCCTTCTCTGCGCTCGAACTTCAAAGGCATTTCCTTTTTGCCTTCGACGAGCGTCGCCGATTCGACCGTGAACGGGTAATCAAGGTCAAGCACGAATTTATCAATCGGCTTGACAATCAACGCCGTCGCCGTCAAAACGCCTTTAATTGACTGCTCCGCGATATTCGGCGTAACTGCCAAATCATAATGTTTTACATCATACGCCGCCTGCTCAGGCATCAAAACGCCGCCCGAATCCGTCGGACGCGCCCCCAAATCACGCTGGGCGAAAATTGAAATTGACAAAAATAAAAAGGCAAAAACACCGCCGAATAATTTTTTGAACATAATTTTCCTCGTTTGCAATTTTAGTTAAACTATATCGTTGTTCCCTTTTTTCTCATAGTGCAAAATTACCGCGCGGTAATTTATAAATCCAAAATCAAATTTTCGACGGCAATCTTAAATCCCTGATGCATAACTTCTTTTGCTTCTTTGCTTTTTTCATTTAACAGCGGATTGGTGTGATTAAAGTGAATAAAATAAACTTTCGCGCGTTCCGTCGCAGGCAGATTTTTCAACAGCGCAATTGTTTCGACGACAAACGGATGCGGCACTTCGGACATATCACGCGCGATTTCGCCGTTGCGGTAAAACGTCGCGTCGAGCAAAACGTAATCCGCCGTTTTAACGACCTCAACCAGATTCTTTTCCCACTTGCTCCATTTGTCTATGTCGGGAATAAAGACGGCTTTTTTGTTTTTGCCCGTGATTTCAAAACCGACCGTTTCGGTAAATTCGTCGCGGTGCGGCACGAGAAACGGTTTGATTTTTAATTCGGAATTGAGCGCGATTTCTTCGTCGGCGTTAATCGGCAAAATTTTGATGTTGTCGAGCGCGACAAGCTGACTCCAGGGCGCGTTACCAGTCAAAAACTTTTCCATACGCGGCATCGCATAAACCGGAACTCCGCTCGCGCCAATCGCTTCGCGCCCCAGATACATCAGCCCCGTGTAATGCCCGATATGCCCGTGCGTCAGAAAAATCCCGTCGGGCAAAGAATTTCGATTCGGCAGAAATTTATTCAGCGCGAAAAGTTGCGACGGCATATCCGGCGTAGCTTCAATCAAAAACTTTTGCCGCGCTTTCAAGTCAACAATGCCAAGCGAAACAACTTTCCGCCGCGTCCGTTCATTTTTCTCGACCGCCTCAAATTCCTTCAACGCCCCGATCTGCGGATAACCCGCATCCTGCGTCGTTCCCAAAACAACCAATTTCTGATTCTGCGCGTGAACGGTTGCGGAAAAAAGAAATACTATTATGAACAGCCAAAAATGTTTCATCAGAGGAAATTTATCACAAATATGATTTCGCCCGAAAAATTACTTTAAAGCATATTGCTTTTTGTCCGCATTCGTCTATGTCAATCCGTGTTAATTATTCTATTATCATTTAAAAAATCATTGACATCCCGATAAAACCTGTAACATAATATCCGCGTTCCCGAAATTACAGGCAAGTTTTAGCTTTTCACGTTGATAAATTTGCCTTTTATCATAAAGCACCGAACTCCCGCTCCCTGCTTTATCCCGATTAACCACCACCGGACTACATTTTAGTTCGTTAAAAAGAGAGGAAAAAACAATGGAAAACCGCATAGACGCAGCACTTTCCGCTGCCGACCGCGATTCAGCCTTAAACGCTGTCGCGCAAATTCGCACGCTTCTACCTTTTTTAATTGATTTATCGCCCGAAGAACGTCAGGCACTGCCGAAAATGGGTGATAAAAGCCGCGCTTTCGTCCAGCAGGCTCTGCAACTTGCCGAACACGACGATTCATATCTGCCGCGCTCGTTCGATGTCGCCGAGATGAAACGCGATGTCGAACTCGCCGACGCGCTCTACCCGATTATGGTCGCGCTCAAACAACTGTCGGAATTTGTTGACGACACCTACGTCCAAGTCGGCAGCGAAGCCTACACCGCCGCGCTCGTCGTCTATCAATCGGCAAAACGCAACGGACAAGGCGCAGCACTCGACGATTTGCTCGACGCGCTCGGACAAAGATTCGCCCGCAAATCAAAAGACGCGCCGCCAACAACCTAAAATTAACGAGTTCAAAACACGGCGTTTCGAGATGTTTACCGCAGTATTCTAGTCTGCATCTCCAACCGCCGCGCTCCGAACTCCAATCATCCGGCTTTGAACTCGAAAAAATCGAGTCCGAAACCCGAACATCCGCGTTCAAATCTCGAATGTTCGAGCCGCAACCTAAAAAATTCGAGTTCCAACCTCGATCATTCGAGCTTGGAACTCGAAAAATTGAAGTTCAGAACTCAATCAATCGGGTTCTGAACTGAATTGATATGGTTTTAAGAGCATTGGTTGAGGTATTTCTCTTATCTGCCGCAGATTTTTACTGCTCGAAAATGGTATATTGCACCAATGTTTCTTCTTGAAAAACCTTATTTACAATCTAAAACAAAAATTTCGCACTAATTACACATACTTTCGACCGGCAATAGATTACTGCTTTATAATTTAAATATGTCAGAACTAGCCTTCGCCAAAGCATTTTCACTTGTTAACCGACTAGCCGCCGATTTTGAAGCGAATGAGCGAACTTATCTCGAACCGAAATATAACGAAACTCAGGCGCGAACTGATTTTATTGATAAATTTTGGATTGCGCTCGGTTGGGATGTCAATCACGAGCGCGAAAAAAATCCTTATCAGCAAGAAGTCAAAGTCGAGCGCGGCGTGAAGGTCAGCAACCGTTTGAAAAAAGCCGATTACGCATTTTTTGCCGCGCCTAATTTCCGCGATGTAAAGTTTTATGTCGAAGCGAAAAAGCCGAGCAGGAATCTGGATAACGCCGACGATTATTTTCAGACTATTCGCTACGGATGGTCGAGCAACACGCCGCTTGCAGTTCTCACGGACTTTGAGCAATTTCGCGTGATTGACTGCCGATACAAACCGAATATCAAAACGGCGGAAAATTTCGCGCTTAAAAAATTCAGTTATAGAGAATACGCCGACGAAGCGAAGTTTCGTGAGATTTATCATCTTTTTTCGCGTGAATCCGTCAACAGCGGTTCGCTCGAAGATTACGCCAACAGTTTGCCGAAACGCGGGCGCGGCGCGAAACAGGGCAGACTTTTCGCGGTCGGCGTGCAGAAATCGGTTGACGAATCTTTTCTCGATGATTTGGACGCTTACCGCGCCGAACTTGCCCGCGCTTTCAAAAACAGAAACGCCGAACTCAACGGCGAAGATTTGACCGAAGCCGTAACGCGCACGATTGACCGGCTGGTTTTTATCAGATTTCTCGAAGACAAATTGATCGAGCCGGAAACGATGATGGATAAATTCGATTCGTGGGCGGATTTCGTTCGCGCTTCGGCTAAACTGAACGGTTTTTATAACGGCATCATCTTCAAACAGCATTTTATTGATTCGCCCGACTTCAAGCCCGACGATAAAGTTTTTACGGACATCTGCGGCGAGCTTTCGGATAAAAACACGCCGTATTATTTCGGCAACATTCCCGCGCACATTCTCGGCAGCGTTTACGAACGCTTTCTCGGCAAGGTCATCGTCGCCACCGGCAAACGCGCTCACGTCGAGGAAAAACCGGAAGTCCGCAAAGCGGGCGGCGTTTATTACACGCCCGAATATATCGTGCGCTATATCGTCGAAAACACCATCGGCAAGTTAATCGAAAACAAAACGCCCGAAGAAATCGCGGAGATGCGTTTTGCCGATATTGCCTGCGGTTCGGGTTCGTTTCTGCTCGGCGTTTACGATTATCTGCTTCGCTATCACACGACTTATTACAACGCGGCAGGCAAAAAAGGCGAAGCGCGTGAGGCAGGCTGTATCGAAAACGCGGACGGAAGTTTTATGTTATCAATCGGACAGCGGCGCGATATTTTGCGTAACAACGTATTCGGCGTTGACGTTGACGCGCAGGCAACCGAAGTCGCGCAGTTGTCGCTCGCGCTGAAACTTCTGGAAGACGCGACGACGGCGACGGCACGCGCCTTTCAGCCGAAACTCGGCGAAAAGATTCTGCCCGATATGACCAAAAACATCGTCTGCGGCAATTCGCTGATTGATCACGACATTCTCGACGGACAGCTTTTCGAGCGCAACGAAGAACGCAAGCTCAACCCGATGAGCTACGAAGACAAGTTTCCCGAAATAATGCGCGGCGGCGGCTTTGACGCGATTGTCGGCAATCCACCTTATGGCGCAGACTTAACACCGACAGCCAGAACATATTTAAGAAATAAATTTGATCTGGGAACGACTGATACAGCCGCGTTAATGATGCTTCAATCTGTGCGGCGAACTAAATCACAAAAACGAATCGGTTTAATTGTGCCAAAATCTTTTACTTATTCCTCAACTTGGGAAACTACCAGAGAAAATTTAATTAAGCCTCTTGAAGAACTTATTGATGTAGGAAAAGTCTGGAAAGAAGTAAAACTCGAACAAGCTATCTGTTTCTTTAGTTCAACAGCCGAAGAAAATTATCGGTCACTAAGAAGAAACAACGAAAGTTTTGAATATGTCTGCGATGTTCCGAAATCAGTTACACAGACTTTTGGATTTTACGTCAACGGGTTGAATAATTCGGAAATTGCAATAGCAACAAAGATGCAGAAGCCTAAAACATTTCTTGGCGATATTGTAAATAATACACGCGGTGGAATGTTTCAAAAATTAGTAACTGAAACAACCAGTGAAGTTCGTGTAATTGGCGGCAAACAAATACAAAGACTTTTTGTGACAGGACAAAAGGGCTTTGTTTCAAATGTCAATTTGCTACCGTCAAATTCTTTTGTAAAAGCAAATGATATTTTGGTTCAAAATATCGTCGCGCATATTGCAAATCCAACTGACCACATAAAAATCATTGGCGTGGTTGCTGATAAGGAAATAACGTCGAAAATTGTTATTCTTGATACGGTAAATCGTTTATCAAATGCTTCAAATTTATCAAGCAAATTTCTTTTAGCCTTGCTTCATTCAAAATTAATTAATTGGTATGTTTATCGCTTTATCTTTGCAAAAGCTATAAGGACTATGCACTTCGACGCGCCTGTCACTAATAAAATTCCAATTCCGATGATTGATCTTGATAATATTACGCAACGAACTGCACACGACAAAATAGTTTCAAATTTTGAGTCTTTAATTGAAGTTAACAAACTATTAGCTAATGCTAGAACTGACAAAGACCAAAATTTTTATCAAGATAAATGTAATTTTTATAACCGACAGATTAATGCACTCATTTATGATTTATATGACCTATCATTAAATGAGCGCATTATAATCGACAAATCTTAAATCCAAACTCTATCTCTGTCCATTTTCAAATACTGCCAACTTATCCTTTGGAATAGATTTTTTTATCTGTTCAATATCATGGTTTTGTCCAAGTCGAAATCCTACTCTTATCAACTTATTCCAAATTGAATTATTATTAATTCTTTTGACATTTGAAGTTTGTCCATCTCTCACAATAGCATCACTTCCCAAGTCAATTGTTTTATCTGTTATTGGAAAGTATATTCGCAATTCTGGTCCCCATTTATCAACTTCGCCTAAACTTGAAATTCCCGCATGATTAGATGAAACTCTTTCGCCAGTTAATTGTTTATATTGGTCTAGGAAATTTTGCATCGCTTTGTTGGGAATTTCAGCATCGAATCTGCCATTCACACTTAAAAAGCCTAATGTCCAAAAATAAGCGTCTGTATCAGACAGATGGGTAAATCTATATTCAGCTAATATATTGTTGTATATGTTTGCTTTCAGCTTAATGGAGGCGGAGTTTAATGTTTCTATTGTTCCATCATCATATTTTATTTTCATTCCATTATCGCTCATATCAAGCACTTCATAGCCTCGTTTCCTGTCACGGTAATATCCACCAACATAAAAAGGTGTATTTTTGTAAGACATATTTTCTCCTTATCAATTTAAATCGTTGAATACTCTCAAATGGAGTTGATATAAAATATCAAACTATAAAATTCAAATCAATTTCGACGATGCCGCCGAAAAAGCGGCGCACGATAAAATGGTTTCTTTGGTTGAACAGATGCTCGACGCGAAGAAACATCTGCAAACGGCGCGGACTGATAAAAACAAGAATTATTATCAGGACAAATGCAGTGCGCTCGACCGGCAGATTGATAAATTGGTTTATGATTTATACGACTTAGACGAAGCCGAAAGAGAAATCGTCAAAGGCGCGGCGTGATACAATCGGCAAAATTTAACAAACATTAAGGCGCATCAAGCTCTTGTTCTTTAAACTCGATGCGCCGTCTTTTTAATGAGTTCCAGGTTTAGCTGGCTGTATTCCATTCAATCTGACTGTGAATCTACTGCAAACTTCTCACCGAAACTTTTTCCTGTGATTTTTTCGTCGCAATCGCTTTAACTTATACTTTTGAGAGTTTTAATTCTTCGTCAATTCTTTCCTGCAAAAAAGATTTGATAAGCGATTGATACGGAACATCGCGTTTGTTGGCGACAACCCGGATTTTGTCGAGCATTGACGAAGAAATCCTGATAGAAATGGTTCTGGTCGTCGGTTTCAACTTCGGCAGAATCACGGATTCAGCCAATTCCCAATCAACGAATTCGATTGAATCGGTTTCCGTCCAAAACTCTCGCGTCTCGTCTTCGGTTTTAAGAACCGGAATCTCTTTTAATTTTTTCGACATATTTTCTCGTCTCGCTTTTCGTCATATCGCGGGCGGATATAAACCGGCGTTTACCCAGACTTTTCGGGCGTTTACCGCTTGCTCGTAGTTGAGGCGCAGAGCGACAACAGTTGCGCGTCCGCAAGTGGTTGTGCCGATAATTTCGGTTTTGTCCGCGCTAAATTCAAAATGTTCGCTCCAAATCTGTCTTCGCGGATTGAAAATAGCCGCTTCGATATTTGTCTGCGGATCAACGGCGTGAGTTTTGGCGTGCTTAAATAAGTTGCAGTTGCGGCAGGCAAGCCATAAATTTTCTTCCTCGTTCGTGCCGCCGCCGGCGATTGGATGAAGATGCTCGATTTCCAAAGTCATCGAAAGAATTTCCTGCGGAGTCAAACAATAACCACAGCGATTTTTCGCATCGAGCCTGACTTTATCTTTTACATCGCGGGAAATCGCGCTCATTTCAAATCGTTTAATGAAGAAATCAAACCGCGTTTCACAGCTTCGGCGATTCCGTAAGCCTTACGCAGATTGGCGTTATTGTAAATTTCGAGATAAATTTCCTGTTCGTTTTCTTCGACCCGGCTAATCGTTCCGCATTGAACTTTATCCGCCAATTCGCTCATTCGCGTCGCTTGCTCTTTCGGAAGTTTTAGTTTCGCCAGTGCCAGCACATCTTCATCCGTCCAGCCCGCCACTGTTTCCGCGTAATCTGCCGTTTCAGCCGAAAAATCATCCTGCAATTTGTCGGTGATAATTTCCTCAATTCGTCGATGTTTTTTCTCAGCCAATTCGGTGAAATTTCGATAAATATTTTCGGGTAAATTCAGCGTTACTTCCATAAACGAAATTTTATCATACAAACAATTTTATCCGCTGACATTTTGCGATTTAGAACTGCCGTGAATTTCCTGCAAACTTCTCACTTCAACTTTCGCCTGTGATTTCTTCGTCGCAATAGCTTCGATTAATGCTTCCGCGCCGGTCATTGTCGTTACCGTCGGGACGTTGAATTGCAGGGCGGATTTGCGGATTGCCTGTTCGTCGAAATGCGAAGTTTTGCCGAGAGGTGTGTTAATGATTAGAGAAATTTCGTTTTGTTTGATTAAGTCGGCGATGTTCGGGCGACCTTCGTTGACTTTGAAAACGGTTTCGCATTTTAGCCCGACTTCCTGCAATCGTTTCGTCGTGCCGTAGGTGGCGACTAAATCGAAACCGAGTTTGTTTAATCTTCTGGCTAAGATGACGGCTTGACCTTTGTCGGAATCGTTGACGGAAATGAAGGCTTTGCCGCTCAAAGGCAGAGTTAAAAATGCGCCTTCCATCGCTTTGCCGTAGGCTTCGCCGAAAGTTTCGCCCACGCCCATCACTTCGCCGGTCGAGTGCATTTCGGGTCCGAGAACCGGATCAACTCCGGCGAACTTTTTGAACGGGAAAACCGGCGATTTGACGAAAATGCGCGGCACGGGCAGATGTTCGGGCAAATTGAAATCTTTCAAAGTTTTTACTTTCGCCATTATCAACGACGCGATTTTCGCAATCGGAACGCCGGTCGCTTTGGCGACGAACGGGACTGTGCGAGACGCTCGCGGATTGACTTCGATGATATAAACGCGGTCGTCTTTTATTGCTAATTGCAGATTCATCAAGCCGACGACTTTTAACGCCTTGGCTAATTCTCGCGTGTAATGTTTGATGGTTTCGATGTGTTCGGCGGCGATTTTCTGCGCGGGAAGAACGCTGCTCGAATCGCCCGAATGAATTCCGGCTTCTTCGATATGTTCCTGAATTCCGCAGATGACGACCGCCGATTCGTCGGCGAGTGCGTCAACGTCAATTTCGACGGCGCGTTCTAAAAATTTATCAATCAAAATCGGTTTTTCCGGCGAAGCATCAACCGCCGAACGCATATATTCGTCCAAAGATTGTTCGTCGTAGACAATCGCCATCGCGCGACCGCCAAGCACGAAACTCGGACGGACGACAACCGGATAACCGATTTTCGCGGCGCATTCTTTCGCTTCTTTGCCGGAAACCGCCGTGCCGTTTTCAGGTTGCGGAATTTGCAGTTTTTTTAGTAACTCGCTGAATCTTTTGCGGTCTTCCGCCAAATCAATCGAATCGGGCGACGTGCCGATAATCGGAACGCCCGCCGCGTGAAGTTTATCCGCTAAATTCAAAGGAGTTTGCCCGCCGAATTGGACGATTACGCCGTCGGGTTTTTCAACGTCAACGATGTTCATCACGTCTTCAAACGTCAGCGGCTCAAAATATAATCTGTCCGAAGTATCGTAATCGGTCGAAACGGTTTCCGGGTTGCAGTTGACCATAATCGTTTCAAAATCCGCGTCTTGAAGCGCGAAAGAAGCATGGCAACAGCAATAATCAAACTCGATTCCCTGCCCGATGCGATTCGGTCCCGAACCGAGAATCATAATCTTTTTGCGGCTCGTCGGATTCGCTTCGCATTCTTCCTCATAGGTCGAATAAAGATACGGCGTGTCCGATTCAAACTCCGCGCCGCAAGTGTCAACCCGTTTATAAACAGGAACGATATTTAGATTTTTGCGATGCTCGCGGACTTCTTTTTCGGTCGAATTCGTCAGATAAGAAATTCGTCTGTCGCTCAACGCAAACTCTTTTGCCGTCCGCAAAATCTCCGTCGGAACTTCGGTTAATTTTTGATTTTCGATTTGGTCTTGCAGTTTCATCACTTCGTTTAACTGCTCCAAAAACCAAGGATCAATTTTCGTCAAGCGATGAATTTCGGCAATCGAATAATCATTTCGCAAGGCGTATGTGATATAGGAAAATCGGTTTGAATTCGGACGCGCGAGTTTTCTCTGCAATTCGTGGTCGGGAATATTTTCGAGCCGCAAAGGTTTGACCGCTTCGAGCGAGCGCAAGCCTTTAAATAAACTTTCTTTGAACGTGCGCCCGATTGCCATCACTTCGCCGACCGATTTCATCTGCGTTCCGAGAACATCTTCCGCGCCGGGAAATTTCTCGAACGCCCATTTCGGAATTTTCGTAACGACGTAATCAATCGTCGGCTCGAAACTTGCCGGAGTTTTCTTTGTAATATCATTCGGAATTTCGTCGAGCGTATAACCGACCGCGAGTTTGGCGGCGATTTTCGCAATCGGAAATCCGGTTGCTTTACTCGCTAATGCCGACGAACGGGAAACGCGCGGATTCATTTCGATAATCCGCACATCGCCGTTTTCGGGATTGACTGCAAATTGGATATTCGAGCCGCCGGTTTCCACGCCGACTTTGCGAATGCAGGCGATTGACATATCTCGAAGCCGCTGATATTCGACATCCGAAAGAGTTTGCGCGGGCGCGACCGTTATCGAATCGCCCGTGTGAACTCCCATCGGATCGAAGTTTTCAATCGAACAGATGATGACGACGTTATCGTTCAAATCACGCATCACTTCGAGTTCGTATTCCTTCCAGCCGAGAATTGATTCTTCGATCAAAATTTGCGAAATCGGCGACGCTGACAAACCGCCTTTGACGATTCCCTCGAATTCTTCCGGGTTAAAAGCCACGCCGCCGCCCGTGCCGCCGAGCGTGAAAGCCGGACGAACGATTGCCGGATAGCCGGTCGTTTCGACGATTTTTTTCGCTTCTTCCCAACTGTGCGCGAATCCGCCTTTGGCTGACGGAATGCCGATTTCGTCCATCGCTCGTTTGAAAAGCTCGCGGTCTTCGCCGACTTTGATCGAATTGATATTCGCGCCGATCAGTTTCACGCCGTTCTTTTCTAAAATCCCTTTTTCATACAATTCGACCGACAAATTCAGCGCGGTCTGCCCGCCGACCGTCGGCAAAAGCGCGTCGGGCTTTTCCTTTTCGATAATCGCGCTTACCGTTTCGACGGTTAAAGGTTCGATATAAGTCTTATCGGCGATTTCCGGGTCGGTCATAATCGTCGCCGGATTTGAATTGACCAGAACGACTTCAAACCCTTCCTGTTTCAAAGCGCGGCAGGCTTGCGTTCCCGAATAATCGAATTCGCACGCCTGCCCGATGACAATCGGACCCGAACCGATGATTAGTATTTTATGAATGTCTGCTCTTTTTGGCATTGGTAGATTTTTCAACGCGGGCAATGCGGAGAATCGCTTTTCGGCATTATCAAATTTTCAATTATACAAAAAAAACGCGGCTTGCTTAACCGCGTTTTTCAAATAAACTTTATTTAAAATTTTTGAGAGGAGAGGAATTCGATTTACACGGAAAAATTCTATTATTTTTCAAGCCGTTCCCGCGCCCGCCGCACAAAAGTTTTTATCATTTCCGCGACGCGCTTGCTCATCTCGCTGCTGATAATTGATTCGCCCGCGAGTCCCGCAAGCAAGTGTAATTCTCTGGCGGAATCGCGCCGCATCTCGACTGTTTGCGAAAACCGCACGAGCGTTAGATTCGCGCCTTTTTCCGCCAAATCCACCGCGTAACGCAGAAAATTCTGCTTTTCACCGGCGACGGGCGACCATTCGATCCGGTCATCGCTTTTTTCCGATAACTCCACCGCGAAACTTTGCTTCATCGCGCCGACCACGGGAATATCGGCGCGAATTTTCCAGTGCAGAACGCCTTTTCCGTCCGCGTGAATGCTTTCGACACCCGGCATCAATTCGACAAAATTTTTAATGTCGGTGAAAAATTTGCTGACTCGTTCGAGACTCGTTTTGACTTCGACTTTATCGCTGTAAGCGGCGCGAATTGTGAACATAAAAATTGCAAGTTTCGGGTTTCAAATCATTAATCTGAAACCTTTAAAAAGTTCCGTTGAATAAAATCGAATTAAAAAACGGGCGCGTCATCGTGCGGAAAATCCCTCTGAAGAAAGGGTCTTCGGCAAATAAAATAACGTGACCGCCACCCGTCGGTTCGTCAATCAAATATGCCGTTCCCTTCAAAAGTCTTTCCGTATTTCCTTCCCAGACAAAGCCGGAAAGCGTCAAAGATTTTTTCGGTTTTTGGTCGAACACAATTGCGTTCGCGCCTTCTTTCGACGGGCGAAAAAAGTAGCCCGAAGCCAATAAAACCGGCATATTTTCCTGTTCCAAGCCGTAAGTCAAATACGTTGTTTTATCAATTGTCGCCCGCAGAATCGCGCCCGGAATTCCTTCGGGAACTTTGCCCGCATTTGCCGAAGGCGACGCAATCGGCGGCAGAACCGGCGATTGCCAATCCTGTTTGTCGGTGCGGTTTTCCGGTGTCGGCGACGCATCAGCTTCGATTTGTTTATTTTTATTTTTCGCCGGTGTCGGCGAAGGCGTTGGTCGGGTTTCGGTTTCCTTGCGCTTGTCAACTTCTTCGTCTTCCGTCGCTTTATCTTTATCGTCGTCGTCGTCGCTGCCGACGAGTTTTGAAGAAGTCAAACCAACATCTTTGAGCGCGGCGAAAACCGACGAGCCGCGCATCGTTATCAAACTTCCGCCGCCGTTGATCCAAGTTTTCAAAGCGGAAATTCCGCCGCTTCCAAAACTGCTGAAATATCTTCCGGCTGAACCGTCGGGCATAATCAAAATCGTGTAATTTTTGAGCGCACCGTTTTTGATATTGTTAATCGTCAGCGAAGTAAAAGCAACGCCGTAACGGTCGAGCGTCCACCAAAGCGAGCCGTAGGAAGTTTGCTCAACGCCTTCGTCGGCGATTATCGCAATCTTCGGATTCTGAAGAGAAACGACGTTTTCGCCGCCAACGCCCGTGTCGCCCGAATCTTGAAAACCCGTGTTCGCGCTGTAAATTGCCAAGCCGAATTCCCGCGCCAAATTTTCGACGGCTTGATGAATCGTCGGCGGATTTCGCGTAACTCGGACAACAAAAGTTCCGCGCGGAAATGTCGTTCCGACCGCACTTAAAGTTTTCGTGGCGAAGGCGACGCGAAAGCCTTGTTTCAACAAACGAAGCGCGGCAATCGCCGCCGTGTCTTGATCGTATGGAATAATGTATGCAATTTCAGCCCGCGCCAAACGAGTTTTTTCGGCTTTCTTTTGTGCGAGAAAAGCATCGTCAACCGCGACCGTATTTGAAATCTGCGCCGCGTCTTCCGACCAAAAAGCGTCCAAGCCAAAAGCCATCGGCAGATTCCAGGAAGTTATATCGTAAAAGCCGTAATCTTCTTTTTGCTGAGATTTTCCGCGCAGTTCGTTGCGTTTGAATTTCTCCGTCTGCTCGCGGACAAATGCCGCGTCCTGCGGCGTGTCGGGTTCGAGCAGAGCTTTGGCGATACGCTTTTGCGGCTGCGCCAAATCAACAATATACGCGCCGCCCGCAAAGTTTTTCGTCGCTGCCGGCGAATCTTTGTCCGTGTAATTGTGCGCCTTTGTCAAATTAAAAGTCGGCGACCAGCGCACTTCGATTTTCGCTAATTTTAAAACGGCAATTAAATCCGCCGCTTTGCCCGCGTCGTTTTGCGGGTCAATGACGATGCGTTTTATTTTCTCTTTCGCCACTTCCTCAATCGCCGTGCGCCGGAAATCGTAAAAGTCCTGCAATCTCGCTTGGCGATTTTTCGCCACCGTTTCAAGCGTTGTCATCGAAGCGACGAAATGCTTGGCAATCGCCGAGCGCAAAGTCGCAATCGTGCCGTCGTCCCTAGTCCAATTTATTCCTTTAAATCCGCCGCCGTCGGTTTCATACGTCATCCCGATTGCGCCGTTCAAGCTCGGAAACGAATCCCAATAACCCGGATAAAATAAATCGAAAATATCGCGCACGTAATAATCCCATTTGTTTTTATCGAAATTCTGCGCGTTGGCGCGTCCGAAAATATCGAGCCATTTATTCGTCGCGGGCTGCGGCAGATTCGGATTTATCGGCAGCGCGGCGGGCGGAAAAAAGAACTGCGAAGGCTGTCCGTGATGGTCGGCGGAAACTTGCGGATTCCATTCAAAAAACGCCCGCTGCATATTTCTCGTTTCAACTTGCGTCGCGGCGATATTGTCGCGGTTGAGGTCAATGCGAAAATGATTCAAGCGTCCGTAGACCGTCCAAGGCTCGCGGTGTTCGAGCGCGTTTCTATCGGCGTTTCCGGTTTCGACCGAGTTATACCAAGTAACAAACCGCTCGTGTCCGTCGGGATTTTCGGTAGCGACAATCAGCGTTACGCAATTTTTCAGAATGTCCAAAGTCTGCGGTTCGTTCGAGGCGGCGAGTTGATAAACGACCTGCATCATCGCTTCAAACGAAGCCGATTCGTTGCCGTGAATCGTGTAAGCCATCCACGCGAAAACCGGATTGGTTTGAATAATCTGATTTGCCTGACTCGGATTTGTCGAACGCGAATCGGTCAATTTTTGATTATTAGCTTTTAACTCGTCGAGCCGCGCCATATTTTCCGGCGACGAAATCGCAATGACGTGCTGCATTCTGTGTTCGCTCGTTTCGCCGATGTCGAAAATTTTCACGCGGTCGGGCGCAGCTTTGGCAATCGCTTCGATCACCCGTTCCATCTGCGCGTAATTAGTATGAAAATCGCCGACATCGAAAGGCACGATTTGTTGCGGGCGCGGCACTTCGGCGCGATACGTGCCGCGCATGTAGAAATCGAATTTTTCTTCCGATTGTGAAAAAGCGAATTGACCGAAAGCGGCGCAAAAAATCGCCGCCAGCAAAAGACTCTTAATTTTCATTCGTAAATTTTCCGTGTTTCGAGATTGTTTTTCGCCCGACTTTTTTAGATATTAAACTTTTAGGAGTTAAACGCAAAAAGATGATGAAAGGTTTTAGCGACGAAATGTGTCCGAAATGTCATTACCCGAAAATGAGAATGTGGGACGAACTAACTGACGAGCAGAAGTTTCTGGTTGAACGCCTGCCGATGTCGAAAGATTTTTCCATCGCAGAAAGAAAGCGGCATCGCTTTTGTCCGCGCTGTTGGTTTGAATCGTTTAGTCAAAATCCTGAAACGATTTAAGATTTTTTAGCCGGCTTTGGCGGTAAAAACCGCTTTATCAAAAATAATCGGCGACAAAATTCAAATTCTCGATTTCTTCCATAACGGTTACAACCTGCGTAGCGAATTGAAAGCGTTTATGCCGGACATCGAGAACGTATGTTTCGCCGACCTCGACGTTTTCAAAGCGATAATAGCCAAACGAATTGGTCATCGCATAGCGCGTTTCGCCGTTGAAATTTGTCAGGCTGACGCGGGCATTGAAAACGCCTTTGTGCAATGCGGCGGTGACTCGTCCGCTGACCGTAACCGAAGTGGCAGTCGGCGAAAGAACATCGAGATTCCAAAAGCCGACGGTCATTCCAAACGGCGATTGGCGAAGCGCGTTTCCGGCTGCCGCTTGTCCGGTTGTCGAATCGAGCGCGTAAATTCCGCCCGTCGCTTGTGAGTTTCCGCCGCCCGCGACAACCGTCTGCGTCAATTCGTATGGTTGGGCGCGAGTCGCGGCATTCGCCGATAACAGAATGAAAATTAAAAGGACAAGTTTTTTGTTTGATTGCTGCATATTCTTCACCTCAGTTTGAGCATTAATTAAAAGACAAATCCGAAAACCACAACGCGAAAACCTTGACTCGACGGGTCAATCGCGCCTGCTGTTCCGACGTTGTTGCAGCGCACCGTTACCGTGTTGACCGCGCTGACATACGCCGTATAAACCAGATTTGAATTTGTCGAGGGCAAACCGAGAAACACGCCGTCAACAAACGTCGCGCCGCTCACTGTAACCGTTAAGGTTGCGCTGCCGCCTTGCGGAATGCTCGGAAAATCGAGAAAGACGCTAGTGTCGTTGATTAAGTCAATTTGCGAAGTGCCTCTGACACGCAATGTGCCTAGCCCTTGAATATCAACCAGATTTTGGAAATTTTTGTTTCCGGTAATAGTCTGCGTTCCCGAAAGCGTTACGACGTTCGCCGAAAGCCGCGCGTCGCTGAGCGTGCCGCCCGTGATGCTGCCCGCGTTTAAGTTTGTCAGATTCGCGCCATCGGCGTTGAGCGTTCCCTGCACATTGAGCGTGCTGCTCGCGCCAATGGTCAGAGTGTTCCCGCTATATGTCTGATTCGCGTCGCTTCGCAAATATGACGAAGCCGGAAGACCGTTCAGTTTTTCCGAATTGACGGCTTGAATCGCATACGGCGAAGCAGTTAAAACCTGTCTGGTCGTAATTGTCGTGAACGCTCCCATGCTTACGCCCGGACGAACGCCGATTTCCAGATAACGTCCCGTGTTGTCATTAAAGCTCATCGCGCCGAAATCGAGCAAAACGGTAAAAATGCCGCTTGTTACCATTACATCGTCTTTGGTTACAGTTCCCAAAAATATTCCGCCCGTCGAATCGGTATAAAGGTCGAACTTCAAATCATAAGTCGCGTTGGCGGGCATTCCCATATCGGTCAACTTTCCCTGAAACGTAAAAATCGTGGCGAGCGGGTCTGCCGCAGGCGACGATGTTCTTTGCGCCTGCGCCGCGAAGGGCAAGGCGAGCAAAGCGACGATGATTAGTAAATAATGATTTTTAATTTTTGCGAACATAGTTTTCTTTCTCCTTTTTTATTTTCCAAATTGAATCATTCAACATTGAATCAAACTTCGTTTTAGTGTCCCGCTGTGCGAATGTTGTTTTGGATATATGTGAAGCGCGGGTTGCTCGAACTCATCCCTGAGCTAAACCAATGTTCGACGATGCTTGCCTGCTGTTCGACATTGTAGCTGTTCCAGCTTTGCCCCAGATTGTAGCTGTATGCGCCGCCGCCGCTGACGGCTTGATGCCAGAGCGAATTGAAAATGTATCCGTTCGGGAAAGTCTGATGATACGATTGCCAGACGTGCGTCAATTCGTGAATAAACGTCGGCAGATTGGAGAGCGAACCGGCGTTGGCGTAGCCGCTCGAACCGAAGTTGATAATATAAAAAGCCGCTCTCGCGGTTGTTATAAAAGGCGTGGCGAGCGGTCCGAAAAGCGTTGTGGCAATCGTAGATGCCGCCGCTTGTCCGGCACTCGGCGCGGGAATTGTAAAAGCTCTGTTCATCGCTCCAATCGCGTCGGAAATATAAATTTGGTCGTAGGGCAAAGTTGATTGGAAAACCATTCTCGCCCATGAAATTTCACCTCTTGTTAATAATCTGTTTGTCATAATGTTTTCTCCTTTTTTATTTCTCTAATCAATGAGCGCGAACACGCGCGCCCGCCGTTTTTATGAATCGCTCCGCTTCCCGGTAATTCGGAAATACCGAACAATTTGATTTCCCCCGCGCAATCCAGAAGACTTCCGCCGCGCATTGCTCGCACCAATCTCGCCGAGTGCCGTTTGCCAAATTTTTCAAAAACAACAGCGTCGTCGTTTCGCTGACGGTTTCGGTTCGTTTTTTCTTGACTTGCATATTTGTTGGAAAAACCCTTGCTCGAATCCGTTTTCGGCGTATAATCGAGTTTCCAAACATTCGCGGGCAAAACGTCTTTTGTCTTCTCAAGCGCGTTCTGTGCAAAGGATAATTCAAAGGAGGAAATTATGTCTTTAAGCAAACATTCAATAATTTCTCAACAAAATCTCACCGCGCCTAACTCCGAAAATAATTGCGTTTACGAGTTTGAAGATTTTCGTCTCGATGCCGCGCACCTGATGCTTTATCGGGATAAGCAGACTGTTTCGCTGAAACCGAAAGTCGTCGAAACGCTGGTCGCGCTTGTGGAAAGACGCGGCGAAGTTATTTCAAAAGCTGAATTGATGAATCGCCTTTGGGCGGATTCGTTTGTCGAAGAATCAAATCTGACGCAGAACATTTACCTGCTTCGCAAAACGCTCGGCAACTGCGCCGACGGACAGCCATTTATCGAAAATTTCTCCAGACGCGGTTATCGCTTTAACGGCGAAATAAAATCACCCGAAAATGCAGCGGAACTTTTTCTCGCTACGCATACCAAGACGCAAACCGTCGTCGAAGAAACGACCACTGAGCATAAAGCGCGGCGAAATTGGTCGCTCATCGGCGTAATAATTGTTTTCTGCGGCGGGTTGATTTTGGCTGGATTTACTTTTTTGAATTTCGGAAACAAACGATCATCTGCCGCCGTCGCATCGTCGCAAGATGCCGCGTTCAAACGTCTCACGCCCGACATCTTCGCCCGTTATCCGACACTGTCGCCCGACGGCAAACGACTGGCTTACACGCAAATTGAAAACGGCAAAAATACGCTTTTACTTAAAGACATCGAAACGGGCGGCGAGGTTCAAATTCAGCCGCCGATTTCCGGCGATGAAGGTTACGCGCCGTCTCATTTTTCGCCGGACGGCACACAGATTTACTACGGCACGCATCGCAAAAACATTCCGAATATGACGATTGTCCGGCTCACGATTGCGAGCGGCGAAACACAGGAAATCGCCCGCGATGCAACCAGCCCGTCGGCGATTTCGCCTGACGGCAAACAACTCGCTTTTATCAACGGACAATACAATTTGATGCTGGCAAACACGGACGCGAGCGGCGAGCGCGTTTTATTGAAACAGCGCGAAAACGGCAAATGGTTTGCGGCTTGGGGTTCGCAGATGTCTTTCTCACCCGACGGAACGCGCCTCGCCGCTTGCGGCGGACACAAGGAAAACGGGCGCAATACTGATGATTTAGTTGAGATTTCGGTGAGCGACGGAAGCGAGCGAATTATTACAACGCCTCCGAATTGGCGCGAAACGGAAAGCGTCGCGTGGCTGGCGGACGGAAATAATTTGCTTGTTACGGCGCGGCAGACTTCAGCCGAGCCGTTTCAAATCTGGCGTGTTTCCTACGCGGACGGAACGGCGACGCGAATCACCAATGACAATCACGATTACGACAGTTTCAGCTTATCGGCTGATTCGCAAATTATCGCTGCCGAACAAAAGCTCGGACGTTTTAATATCTGGACTGCGCCGACGAGCGATACGAAAAACATCAAGCAACTGACTTTCGGCAGCGCGGCAAACGACGGTTTTTCCGGCATCGCCTTCGCGCCCGATGGTCGGATAATTTATAGCTCGACGCGCAGCGGCAACGTGGATTTGTGGATGATGAACGCCGACGGCGGCAATCAAAAACAATTAACCTCAAACGCCGGAAGTTGGAACGGCAGACCTCAAATCTCGCCCGACGGACAAACAATTGTCTTTGGCTCGTCGCGCACCGGCGTAAATCAAATCTGGCGAATGGACGCGGACGGCGGAAATCCTAAGCAATTAACGAATGAAATTTACGCCGCCGAATTTCCGAATCTCTCGCCCGACGGCAATTGGATTTACTACGACACGAGCGACGGCGAATCAACTTCGATTTGGAAAATCCCGACGGGCGGCGGCGAAGCGATTCGCGTTTCGACGCAAAAATCGGCAGGCGTGGTTTCCGTCTCGCCCGACGAAAAGTTCATTGCGTATTATCACAACGAAGCGGGCGCGGCGAACCCTTGGCAAATCGGCTTGATGTCAGGCACGGGCGGCGAGCCGCTGAAAATGCTCGACATTCCGGCAAACCGTGCGCTGCTCAGATGGACGGCGGACGGCAAATCGCTGATTGCGATGAGCTACACAGCGAGCAATTTGTGGGAATACCCGCTCGACGGCGGACAGCCGCACCAACTGACAAATTACCCGACCGAGAGAATTTCCTACTACGCCGTCTCGCCCGACTACAAACAACTCGCCTTCTCGCGCGGCAACGATTTCAGCGAAGCAGTTTTGATAAATTTAGCGAACCGCCGCTGACATTAAAAAGAACGCGGATTGTTTAAATTTAAACAATCCGCGTTTCTCGTCTCTGCGTTTTTTATTTTTCAGCCAAATTAACGCGCCGCAGTAAATCTTCAAATCTCGCATCGTCGTGCAAGTCGTCGAGCATCGGATCAATCTTCATCGAAATTAAATCCGCCTGACGCGCGACGTAGGCTTTTTCGAGCCACGCGAACGCTTTTTCGCGGTCGCCGATTTCAGCATAAAAACAACCGATAATATACGGCGAAGTTTCGCCTTTTTTCGTTGCGGCGAGTTTTTCAACTTCTATTCGCGCTTCGTCGGATTTCTCCGTCGCTATCACGAATTCAATCGCAGTTTCATTTTTGTCTGCGTCGGGAAGTTTGTCCCAAAATTCCTTCGCTCGTTCAACATCGCCTGTTTGCAGATAAGCCCGTGCCTTCATCCACAGTGCAGAAGCGTTAGACGGGTTTTGGTCAAGCTGCAAATCCGCTTGTTCCAATGTTTTTTCGGGCTTGCGCCAATATAAATAAAGTTCGGATAAATTCAAACGAACGCCTTGCGAAATCGGGTCAATTTGCTGGGCGTAAAGCAATTCGCTTTCGGCTTCGGCGAATTTTCCTTTTACGGTCAGAATATTTGCCAGCCACATTCGCGCCCGCAGATGATTCGGATCTTTCTCGACCGCCTGCCGCAGCAAATTTTCGCGCAATTCCAAATCATAATTTTCGGTGGTTTTCGTTTCGCTCAAAACCAGCAGCGCGTCAACCGAATTAGCGTCAATTTTCAATGCTTCGTTCGCGTGATATTCGGCTTTTTCGATGACCGAACGCGGCGGAACTATCGAATTGGCATCCATTATAATGTAAGTCGTGGCGATGGCTTCGTGCGCTTCGGCGAAATTCGGAGCGATTTTTAACGCTTGCTCAAAAAGTTCGATGGATTTAGTCATCGCTTCCAAAGACGAATCCTTACGCTGAATGCCCTGCAAATAAAGGCGATAGGCTTCGGAATCAATGTTTTGAGCGACTTCGGTTTTCGAGCAGTTTCCCGCTCCCATTTTTGTCAGTAAATCGCAGGCGATTTGATTTTGCGTCTTAAAAACATTGCGGAGCGAACTGTTTGCCGCCTCGTTCGTCCATAAAATTTTGCCGTCTGCCGCATCAACCAAATTCACTTCGAGCCGCATTTCATCGCCGAATTTTCGCAGACTGCCTTCCAGAATCGCTTCGACTTGCAGTTTTTCGGCGATTTCGCGTGGTTCGATGTCTTTATTTTTAAACGCGAAACTCGAACTGCGCGAGATAACTTTCAGTTCGCTGTGTCTGGAGAATTCGTTGATTAAACCTTCGCTCAAACCGTCGGATAAATAATCGTTTGCCGCATCGCCCGTTAAATTGCGAAGCGGCAAAACTGCGATTGAACTGATTTTCGGAAATTTGCGGTCGGCGTTTTTCCCCTCTCGCGGCAAATAAACGCTTACCGCAAAACTCGCCGACAAAAACAAAATCAATCCTACAATCGAAAGCAAAACAATCCGCGATTGCCAAAAAGACATTTTCGGTGACGCAGGATTTTGCCAATTTAGCAGTGCGGCTTCCGCCTTCGGATTTCGGATTTCCTCGACTTCGCCGATAAAACGAAAGCCGCTTCCGCGCCGGGTTTCGACAAACCGCGAAGGTCTTTCCCGGTCATTCAAAACTTGTCGAATCGTCTTGACGGTTTTTCGCAAAACATCGTCATAAACGTCGTGTCCGTCCCAAAACGTATCGAGCAGTTCGTCGCGGCTGACGACGCGCTCGCGGTTTTCAATCAAGAAAAGCAGAACATCAAATGGACGCTTCGCTAGATGAATCGGCTCATCGCGCCGCGAAAGAATTTGCGCCTCGGTTTCGAGTCTGAAATCCGCAAACTTGTAACAAATTTTTTCTCGATTTCCGTTTGTCATTGATAATTATCCGTTTAAAATCCGCTAAAATTCCTTTTAAATTCCTTTTTCTAAAGCCGATATGTCTTAAATTTTTAGTCAACGAATTTGAATACATTATAAAGGAAGTTTGCATTATGAGAAAGGAATTTTCAGCGATTTGTCTTTTGCTGACGAGTTTTTTGCTTTTTCCCGCAATGGCGAAAGCCGCCGTTTTTACCGTTACGCGCAGCGACGACCGCAACAACATGACTTGCGTATTGGGCGACTGCTCTCTGCGCGAAGCTATCAAAAATGCTAACAACGCCGCCGGAAGCGACACGATAAATTTTGCGGCGGGCGTAACTTCGATTCCACTGACAAGTGCTTTACCCGACGTTTCTTCGACCGTCTCGATTCAAGGCGGAAGCGGCGTAACCGTTTCGGGCAACAAAACAATCAGCACATTTCGACCTTTTCACGTTGTCGGTGTAGGCAATTTAACACTTGATAAAATCACCGTTAGGAACGGCAAGGAAACCGTCGGCGGCGGTTTGTGGAATGAGGGCGCGACGGCTACCTTGACGAATTGCACTTTTACCGGAAACGAAGCCACTACCGACGCGGGCGGCATTTACAACACCGGCTCTGCCGGCACAATGACGATTTCAAACAGCGTCATTACCGTCAATTCCGCCGTTTCCAATGGCGGCGGAATTCGCAACGGCGGAACGCTGACAATTATTGAAAGCACCGTCGGCTCTAATAGTTCCAACGTGATGGGAAGCACACTTGCCAACAGTAACGGTGGCGGAATCTATAACGTCGGTTTTCTGACCGTCATTAGAAGTACGGTTTCGGGAAATATCACCGCGGGCAACGGCGGCGGCATCCACAATAGTGCGGTATCGGCGGTAAAAATCATTAACAGTACGATTTCGTCTAACTCGGCATTTCAAGGCACGGGCGGCGGTGTCTATGACATCGGCGCGGGAACGACCGTCACCAACGCCACGATTGCGTCCAATGTTGCGACCGTTGGCAGCGGTTTTTACAACGAAAGTAGCAGAAATTCCTTCCTGCGAAACACGATTGTCGCCGACAACACCGGCGGCGCGTCCACGTCCGATGTTTTCGGACCGTTCAACAATTCCTTTAATAATTTAATCGGCAAATCCGATAACTCGACAGGGCTTGTCAACGGCGCGAACGGCAACATCGTCGGAACAATTGCCGCGCCGGTTGACCCGATGATTATGTCGCTTGCCAATAACGGCGGCGCGACGCAAACACACAAATTAAAGTCGGGCAGTCAGGCGATTAATGCCGGAGGCAACGCGCTCGCGCTTGACGAAAACAATCAGCCTTTGACCACCGACCAGCGCGGCGCGGGTTTTCCGCGCATCAACGACGGAACTGTGGACATCGGCGCGTTTGAATCTAGTTCTCCGACTGCCGCGAGCGTTTCAATCGGTGGGCAAGTTACGACCGCGACAGGACGCGGCGTTTCGAGTGCGCGTATCGTTCTGACCGATTCGCGCGGCAATCAGAGTTTCGCAATGACGAATCCGTTCGGCTTCTACCGATTTAAGGAAGTTCCGGCGGGCGAAACTTACATCGTCGAAGTAAAACACAAACGCTATGTTTTCGCCGCGCAAGTCGTCAGTTTAACGGAAGACTTCGGAGACTTAAATTTTACGGCGCAGCCGTAATTCAAAAAAAACAGAATATTTAATCAGGAGACAAAAATTATGTTCAGCAGTAAATTTTCAATAACGGCGACATCAATAATGTTGTTTATCAGTTTGAACTTGAGTTCGGCGGCATTGGCGCAGACACCGCCGACGCAAACGAATCTGGGATACAACGAAACGCTCAACTCGCAGTTTATAGTTTGGGATGCGAGTTTGCGAGCCGTCGGTTTTTACATTAAACCGTCAATCAGTTTTAATCTGACCGGCGTGCAGACGAATTTTAATCCGGTGCAGCAATCAGGTTCGCAGGACAGAGACGTTACCATCGAACTTTACACAGACCGTCCGGCAGTCGGCGGGACGCTTTTGCGAACGGCGACTTTTAATTCATCGTCAGCACGCGGGCGTTTGGGCGCAGTAACCTTCGCGCCGCTCGTGTTGAGTGCCGGAACAAGGTATTTTGTCGGTTTTCGCAACATCGCGGGAATTGGCATTAACACGACCAACGATGCCGGCGCGGTTAATTGCGGAGCGTGTCTCTATGTCGAAAATCAAACTTCGCCGCTCAATTCATACAATATTCGCGGCGGCACGGATGTTCCCAGCGCACAAGACCAACCGATTATTCGTCTGGTCGGAACAGCCGTCGGCAACGGTAACGGAAGCAGCCGCAGTTACGATTTCGACGGCGACGGGCGTTCCGATTTCGCGGTTTTTCGCCCGTCAAACGGCACTTGGTATTTACAGAATTCGACCAGCGGATTTAACGGCATTCAATTCGGAGCAAGCGGCGACATTCCGGCGGCGGGCGATTTTGACGGCGACGGCAAAACCGCCATCTGCGTTTTTCGTCCGTCAAACGGCGCGTGGTATCGCTTGAACAGTTCCAATGGTCAGTTTGTCGGCGTAACTTTCGGACAAACCGGCGACCAGCCGTCACCGACCGACTTTGACGGCGACGGCAAATCGGACATCGCCGTATTTCGTCCATCAAACGGAACTTGGTATTATCTGCGAAGTTCCGACGGCTCATTCGGCGCAACGGCGTTCGGCGCAAACGGCGATATTCCGATTTCGGGAATTCGTTAAAAATGGCGAATGCCGAATCTACAATTTCGAGAGTGTGAATAAAACACGAAACTCGAAATTATAGATTCGGCACTCGACACTTTATCGAACAAAACTCAATCGGCGAGATGAACGCGCCGCAATAAATCCTGATAACGCGCGTCGTCGCGCAAGCCGTCGAGCGCGGGATCAATTTTCATCGAAACAAGGTCGGCTTGGCGCAAATCGTAAGATTTTTCGAGCCACGCGAAAGCCTTGTCTTTGTCGCCGATTAAGGCGTAAGTGCAGGCGACCTTATATGGACTGTTTTTCGCCTCTTCGGAATTTGCGAAGGCTTCGGCAAACTTTCGCGCTTCGTCGGCGCGTCCGGCGGCGGCGTAAATGAAAACGCGCATTAAATTATCCGACGGAATTTTTTCGAGCGCGGCAAAAGCTCGTTCAAAATCGCCTTTTTGCGCGTAAGCTCTGGCAATTAAACTATATGCGCCGTCTCCATCGTTCGGATTAGCGGCGAGCATTAAATCGGCTTGTTCGATAACTTTGTCGGGTTTTCGCCAATACCAGTAAAGTTCCGCCAAAGTTAAATGCACACCGACCGAAAGCGGATCAATTTCCTGTGCGCGGAAGATTTCCCGCTCGGCTTCCTCGAATTTGCCTTGCACGGTGTAATTAGTTGACAGCCAAAGATGCGCCGTGCGGTGATTCGGATTTTTTAGCAAGGCTTGTTTGTAATAAATTTCACGCGTCGCCAAATCGTAATTGTTCATCGTCTTGACCGCGCCCAAAGCGATCATCGCGCTTGCCAAACTATCATCTAATTCTAAGGCTTTGTTGGCGTGCGCTTCGGCAAGCGGCGCGACCGTTCCGGGCGGAACAACGGCGTTTAATTCCATCACCGCGTAGGTCGAAGCCAAGCCTTCGTGCGCCAGTGCGTAATTCGGGTCAATCTGCAAGGCTTGATTGAAAAAATCTATCGCGCGTTTCAAATCTTCCGCGCCGAGCCGGTTGCGATAATACATTCCCTGCAAATAAAGCTGATAGGCTTTGGCGTTTTTCGTGTAGCGTTCCGACGGCGCGACTTCGCCGCAGAGTTTGACTTTTAATTCGGTAACGAGTTGGCAAACGATGCCGTCTTGAATCGCAAACACATCGGCGAGTTTTTTTTCTTTCGAGTCGCTTGTCCACAAAACGCTGCCGTCTCTGGCATTGACCAGCCGCGCTTGAACGCGCACGTTATCGCCGTTTTTTTGCAGACTGCCTTCGAGAATCGTTTCGACTCCGAGTTTTTCGCCGATTTCCTGCGCCGAAATGTTTTTGTCTTTAAATTGAAACGCCGAACTGCGCGAGATGACTTTCAGCGATTCGATGCGCGAAACTTCGTTGATTAAACTTTCCGTAATGCCGTCCGAAAGATAATCATTCGCCGCATCGCCCGTTAAATTTTTGAGCGGCAAAATCGCAATCGAACGCTTTTCAGCCGCGACGGTTTCGGTCAAGGTTTTCGCGCCGACCGTTTTCGGCTGCCCGCGATACGCGAAAAATCCGAGAGCCGCGAGCGATATTAAAATAATGGCGAAGACGCTGAGTAGAATCGTCCGATTTTTGAGCGCGGGCGGCAAAGTTGGTTTTTCGTTTTTTGTCCTTTGTCCTTTTGCCGTCGGCTGCCCGTTCCCGTTAGCTCTCTCCGCCAAATCCAAACTGCCGCCGACCGTTGTTTTCTCCTCTTCTGCTTTTCTTTCTGTCTCCCTTTCTTCAGCGACCGCGCCGATAAACCTGTAGCCGATGCCGTAGCGCGTTTCGATTAACCGCGGCGGCTTCGTCCTATCATCGAGCGTGTGGCGAATCGCTCCGATTGTTTGTCGCAGCGCGTCCTCATAAACGTCGTGTCCGTCCCAGAATTTGTCAAAAAGTTCGCTGCGGCTGACGACGCGCTCGCGGTTTTCAATTAAAAATCGCAAAACTTCAAACGGTCGCCGCGCCAGATGAATTTCCTCGTCGTCGCGCCACAGCGTCCGCGCTTCGCCTTCGAGCCGAAACTCGCCGAAAACAATTTTTTGATGTCTATTAGTTGTTTCAACCATTTTTTCTCCAAATCGGTGAGAAAATTTCCGAATGTTTTCCCTTTTTTCAACGGATTTCGCTCAACGATTTTTATTAAACTGCACGAAAAGACTTTTTAGAATTGTTTCAAATTATAAACCTATCTCCGAATATATTCCAAAAACTTTTGGACTTTTAAATATTATGAAAAAAAATAAACCGACTGCAAGGTATCAAAAACATAAATTTGCAAAATATGAACGATCATCCGAAACACGGGCGCAAGCGGGCAGCGGGCAGATTTGGCGGCGGACAATCGGCGTGTTTTCGTGCGCGTCGCTCTTTTTGATGCTCTTTTTCTGGGCGGGCGCATCCGTCGTCAAAGCAGATTACAGTATCGGCAATGTTCCGGTCGGCACACAGCCGCAATTCGTCGCGGTCAATCCGGTGACGAATAAAATTTACGTTGCCAATCAAGGCACGAACACCGTGTCGGTGATTGACGGCACGAATAATTCGACGACCACGATCACGGTTGGCACGACTCCGGTTGCGATGGCGGTTAATCCGGTGACGAATCGAATTTATGTCGTCAATACCAACAGCGGCAGCGTTTCCGTGATTGACGGCGCGAGCAACACGGTGACGGCAACGGTTACCGGTTTATTTTTTCCCAGTCTTATCGCGGTCAATCCGGTGACGAATAAAATCTACATCGCCAACACTTTCGGCGACAATGTATGGGTGATAAACGGAACGAATAATTCGACGACGATTGTCACTAACCCGTCGAACGGACGACCCGTTACCGTCGCGGTCAATCCGGCGACAAACCGGATTTACGTTACCAACAACAACGGCAACGGTATCGGCAGCGTGACAGTAATTAACGGGACGAACGATACTGTCGCGGCAACCGTCGTCACCGGCGCGAGTCCAATAAGAGCCGTTTCGGTCAATCCGGCGACCAATAAAATCTATGTCGCCTGCGGCGACGCGAGCATTACAATCATCAACGGCGCGACCAACACGCCGACTAATATCGCGTCCGGCTTACTTTCTCCCGGTTCGATAGCGGTCAATCCGGTATCGAATAAAATTTACGTTACCGGCGACAATAACGGCAATGTCCTCTCGATTGACGGGACGAGCAATGCTACGACGCTGATTCCGACCGGCTCACAAACCCGCACCGTGGCGGTCAATCCGGTAACGAATAAAATCTATGCCATTAACAGCGCGGACAGCGTAACGATTATTGACGGGACGAATAATTCGACGACCAATTTCCCGACCACCATTGGCGGAGTCTCGCTTAACCTGGCAGTCAATCCGATCACGAATAAAATCTATGTCAGCAACCAAAACACCAACGACGTAACGGTGATAAGCGGCGATAATAACACGACGGCAATCGTCGCGGCAGGTTCATTTCCCAATGCCGTCGCGGTTAATCCGGCAACCAATAAAATCTACATTCCTAACGGCGGCGGCGGCGGCACGGGCGTAACGGTGATTGACGGGACGAACAATTTGATGACAACCGTCGCGGCTGGCACACAACCTGTTGCCTGCGCGGTCAATTCGATAACGAACAAAATCTATTGCTCTAATACCTTTGCCGACAGCGTAATAGTGATTAACGGAGCGAATAATTCAATTACTACCGTTACTACCGGCACAAACCCGAACGCCGTCGCGGTCAATCCGGTGACAAATAGAATTTATGTTGTCAATCAAGTCAGCAACGATGTAACGGTCATTAACGGAGCGAATGATACTGTGGTAGCGACCGTCGCGGTCGGTTTATTTCCCGGTTCAATCGCGGTCAATCCGGTAACGAATAAAATCTACGTCGTTAATGTCAACGACGAAACCGTATCGATTATTGATGGAACAAACAATACAGTGGCGGCAACCATTTTCGATGCTGGCGGACCATCTCCAAATGATCCAGACCCCGAAACCGTGGCGGTCAATTCGGTAACAAATAAAATTTATGTTTCTAATGATGGCAGCGTAACAGTCATTGACGGGGCGACTAACTCGACGACCAACATCGCGCCGGGTATATTTTCCGGTCACATAGCAGTCAATCCGATAACGAATAAAATCTATATCGTGAATCAAGTCAACAACGTAACAGTAATTGACGGGACGAATAATTCGATAACAACCGTTGCGACCGGCACACAGCCTTTTGATGTCGCGGTCAATCAAGCGACGAATAAGATATATGTCGCTAATCGAACCAGCAACAATGTAACGGTTATTGACGGAGTAAATAATTCGACGACAACCGTTGCGGCTAATTCAAATCCCATTGCCGTCGGGGTTAATCCGATTAGCGGCAAAGCCTACATCGCTAATCAGAGCAGCGGCGACGTAACGGTGATTACGCCCGCGCCGACCAATGCGATTCCGCTGAATACGTCCGCTTCAACGCTTGCCGGAAATACGACGACCAATCCGACACCGACGTTCACGCTGACAGCGACTTCGACTTATGCGCCGAACGCGCCGCCGCCGCAAAATATCTATTTTCAAGTGGACACGACAAACGGAACGTGGACAAAAGGGATCAATACGGGAAGCACGGCGACGACTCTAACGGCGACGGCAACCACCGCCGCATTGCAAAACGGCATCCACATTATCTATTTCTTCGCGTCGGACGGTTCGGACGCGACTTCGATCAATCCGGCGCGTCCCATCAAAGAAAATTTCAGCAAACGCGGATTCGATATATTCGCACCGGAATCCAGCCCGATAATCGGCGGCATCAATGCGTATCTGTTTTTGGTTGCTCCGGCTGCGCCGACGGCGGCGAGCGTTACAGTCGGCGGACGAGTTACGACTGCGACGGGACGCGGCATTTCCGGTGCGCGAATCGTGCTGACCGACGCGGGCGGCAATCCGAGTTTCGCAACAACGAATCCGTTCGGCTATTACCGATTTCAAGACGTTCGGGCTGGCGAAACTTACATTATCGAGGCAAGACACAAACGCTATGTTTTCGCGCCGCAGGTCGTCAGTTTGACGGAAGACCTCGACGGTTTGAATTTTACGGCACAGCCATAGTTTGAATTTTGCCGAAAGAGGAGAATCATATTTGAGTTTCGCCGGTCGGCGGCTTGGCGAAACTCGAATCACATTTTTTATAAAATTTTCAATCCGCCTCGTGAAAATTATCAAAGTTCAATTCAGAGGAATTCAAAAATTATGTTCAATCGAAAATTTACAATTATCGTTTTGGTTTCGCTTATTGTGATGATGTCATTGACATTTGCCGGTTGCAGCCCGGCTTTCACTTCCATCAATAATGATAGTCATCAAGTTGACGGAGAACAATTCGTTAAGTATGCAATCTTTGGTTGGGGTATCGGTATGGGTTCTGGATTTAACAGATTAGAGAGTCCTTCAGTCCTGCCGGGAAGAGGTATCGTAACCACGACGCTTAGAGGAGACGATGAAATTATTGCGGCGGCGCGTCAGCCGGACGGCAAAATTGTCGCCGCCGGCGCGGGCTTCGGGACTTTTGGAATCGTGCGTTACACCTCGACCGGCAGCCTCGACACTTCATTCGGCACGGGCGGAAAAGTACTCACCCGTTTTTCTGAAAATGCCAGTGACCAAGGCGCCACTTCACTCGTTATTCAACCGGACGGCAAAATCATCGTTGCCGGAATGGTTGTGCTGGATTTTTCCGGCGGCAGTCAGAGATTCAACCGTTATAATTTCGGGCTGGCTCGATACAACACGGACGGCAGTTTAGATACGACATTCGGTACGAACGGACTGGTTATTACTAATATTGCGGCAAATAAAGCCGACGTGCCGATGGCACTGGCTTTACAGCCGGACGGTAAAATCGTTGCTGCCGGTTTCAACGGCGCGGCGATTGCCCCGCAGATACCTTCCGACTTCGTGCTTGTTCGCTACAACTCGAACGGAAGCCTCGATTCAACTTTCGGCACGGGCGGTATAGTTATCACGGATTTTAATAATGATGTTGATTTTGCTTCATCGCTCGTCATTCAGCCGGACGGTAAAATGATTGCCGGCGGCTGGACATACACTTTAGCCAACCATTCTTACGATTTCGCTCTGGCGCGTTACAATTCAAACGGCAGTCTCGATAACAGTTTCGGCAGCGGCGGTAAAGTAGTTGCCGATTTATCAGGCGCACCCAACATTCCGGGCGGCGACATCATGACGGGTATGGTTTTACAGCCGGACGGCAAAATTCTCTGTGCGGGAACGGGCGAGCCTAATCAGCAGACAACCCTGACCGATTTTGTCATTGCCAGATTCAACCCGAACGGAAGTCTGGACAGCACATTCGGCACGAACGGAAAAGTTTCAACGGATTTTAATGGCAGCTATGACTTTGCAAGTTCCATCGCGCTTCAGCCTGATGGCAGATTCGTCGTCGCCGGAGTCGCTAACGGCAGGCTGGAAAACCGACTTGCGACTGATCTGCATATTAATTACGACGATTATTCAATACATTCGCCCACAACTTCGGATTTCGCCGTTGCTCGTTACAATCCTAATGGCTCGCTTGATCTTTCTTTCGGAACTGGCGGTAAGGGTCAAACCGATATTTTGGGTTTTGGCAGCCTTGACGCGGCAACCAAGGTTTTGATTATGCCAAACGGGAATATACTGGCTCTCGGCTTCGCAGACACTGTAACTGATCCGTTTCAATCCTCACGGCGCAGGAATTTCGCCAGCGTTATGTATCAGGGAACTGTTTTGCAGCGGCGAAAACTCAATGATTTTGACGGCGACGGCAAAGCCGAATTCGCCGTTTTTCGTCCGTCAAACGGAACTTGGTATCTCCAAAATAGCTTTAACAATTCGTTTCGCGCCGTCCAGTTCGGCGCGGCAGCCGACAAACCTGTCGCGGGTGATTATGACGGCGACGGTCTCGCCGATGTCGCAGTTTTTCGCGGCGGCGTTTGGTATATTTTGCAGTCTTCTGACAATTCATTCCGCACCGTCCAATTCGGCGCGAGCGACGATAAGCCGGTTCAGGACGATTATGACGGCGATGGCAAAACCGACATTGCAGTTTTTCGTCCGTCAAACGGAACTTGGTATCTGCAACGCTCGACTTTAGGTTTCGCCGGAGTTGCTTTCGGACAAAGCGGTGATGTTCCGGTCAACGGCGATTACGACGGCGACGGAAAGAGCGACATCAGCGTTTATCGTCCATCAAGCGGCACTTGGTATCGTCTGAACAGTTCAAACGGCGCGTTCGTCGGAGCGCAGTTCGGAGCGGCGGAAGATAAACCCGTTGTCGGCGATTACGACGGCGACGGCATCTTCGATTTGGCGGTTTTCCGCCCGTCAAATGGAACTTGGTATGTGCAGAAAAGCGTGGAAGGATTCAGCGCGATGCAGTTCGGTATCGGGTCAGACATTCCGATTCCGGCAGATTACGACGGCGACCAGCGAACGGACTTTGCGGTATTCCGAGCATCAACGGGAACGTGGTATATCCAACAAAGCACGAACGGATTCACTGGCGTTGCTTTCGGCGCAAGCGGCGATATTCCCATTCCGGCAACTCCTTGAAATCTGATTCCATACGAATAGAAACACGCGGAAAAATCATCTTTCGCGTGTTTCTATTTTTGATAAGCTCAAAGCTATTTTACGACGACGTTCACGAGGCGATTCGGCACGACGACGATTTTTACGATTTGTTTGCCGTCGGTGTATTCCCTGATTTTCGTATCGGTCAAAGCCATTTTTTCCAAATCTTCTTTGGAAGTTTCCGGCGCGGTCGTAATGCGCGAGCGGAGTTTGCCGTTGACTTGAATCGGGATTTCGATTTCGTCGGCTTTTGCATAAGATTCTTCGGCAATAGGAAACCGCGCCCGCGAAGCTAGTATACCTTCCGTTTCCCCGGTTAAAATTTCCCACATTTCTTCAGCGAAATGCGGCGCATATGGTGCAAGCATCAAAATTAAACTCACAATTGCATCATAAACAACATATCTTTCCTCATCATTGCCATTCATCGGCTCAACATCAAAGTCGCTCAAAGCATTTGATAATTCCATCAAAGCTGCAATTGGAGTATTAAACTGATAAGATTCAAAATTCTCTGTGACACGTTTTATTGTTTGATGAGTCTTTTGTCGAAGTTTTCGCACCTTGATACTCGTTCCCTTCGTAGAACCGGGAGGTTTATTTTCGGCTCCTTTATAGTCAATACCTAAACCTTTAATACCCCAACCAAGTTCTTGGTAGTCAAACCTTGAACCTTCGGTCTCACGAGGATTTTCCAAAGGTCTGAAACCTGAACCTTGCACCCATTTGAAAACGAAGCGATAAACTCTTTGCAAAAATCGAACCGCGCCTTCGATTCCGGTTTCCTGCCAGACCAATTCGTTTTCGGCGGGCGCGGCAAACAGCGCGAAGATTCGCGTCGCGTCCGCGCCGTAGCTTTCAATCATATCGTCGGGGTCAACGCCGTTGTATTTCGACTTCGACATTTTCTCGATGGCGACTTTGACGGGCGATTCATCGCTTTTTAATTTAGCTTCGACGACTTTTCCTTTCGCGTCGCGGACGATTTCAACTTCGTCGGGCGCGACGTAGCTCGATTTTTCGTCTGAATAGAAAGATTCGCCGACGACCATTCCCTGCGTCAAAAGTTTTTCAATCGGCTCGTCGAATGTTACCAAACCGATGTCGCGCATCACCTTCGACCAAAAGCGCGTGTAGAGCAAGTGCATTACAGCATGGTCAACGCCGCCGATGTATTGGTCAACGGGCAGCCAATAACTTGCGATTTCCGGTTTGAACGGCATCTCCGCGTCGTGCGGGTCAGTGTATCGAAAGTAATACCAACTCGAATCAACAAACGTATCCATCGTATCGGTTTCGCGCTTCGCAGGCTCACCGCATTTCGGACAAGTCGTGTTGACAAATTCTGGAACTCTGGCGAGCGGCGATTCGCCTACGCCGGTAAAAGGCGCGGTTTCGGGCAGTCGCACGGGCAAATTCTCATACTTTTCAGGAACTGCGCCGCACGTTTCGCAATAGATAATCGGAATCGGCGCGCCCCAAAATCGCTGGCGCGAAATTCCCCAATCGCGCAGACGATATGTAACGGCAAATTCGCCGAATCCGTTTTTCGCGGCAAAATCTGCCATTTCCCTTTTCGCTTCAGCCGACGATTTGCCCGACCATTCGCCCGAATTTATCAAAACTCCGTATTGGGTAAACGCCGCTTCGAGCGTATTTTCCGAATTTGCGTTCGAGTCGCCCGATTTCTGACCTGCGTATTGCAATCCGTCGCTTGCGTATCGCTCACCTGAAGTCAAGTTTTCCGATACGCCGCTTGCGTATCGCTCACCCGAAGCGTCGGATTGCAATACGTCGCTTGCGTATCCCGATACTTGACTCGCGGATTGCGATACGTCGCTGGCGGATTGCGATTCCGAAGGCAAGTTTTCCGATACGCCGCTTGGAATCTGTAATCCGTCGCTTGAGTTTTGTGATACGTCGCTCGAATTCGGCGATTTATCATCCGAATTCGGCGAATTTCCCGTAATAACCTGCCGCATCGGAAGCCCGAATTTCTTGGCAAACTCGAAATCGCGCTCGTCGTGCGCCGGAACGCTCATCACCGCGCCCGTGCCGTATTCCATCATCACGTAATTGCCAATCCAAACCGGCAAAGTTTCGCCGGAAAACGGATTTATCGCTTTCAAGCCCGTGTCAATTCCGTCTTTCTCGACTTCTTCGCCGTAATCGGTCGGCTTGGCTTTTTCGCGTTTGATTTCTTCGATTTTATCCGAGACTTCTTTCGACAATTCGGCTCGATGCGCTTCGATAATCGGATGTTCCGCCGCGACGACAATCGCGTTCGCGCCGTAAATCGTGTCAATGCGCGTAGTAAAAACGCGAATGTTTTGAGTTCCGCCTTCAGGCGGCTTCCCGTTTTCATCCGAAGCATTTTCATCGTGAGTGTCAAGCCGCCGGAAGGCGGAACTCAAAAC
>JBPCMK010000036.1:0-23745 GCA_051002375.1 Pyrinomonadaceae bacterium | reverse complement strand
CTGTTCCCGCGCCCGCAACAACCAGCGCGGCTTTCGGCTGTGCCGTGACGACGCGAAACTGCTGTTCGTTCAACTCGCTTCGATAGCGCGTCAAGCGTTCGGGCAGAGAGTTTTCATCTCGTTTGATGACGTATTTTTTCATTGAAAATTTATTTTATCATTCGTCGTTCGGTTTACGCCGTTTCAATGCTTCAAATAATGCTTCGTAAAGACGAGGCAATTCTTTGTATAAATCTTCCAAAACTTCATTGGAAACTTCAATACCTTCATCAGGAAATATTCCGCCCCAATCTTTAAATGACGCTTCACTTTTTCCTGATGGATGTCCCCAACCGACACCAGCGCAGATTCTGGGATTTGTTGTTAAATAACCAACACTGACCTCAAGCGCAACACTATCAGTTTCATAATCAGAAGCATCTTTAAGTAAACAGTCAATCACAAAACCATAACCTTGATATTGAGTTAAAGAACCGACTTCACAAGATTCAGCTCGCGCCAATACATTCGGAAACATTTGGTTTATTCGGTCGGCAATTTTTTCAAATTCCGGCAAGAGTTTTTCTTCAAGTTTTGTAACAAGCGGATTCATAATTGATAGATATTTTACTTCTATACAATCATGCAAACAAATAAAAATGTCTTTGTTGAATATTTCAACAAAGACATTTTAAAGTTGAATATAAACCTTAATTGCTTTCGTTCGTCTAAATCTTATTGTTCTCTTTCGTCCAGAGTGCAGCAAGACGCTTACGGTTTTCGATTTTTGTTTCGACGTTTGGGACTTTTAGAACGAGCGTTTCCAGATTCAGAAAGAAATCCGGTTCGTTAAAAATTTGTCTGACCTCGGCGAGATACGGCGCGATTTTGGCGTAAACGAAAAGATGTTCGGTGTTCGCGTCGAGAAAAGTTTTTTCATCAATCGCGCCGTTTAAAACCAGCGACGAAACCATATCCCAATAAGAAACGACGGTGCGAAAATGTGCGCTCGCCCGTTCGCCGTTTCGATAAAGATCAATAATGTCCATCGCGCTCTGCGGCGCGAATTCCGAGAGAAACCAGATACGCGCCTCACGCATTTTTTCCTCACGGCGCAGTTCATAAAGTTTCAAAATCGCCATTGCGTCGTTTTGTTTATCCATTTTATTCTCCTCGTTTATCGGCGGCTGAATTCGAGTTCAGCCAATAAATTTTGATTGAAATTTCGTTTGTATAACTGGCAGAAGCGCAAATTGTTTCGCGCTTCAACGGATTTTCCTTTCGATTCGGTCAGAGCGTTTTCAAATTCAATTTCGGCTGATGAAAAATTCGTCTTTAACGCATAGATTACGCCGATATTGTTGTGCGCGTCGGCTGAAGCGACGCTTTCATATTCGATAGATTTTCCAAACGCTTTTTCCGCCGCGTCAAAATCTTTTTCCTCCAGAAAAACCATCGCCAAATCAAACCACGCTTCGCCGTCGTCTTTTTTAATTTTCAGCGCGGCGCGAAAAGCGATTTCGGATTCGCGCCAATTTTTCAAATCTTTCCGCGCCATTCCAAGTGCGTAAAACGCTTTTTGATAATCGCGCTTGCTCAGTTTTATCGCTTCGGTAAATTCCTCGGCGGCTCGCGCCGGATTTTTCAATTGATAAAAACACGCGCCGATATTGAAATGAATTCGGGCGAGAAACGCATCGCTCGATTGTTCGTTTTCAGCCTGCAAAAGCGTCAATTGATATTTCTCAATCGCCGATTCGTATTGTAAATTCCGCGCCCGCCGCGTCGCCTCCGCAAACGATTGATTAACAACAGGCGTTTGCCCGAAAACGGCAGCCGCGAAAACGACTAGAACAAAAAATAAAATTCGCATTTTCTTAAATCTCCTTAAACTTTTTTCAAGTCTGTAAAGAGTTTAAGAAACGCGCCCGAAAATAATCTTCCCGCAGATTGCGGTTTGTTTTCTGCAATTGCTCAAAGAAGAATTTGCCGCGAAATAACAAGAATCTTATGTGGTTTTTGATTTATTTCGTGTGTGTTTCGTGTATTTTTGTAGTTAGAAAATCATAAAAAATTAGTTTTCAAACAGTTTTTAAGCGAGTTTCAATTCGCGCCAAGCCTTCGGCGTAAATTTCGTGTGTTTGCGAAAAAGCGTCGTAAAATGGCTTTGATTTTTGAATCCGGTTTGCAGGCTGATTTCGACAATCGGCAAATCGTCTTTCGCAAGCAGTTGCTTGGCGCGTTCGATGCGCTGCCGCATCAGATAATTTTGCGGAGTCAAATTCGTGGATTTTCGGAAAGCGCGGGCGAAATGAAATTGGCTCAAATCGGCGACCGCCGCGATTGCCGCCAAACTCAAATCCGCTTCCAGATTTTCGCTGATAAATTCCGTTACGCGCCGCAATTTGTAGCCGGAAAGTCCGCCGTTTGTATTTTCGGAAACGGATTTCGCGTTGCTGTAATTTTTCAGCAAATGAAGCGTTAAAGTGTTGATCAGTGAATCGGCGTAAAGTTTTCCTTCGGGCGTTTTGCCGTTTTCTTCGGCAAGCAGAGCCAACCCAATGTGTTGAACCAGCAGGTCTTTTTCGGTGAAATCATCGTCAAAATCAAACCTCGGCGAAAAGCGATTTTCGGCGGCGACGCTGGCGACAAAAGCAGGCGCGAGAAAAATCCCCAGATGATCGAGCGGTTTTTCCCAAGACGCGCCCACGGTTTGTCCTGCCTGAGTGATACACAACCCGCCGTTGCCGCCGCAAAAAACTTTGCGTTTGCCAATCGCAGAAATTTTTTCGGTCGTCAAACTGCCGGAAACCGAAATATTTATTTCGTGAAATTCGGCTTCGTGTTCGAGCATTCTGCCCGGCATTATCCGCGACCGAAGAACTTTAACGCCCGTCCATTCGGCGCGTTGGCGAAAAGAATACTGCGATTGTAAATTTTCGTTTTGCCAGATGATTTCCATAAAGACTGTTTTATTCCTATCGAAAATAAAATGCAAGTTTGCATTTTACCGATTGCTAAAAATCGCAGGCAAAACTATATTGATAATTGGAATCAAAGAAGATTCAAGTTATGAAAAACCGAAGATTAAAACAAACAGCGTTAAGTTTATTAATCGTTATTATCGCTGTTCGCCTCTTCGGTCGCGGCTTCCTGCGCTTGCTCGCATCATCAGGAAAAATCAGAAGTTGACGCGCCTTCATGTCATCAAAATTCGGCAGAAACTCATTCGGACGCGATGCCGATGCCGCCGGAAACTTCCGCCGCCGATAATTTTTGCGCGAACGATGTTTGCGTTTGTTTGAAAACCGCGCCGCGCGTTTTCGACAAAGCCCAAATTGTCAAAATCGAAAAACAGGCAGTCGCGGTTTTACCGAACGTCATAATTTTATTCGATTCAAACGCGCCGACAGTCGCCGTTGAAACGATTGATTTCGTCAAGCCTTTTTATCTTTCCGATTCGTTCTACAATCTCAAATCTCCACGCGCTCCGCCCGTTTTGTAAAGCAAAAATCATTATTCGCAAATTTGGAAAATCGTCGAATTGACGATTCGATACGGATTGCTGTCTGTCGGCGGCAATCGTCGAATGCTGCTTTATAAAATTGGAGATTTACCAATGAAAAAATTTATCCTGTTATTATTTTTCGCTGCTTTATTCAGCGCGAGCGTTTTCGCGCAGCAACCTGAAGAGAAAAAACACATCCGCGAAAAAAAGGCTGTCGAGAAAAAGAAAAACGAAAAGCCGCCGCCGGATATGCCGGATATGAAAACGGACGACGAGAAATCCGATATGTCGGATATGAAAATGGACGATAAAAAATCCGATGAAATGCCGGGAATGAATATGTCGGGAATGAACGACGATTCGATGCAGATGAAATCAATCGTTGACGTGAATGCGCCGATGACCAGAGAAAGTTCCGGCACGGCTTGGATGCCCGATTCAACGCCGATGTATGCGGCGATGAAGATGTTCGGCGACGGTTCGATGCTGATGTTTCACGGCAACATTTTCGCGCGTTACACGAGCATCGGTTCGACGCGCGACGCTTCGGTGGCGGACAAAGGAAGCCGCAGGCGGTTCGACGCGCCTTCGATGTTTATGGCGATGTATTCGCGCCCTTTGACGAATAAATCGCAGCTCGGTTTGCGGGTGATGATGAGTCTCGACCCGATTATCGAACGCGGTTTCGGCTATCCGCTTCTTTATCAATCCGGCGAAGTTTTCCGCGGCGAAGCCATCCACGACCGACAGCATCCGCACGATTTTTTCTCGGAAATTTCGGCGAGCTATTCTTACAAGGTCAACGAAAAACAGTCGTTTTATTTTTACGCCGGTTATCCGGGCGAACCGGCTTTAGGTCCGCCGACTTTTATGCACCGCTTGTCGGCGATGAACAATCCTGACGCGCCAATCGGTCATCACTGGCAGGATTCGACGCATATCACCTGGGGCGTTTTAACGGCGGGTTATTCATTCGGCAAATTCAAATTTGAAACTTCAGTTTTCAAAGGTCAAGAGCCGGACGAAAACCGTTGGAATTTCGACCGCCCGAAACTCGATTCGGTGAGCGGCAGATTTTCCTTTAATCCGAACAAGGAATGGGCGTTTCAAATTTCTTACGGTTATTTGAAAAATCCCGAACCGTCCGAGCCGGAATTGAAAATTCTGCGCCGCATGACCGCTTCGGCGATTTACAATAAAAAATTTACGAGAGATAGAAATTGGGCGAACAGTTTCGTCTGGGGACAAAATTACGGCAACGGTGAACGCTCGAACGCCTTTTTGTTTGAATCGAATTATCAGTTTCAGAAAAATTCGGTTTTCGGCAGAATGGAGATAGTCGAAAAATCAGGACACGAACTCGCTCTCGACGCGATTGACGAACATAAACTTTTCAACGTCGGCGCGTATTCGCTCGGTTATGTGCGCGATATTTATCGAGACAAGGGCTTGGATGTCGGACTCGGCGGGCAGTTCACGATTAACACGAATCCGTCCTCGCTAAATTCATATTACGGCGGCACGGCGCACGGCGACTGGCAGATTTTTATGCGCTTTCGCCCGTCGCTGATGAAGTAGCAAAAAAGAAGATTAAAGTTACGATAACTGCTTTAAAAGCACGGTGAGTTCGTCGGCTAGCTCGCGCCGTTTTTTCGGCGTTAAGTCTTCGGCGATTATGCTTTCGCCGAGCGCGGCGAGATGGTCGCGGAGCATATCGGTTTGGACGCGCCGCAGAGCGTTAATAATTGCCGAAATTTGATGAATTATTTCCAGACAATCGCGCTTGGAATTAATCATTTTTTGCACACCGCGTGCCTGACCTTCGATGCGGCTCAGACGCGGCAACTGCCGGTCATGGTTGACTTCGATGCCGCCGTGCGCGGCACTGTTTGAATTTTTACTGTTTTCTTTCAATTTCGCTGACTCCTTATCCGATTAAGGTTTTGGCGGGAAAGACGGTATGTTTAGTTAGCCGCTAAACTCCGTCAACAAAAGGCGGCGGTGCGCTTCGCCGAATCGCCACCTTATATCAGTATCTTCGCGTGAAGTTCGTCATTTGTAAAGACAAACAATAGATTTAGATGCGAATGATTTGATTTTAGCCGTCTAAAGAGATATACCTTACAAAGGTATTCTATACTACGACTTATTCTTATTTTCATTGACTAAAATGACGATTGTAAAAAAAAATAAATTATTTTTGATTTTATTGAATCCGAAATTTTAGAACAACCGAACCTTATAGAACGAAAATACGATGCGCTAAAATTATCGTCTCCGCTTAATCGGCGCAGACTCAAGGATAGTCTGATTTTCGAGAATTTACATCATCTGTTTGACAGTAATTTGGCTGTTATTTGTCAGACGGCGACAAACATTCCGCGGCAAAGCACGACCGTTTTTTGCAAACTTGCGCTGTAGGATTCTTAAAACGAGCGCGGGTTTTATGTTTAAATGTAAGTAATTTTCATCAGCAAGACCAGCTTACGGACAGCCGTATTAATAAAAAGAAATACAAGGAGTAAAAAATAATGTCAGGAAAATTAAATTGTTCAATATCCATAGTAAGAGTATCACTAAAATTGCTCTCGGTTTTAGTGTTCCTCGTCCCGGTTTCGGTTGTTAATTTGACAGCTCAAACCAAAACGAAGAAAGACGATACACAGATTATCGAAGCCCGCGGCGGGTTGGTTCGTCCGACGATTCCGGTTACGCCGGACGTGCCGGATTTGCCGTCGGAATTGGTTGACGGCGTGCGGACGTTTCGGCTGACGACGATGGTGTTTCAACATCAGTTTGAAACTTTTCCGAAACAGTTCGCCGAAGTCTGGGGTTATAACGGTTCGATTCCCGGTCCGACGGCTATCGCTTACGAAGGCGAAAAAATTCGTTTTATCGTAACCAACAATCTGCCCGAACCGACGACGGTGCATTTTCACGGGCTTCACCAAAACAACGACAATGACGGAGTTGCCGGTGTCAGTCAGTTAAATCCGATTATGCCGGGCGAAACCTACACTTATAATCTCGACCCGGAACACGCCGGAACTTTTGCTTATCACGCACATTTCAATTCAGCCAAACAGGAACTAAAGGGACTCGACGGGATGTTTGTCGTTTTGCCGTATTACGAAAAGCAAAAAGACCATGTTGACCGCGATTTCGTCTTCACCCTTCAGTCTTGGTATTGGGAAAGCGAAGGCAGTCCGATTGTCATTTTCCCCCTCACCCTAGGTAAAGAATTTAACGTCCATACGATGAACGGAAAAACGCGCGATGCCGCGAGTGAGCCGACTATCAGAGTCGGCGAAAAAGTTCGCCTGCGGGTTTACAATGTCGGCAATCTTTTTCACGCGATGCACGAACACGGTTTTGATCTGACGGTTGAATCGCAAAACGGACACAAAAATCCCGCGCCTTATGAAGTTACGACGTTCGACATCGGTCCCGGCAACTTTTACGAAGTTACATTTGTAGCGAGCAAGCCGGGTAAATGGCTTTTTCACTGCCACGTTCCGCACCATACGAGCAACGAAGGAATGGACGGACCGAACGGCGCTCCCGAAGGAATGTCGCGGGTTTTCAATGTTGTCAACTAATTGAAAATATCAATTCTCAATAATTTCAGATGAGAATTCTCTAAATAAAAGGGGTTAACATAATGAATAAATTTTTGATAAAAAGCGGCAAATCCGGTTTGGTTTTTACTTGTGTTTTAATTTTGGTCGCGGCGGCTTTCGGTCAGACGAGTTTGCGAAAAGCCTTAGACTACAACGGCGACGGAAAAGCGGATTTTACGGTATTTCGTCCAAGCACAAATATTTGGTATATCAAGGACAGCAGCGGAAATTTTAGATACGTCTATTTCGGAAGCGGAACGATGGACATTCCGGCTCCCGGCGATTTTGACGGCGACGGCAAAGGCGATATTTCCGTTTGGCGCGAAACCACCGGCACATGGTATCGGCTGAACAGTTCAAATAATACTTTCGTCGCCGTCCGGTTCGGTCAAACAAACGACGCGCCGGTTGCCAGAGATTATGACGGCGACGGGAAAACGGACATTGCGGTTGTTCGCAAAGTGAACGGCTCGCTCTTTTGGTATGTGATGGGAAGTATGCGCGGTTTTTACGCCGCTCAATTCGGCTCGGCTTCCGATTTTGCCGCGCCGGGCGATTACGACGGCGACGGAAAATTCGACTTTGCCGTGCAGCGTCCCGGAACGAATTCTTTTGATCAGGCGATTTTCTATATTCTCAGAACCGGCGACGGCACATTGCAGTCAATACCTTTCGGTTTTAGCGACGACGCGGTTGTGCCGGGCGATTATGACGACGACGGCAAAACCGATATTGCGGTTGTGCGGGACGGCGCGACTCCCGAATCGGCTTTGACGTGGTATATTCGCAAAAGTTCTGACGGCAATCTGTTGGCTTATACTTTGGGAATCACCGGATCGGATTTAACCGTTCAAAACGATTACGACGGCGACGGCAAAACCGATGTCGCCGTGTGGCGCGAGACAAACGGAACATTTTACATACGAAAAAGCTCCGACGGCGGAACAATCGCTGTGCAGTGGGGAACGAACGGCGATTATCCGGTTGCCGTCTATGACACTCATTAAATTTTGCCGCGAGTCAAAGTCAGGTTTATAAATTGAGAAAAAAGAAACTCGGCTGTTGCAGGAAAATGCGATAAACTTTTAAAGGATATTTCTACGGCGAACCGCAAACTCGATGCGGCGGAGGTTATTTTCAAACTCCGCCGCATTCTACATTTAAAGTCGAGTTCGGCTTTTATAAAATCAAGCGAACCTAGTTATTAACAAGATGTTTGGAGGAATTCGGTTTATTTTGTATAATATACTCTATATGGGTATGTTGCTATGTTAGCAGTAGAAATCTTATTTACAAGAATATTCAGGTATATTTTTGAGGGGTAAAAACAATGAATATAGAAACAACACTTCGAGTGCCGAGCATAGTTTGCGGCGGCTGCGCGGGCGGCATCAAAAACGCGCTCGGCAATTTTTCGGGCATCAATAAAGTCGAGGTAGATATAGATAAAAAAGTCGTTACCGTCGAACACGACGGGCAGGTTTCGCGCGAGAAATTGAGTGAAATTTTAGACGAGGCGGGATTTCCCGTCGAAGCGTAATTTCGATTCGGAAAAACGCATTTTCAAGGAGGGCTTATGAAAACCACGACCGGCGCGAACGAAAACATTTTGCGCGGCAAACAAAATGACGATTCGACAGGCGGCGCGGCGTTCGAGCGCGTTGATTTGCCGATTACGGGAATGACTTGCGCGGCGTGCGCCAACCGCATCGAAAAGGTTTTGTCGAAACAGGCGGGCGTTGGCGCGGCTTCGGTTAATTTCGCCACGTCGAAGGCGACGGTTAATTTCAATCCCGAAAAAACGAATGTTTCGGCTTTGATTCAAAAAGTTAAAGACATCGGTTACGACACCGCCGACGTGACCGACGCGGAAGATTCGCTGGAAAAGGCGCACGCCGACGAATATCTGGAGTTGAAAAGAAAGTTCTTGATTGCCGCCGTTTTGTCGTTTCCCGTTTTGGCGATTGCGATGTCGCACGGGCGCGTCGGATTTTTGAATTTCGCGGGCGTAAATTGGCTGCAATTAGCTTTAACGATTCCGGTCGTTTTTTATTGCGGAGCGCAGTTTTATCGGGGAGCTTGGGCGGCGTTTCGACATCGAGCGGCGGATATGAATACGCTGATTGCGACGGGAACGGGCGCAGCGTTTATTTATTCGACGGCGGCGACGGTTTTTCCGAATTTTTTCGCTTCGGCAGCGATGAACGGAATGGAAACGATGCGAGCGATTCCGGTTTATTTTGAAGCGGCGAGCGTCATTATCGCATTGATTCTTTTAGGCAAAATGCTCGAAGCGCGAGCGAAAGGTCAAACCGGCGAAGCGATTAAAAAACTCGTCGGACTTCAGGCGAAAATGGCGCGGGTTATTCGGGACGGAAAAGAATTGGAAATCGAAACCGAAGCGGTCATTCCCAGAGATATTGTCCTTGTGCGACCGGGCGAGAAAATTCCGGTTGACGGCATTTTAACCGAAGGCGCGTCGGCAGTTGACGAATCAATGTTGACGGGCGAAAGCATTCCGGTTGAAAAGAAAACAGGCGACGAAGTGTTTGGCGCGACGATCAATAAAACCGGCGCGTTTCAATTCAAAGCGACCAAAGTCGGCAAGGACACCGCGCTTCAGCAAATCGTCAAACTCGTTTCCGAAGCGCAAGGCTCGAAACCGCCGATTGCCAAACTCGCCGATACGATCAGCGGCATTTTTACGCCGGTCGTTATCTGCATTGCGATTGCGACGTTCGTCGTTTGGTTCGTCGCCGCCGCGCCCGAAGTTCGCTTTACGATGGCGTTAGTCAATTTCGTTTCGGTTTTAATAATCGCCTGCCCGTGCGCTCTCGGACTCGCCACGCCGACGGCGATTATGGTCGGCACGGGACGCGGCGCGGAAAACGGCATTTTAATCAAAGGCGGCGACTCGCTGGAAACGGCGCACAAATTAAACACGATTGTTCTCGATAAAACCGGCACGATTACAAAAGGCGAACCGGCTTTGACCGACATCTTGATTGCGGATTTCGGATTGCGAAATGCGGATTTGAGAAACGCCGAAAACGATTTATTGAAAATCATCGCGTCCGCCGAAAAGCGCAGCGAGCATCCGCTCGCGGCGGCAATCGTGCGCGGCGCGGAAAGTCGAAATTTACAATTTGAAAAACCGGAAAATTTCAACGCGCTCGAAGGTCGCGGCATCGAAGCGCGAGTTTCCGGCAAAAATTTGTTGCTCGGAAATCTCCGTCTGATGAACGAGCGAAAAGTCGAATTGAACGGCGCGACGAAGGCGGTTGAAAAGTTAGCGAGGATGGGTAAGACACCGATGTTCGCCGCGATTGACAATAAATACGCCGGAATCGTCGCCGTTGCCGACACGGTAAAACCCGAATCGAAAGACGCGATTCGAGCTTTGCAAAATCTCGGTCTCGAAGTCGTAATGATGACCGGCGACAATCGGCGAACAGCGGAAGCGGTCGCCGCCGAAGTCGGAATAAAGAGAGTTTTGGCGGAAGTTTTGCCCGAAGGAAAAGCGGGCGAAATCAAACGCCTGCAAGCCGAGAAAAAACTCGTCGGAATGGTCGGCGACGGCATCAACGACGCGCCCGCGCTAGCGCAAGCCGATGTCGGAATCGCCATCGGAACAGGCACGGACGTTGCCATCGAAGCAAGCGACATCACGCTTATCAAAGGCGATTTGCGCGGAGTCTTTACGGCGATTGCGTTATCGAAAGCGACTATCAAAACGATTAAACAAAATCTTTTCTGGGCGTTTATTTACAATGCCGTCGGTATTCCGATTGCCGCCGGTCTGCTTTATCCGTTTTTCGGAATTTTGCTGTCGCCGGTTTTAGCGAGCGCGGCGATGTCGCTTTCGAGCGTCTCGGTGGTGGCAAATAGTTTGCGGCTGCGCTCGTTTAACGCGCCGCGAGTTTGAAAAGCGGAAGAAATTTAGCCACAGATGAACACGGATTGACACAGATAAATCAAAAGCATGATGAGAAATTTTAAAAATAAAATATCTTCTTATCCGTGTTTATCTGTGTCAATCTGCGGCTAAAAAATAATTTGATTTTGAGGTGAATTTTATGGACACGACGGAAATTTCAGTTATCATCGGCGGCGTTGTTTTAATCGCTTTTGTGCTGTGGTATTTTTTCGGCGAGCGTGAACAGATTGCCGCCGCGCCAAACGAATCCGGCTTGCAGGAAATAAAGGTAATGGTCAAGGGCGGCTATTCGCCCGACGTGATTGTCGTCAAAAAAGACACGCCCGTGCGACTTAATTTTTACCGCGACGAAACGGCTTCGTGCAGCGAACGAGTCGTCTTCGGCGATTTCGGAATTGCGAAGGATTTGCCCGCTTTCAAAACCACGCCGATTGAATTTACGCCCGACAAAACCGGCGAATTTACGTTCGCCTGCGGAATGAATATGTTGCGCGGAAAATTGATTGTTCGATAACCCTAATTCGCTAAAAAAATCTTCCCAGCGAAAAATAAAGTTTTCCGCGTCCGCCGGCGGCGAAACTGCCGCCGAGAAAAACGGGACCGAGGCGCGTCTGCAAAACCGCGCCGCCCGTAACGCTCTGGCGATACGACGCGCGGCTCAAATTTTCAAACGCGCTTCCCGCTTCATACCAGCCGCCGAAATATAATTTTCCGCCGATATACGGCGGCAGCGAAAAGGTTTCGCGCAGCACACCGAAACCGCTCCGCAAATAATTGCTGGCGCGAAATTCTTGGCTTCCGTAACCGCCGACGTTGAACAATCCGCCGAGCGTGAACTGCTGAAAAAGCGGCGCGGTTTTATCGAACGTCGTGCCGCCGCCGCCGAATCCGAACGCGATGTTTTTATCGCCGAACGAGCGAAAGGCGTTGAATCTCGATTCGGCTTGCCAGAAATTGCCGCTCGCGCCCGGGCTTTCGAAATAATAATTCAGAGAATTTCTCAACTCGATGCCGCCGGTCGGAATCTGCGAGTTGTTGCGCGTGTCGTAATTCCATCTGAGCGAGGCGAAACTCACCCGTCCGCTCACATCGAAGATGCGCGAAATGTCGCCGATGCGCCGCGCGGCTTTCAAATATCCGATTGAATAACCGAGCCGAAATTCGTTGTTGCGGTCGGGCTGAAAACCGAGATCGAGTCCGGCTTGCGCGGTGCGAAACGAGTATTCCGACAGACGATTTCCGTCGTTATAAAAGCTCACCTTGCGGTCTTCGTAAAAAGCGTTCGGCGCGGCGAAAAATTTGCTGTTTCCGAACGGGCGATAAAATTCCGTTCCTAGAAACAGACGCGAGCCGATGCTGATGTCGCTGCGCCATTCGTTGCCGTCGCCGCCGACATCGAATAGCGTCAGCCGCCCGATGGCGTTGAAATTTACGTCGTCGGCATTGACGTTATTGACATCAACGCCGACATCGAGAGTCGTCGTTTGCCGCGTGCGTTCCTTCGGGTCATACAGGCGAACGAACAAGCCGGTTTTATCGTCGCGGCTGGTTATTCCGTAACCGAGATTGTCGAATCTTTCCGTTCCCGTCAGTTCCGTCAAATCCTTTGCCAGAGCCTTCTCGTCGAGCGGTTTATTTTCGTATTTGTCGTCTAATTTATTCTCGATTTTTCTTTTCGCCTTTTGATTATCAGTTCCTTCAATTACCGTGAATTCGGGAATCGGCTCGATTGCGGGACGCACTTTTGCCTGACGTGAATCGAGATACTGCCGCCAATCTTCGTCGTCGAGCGCGAGACTTTTCAAAAGTGCGACTTTTTGTTCCGCGCCCTCGTAACCGAGCGCGATGATTTCCTTGCCCGACTTAAAATCGAATGTGCCGTAATTCTTCAAATCTGGCGCGACGATTATGTCGGCTTGCCGCAAACTGCGCCGCGAGTTTTCGACCGTAGCGACGTAAAAAGTTTGTCCTAAAATGCCGACTAAATCCTGCAAGGAAGAGCGGTCGCCGAGCTGCGTTTCGATATTCACGACGAGAATAATGTCCGCGCCCATATCTTTGGCGACATCGGTCGGAATGTTATTTAAAATTCCGCCGTCCGCCAGGATTTTGCCGTTTAATTCGACCGGCGCAAACACCGCCGGAATCGCCATCGTCGCCCTTAATGATTGCGCGAGCGAGCCGCTTTTCAGTACGACCGTTTCGGCGTTGACCAAATCGGTCGCCACGCAGCGAAACGGAATCGGCAGATTATCGAAATTCGTGTTGTCGCCATACGGCAGCATCAAATGGTCGAGTACCAAACCGATTTCTTGTCCCGGATTCAAACTGCTCGGCAGACGCAAATTTTTGCCTTCGCCGCCCAGAGTGATTGCGCCCGGCAAATTGCGGCGGTCTTCCTTGCGCCGATAAGTTAAATTGTCGAAGGTCGGTTTCCCGCGCAAAAGCTCGTCCCAATCGAGCGTTTCCGCAAGCTGTTCCATTTCGGCGGGCGTTCTGCCCGTCGCATACAACGCGCCGACGAGTGCGCCCATACTTGCGCCCGCGATGTAATCAACCGGAATGTGATTTTCTTCCAAAACTTTGATAACGCCGATATGCGCGAAACCGCGTGCGCCGCCGCCGCTCAAAACCAGACCGATTTTCAGACGTTTTTTCGGCGCGGCGATTTGTGTTTGACCGACGCTCTGCGCTGAAACCGTCGGCGGAGAGAAAATAATCAGATTTGGAGCATATAATAACGACAGCCCAATTATGTATGTGAGTATTGCAGTTTTGTTTTGAGAAATCGGCTTTTTTCTAATGGCAGCTTTCATAATTTCAATTATTATTTTCGTCGTTTGAAGCATTTTGTTTTAAGATGCCGCTTTTGATAATTTCAGCCGCTTCGGGACTGACAATTTTTAAGTTTAAATCGCGCTGCGGAAACGGGATTTCGATTCCGGCATCGCTCAGAGCTTTATGCACGCCGACGGCGAGTTCGCTTTTGATGACGAACCATTGGTCGGTGTGGTCGGTCCACGCGCGAAGCTGAAAATCAAGCGAATTTTCGCCGAAGCCGATGAAGAGTGTGCGCGGCGCGGGCGATTTTAAAATGTTGTCGTGTTTGAGCGCGACCTTCGTCAGCAATTCGATGATGTGTTCGGGGTCGCTGCCGTAAGCCACGCCGACGCTGACATCCAATCTGCGCTGCTGGTCGGAAAGCGTCCAGTTAATGACTTCTTCGGAAATCAATTTGCTGTTCGGCACGATTACTTCCGAGCCGTCAACTTTTCGCAAAATGCTCGCCCGCAACCCGATGCCGTTCAAATCGCCTTGATGCTCGCCGATTTGCACCGTGTCGCCGACCGTTACCGGACGCTCGAAAAGCAGAATCAAGCCGGAAACGAAATTGTTGACGATGGTTTGCAAACCGAATCCGAGACCGACACCGAACGCGCCAGCGAGAATCGTAAATTTCGTCAAATCAAAACCGAGCGCGGCAATCGCCATCACGAATCCGACGACTAAAATAACGTAATGCAGCATCGTCGAAATCGCATACGGAACGCCGCCCGCCAGATTGACGCGCGGATAAACGTCTTCCTTTAAGACGAATTGAACGAAGCGCGAAATCGCAAACGCCAGCCAGACTGTCAAAGCGAAAAGAGCGACATCGCCAAGCGAAAGACTCAACGAACCGACGGCGAGCTTTGCCGCGAAGATGTCTTGAAAATAGGAAAAAACCGTGTCGCGCACCGAAAGCAGATTCAGCGTCAAGACAATCCAACCGGCGATGGCGAGCCATTTTAGAAGGCTGAAAATTTTCGCGCGAATCAGCGGGCGATGCTCTCTGACCATTTGCAGAGACGCGAAAGGTCGCACGCGGAAGGCGAAAATCAAAAGACTTTCGATGATTTGCACGGCGGTATATAAAATCAAAGCGATATACGCGCTGCCTAAAATGCCTTTGCCGATAATGCCCGCCAAACTGACGTAGCCGAAGACGTTGGCGAGAAGCGCGGCGCAAAAAATCACGAGAGCAAACGGAATCGCTTTTTTGATGGCGGCAAAAACTCGAAAATGTCCGGCTTCGACTTTGCTTGCCAGACGTTTCGAGCGCAAAAACCAGACGAGAAAAATTATCGCGCCCGCCATTTCCGCGATAAATAAAACGCGCGAAACCGTCGGCAAAGCGGCGGTGATTTCGCGCAGGCGGTCAACGAAATAAAAAATGACGAGCGCGTTGAGAATCGGGAAAAGCGGTTTTTCCAAAAGTCGCCGGAGCAGAACGACGACCGGAATCAACGCGGCGGCTCCGAGCAAAGACGACAGCAGACGCGGAGCCTGCGGGTAAAGCCAGCCGCTCAGAAGGATCGTCAAAATCAAAGCCGTAATAACCGGCAGCTTAAAAATCGTAACGGCTTGTTCGAGTTCCGGCTCTTTTTCGACGAACGGGCGCACGCGCCGCCGCGCCCAGAACAATCCGCCGACTAGTAAAATCAAAATAATGCCGTGCAGTATAAAACGGTCGCTCTGCCGCGCGGCGTATTCGCTCAAATCAGCGGCTTGCGTCGCAAAAGAATTTTCCGTTTCCTGAACCAAACCCGCCGCCGAATCCGAGCCGCGCCGCACATTCCAAATCGCCGGACTGTCCTGCACGAAAAGATGCGTCAAGGCTTCTTCGCGGACATCTGTTATCGCGGCGAGCGTGTCATTGATGCGCGTTTCCTGTTCGCTGACGCGCGATTGCAGCGTGAGCAAATGGGCGCGGTTTTCTTCGATTTGCGTTTGTGTTTGATTGATAGAGGCGACGACTTCATTGACTTTCTGCAAAACTTCGGGCGGAATGGTCGCGGCATTTTCCGCTTGAATCGCCGAATTGCTTTCCGGCAAAGCGTTCGCGTTCGGTGAGATTTCCGAATTACTCTGCGCCGGAATTTGAGATTTTACAAGCGCGTCCAAAGATTTCCGCCAGAGTTCGTCGAGTGTTTTCAGTTCGGCAAGCTGTTGGTCAAATACGCCGATTTGCGCTTTCAAATTGCGCTTCCACGTCGGAATTTTTTCTGCCAGCGACTGCCAAGCCTGCTCGGTTTTGCGAAGCGTTTCAAGCGAAGGTCGCGCCGCGAGAAGCTGCGTAGTTTCCGTCGTCCGCGAGTCGAGTTGGCTTTTGAGTTTCGACAATTCGGTTTCAATCACTTGAATGCCCGGACTCAAGGAATTACCCGACTGAATTTCCTCTAATTTTTTCGAGGCGGCTTGCGCTTGCGAAATAAGGTCGGCGAGCGGAATCGGTGTCGGCGCGGGAGGCGGTGTCGGGGTTGCCGTCGCTTGATTGGTATTGTCGTTTGTCGCAGGAATTATCTGAGCGTGAATGGAAAAACAGAATATCGGCATCGCTAAAATCGCCGCTAGAACTGCGACAACAAGTTGTGAATGTTGAAGACGTTTTTTCATAATATTTATTTTATCAAAAAACAAAACGAAATTTTCGTTCGAGTCCTTACTTGGTTTCGCGCGAGTTGAAAATCAAATCTGATTTTATTTTTTCAATGATGAGAAAATCGAGTTTTAAGAAGTTGTTTGGAAATTCAAAATTAGAATAAAAAGCACTGATTTTTGAACGCGGATTTGGCGGATAAGGCAGATTGAAGCGGAATTTTATTTGATTTATCCGCGCCGAGCGCACCAAATCTGCCAAATCCGCGTTCAAATCCACAGTAGATTCCTTCGATTTTTGAATTTCCAAACAGCTTCTAAGAACACTCAAAAAGCGTGAGCGTTTTCACTCGCGAACAGCACGATTTTACGCTCGTTCTTGTAAAAGTCCGCGCGAAATAATGAACGAGTGTATAATGTGAAGTTACCGTAGTAAATGAAAAAATTCGGAACGATTCAAGGCGTGTTTATTCCGACGCTGCTGACGATTCTCGGCGTGATAATGTATCTGCGCGAAGGCACGGTCGTCGGCAACGCCGGACTTTTCGGCGCGTGGATTATTATTACGATTGCCTTTGTCATTACGATCAGCACGGCTCTTTCGATGTCTTCGATTACGACCAATATTCGCATCGGCGCGGGCGGCGCGTATTCCATAATTTCGCAATCTTTGGGTTTGGAAGTCGGCGGCAGCATCGGGATTCCGTTTTATCTCTCGCAAGGGCTGGCGACGGCGATGTATATTTTCGGTTTCCGCGAAGGCTGGCTCAATATCTTTCCGAATCATCCGGCGATTCTCGTTGATTTTATAACTTTCGCGGTGCTTTTCGGCATCGCTTTTATCAGCACGAATCTCGCTTTTCGGATTCAATATCTGATTTTGGCGATTATTATCGTTTCACTCGTCTGCATTTTCGGCACGTTTTATACTGCGGGAACGCCGCACGCGCCTGATTTGTGGGGCAATTATCCGGGCTTTCCCGAAACGAATTTTAGCGGCACGAGTTTCTGGTTTGTTTTCGCTCTGTTTTTTCCGGCGGCGACCGGAATTATGGCAGGCGCGAATATGTCGGGCGAACTCAAAAATCCGCGCAAAAGCATTCCCGCCGGTTCGCTCGCCGCGATTGGTTTGAGTTATCTGGTTTATATGGCTCTGGCTTACTGGTTTGCGACGATTGCCACGCCAAAGGAGTTGGTCGAAAACTACAACGTCGCCATTGATTATTCGCTGTGGAAACCGGCGATTATCGCCGGACTTTTGGGCGCGACGTTTTCTTCGGGTTTGTCTTCAATCGTCGGTGCGCCGCGCATTCTGCAAGCTCTCGCCGAACACAAAATAGTTTTCGGCGAAAAACTGCTAGCGAAAAAAGCGAAAAACGGCGACCCGCGCAACGCGCTTGTTTTGACCGGAATCATCGTCGCGCTCGCGCTTCTGATGCGCGATTTAACCGCCATCGCCAGGCTCGTTACGATGTTTTTTTTGATAACTTATGCGATGATCAACGTCGTCGTTTTAATCGAGCAGAGTCTCGGATTGATCAGTTTCCGTCCGAGTCTGCGGATTCCGCTGGCGATTTCGCTGATTGGCACAATCGGTTGTTTTTTCGTGATGTTTATCGTCAATCCGGCGTTCAGCATCGTTTCGCTCGTAGTGGTTTTCGTCATTTACATATTTTTGACGCGGAGAGATTTGAACGCGCCGTTCGGCGATATGCGAAGCGGAATGTTTATCTCGCTGGCGGAATGGGCAGCGCGTCGAATGTCGCAAATTACGACGACTAAAGAACGCGCATGGAAACCGAATCTGCTGATTCCGGTCGAAGACGCGCATCATTTGCGCGGCACGTTTCGCTTGATTTACGACATTGCGTATCCGAAAGGCTCGATTCATCTTTTGGGATTTGCCGAAGACCACGCCGCTTCGACTCTGAAAACCGATTTGCCCGAATTGACCAAATCGCTGCGTGAAGAAGACGTTTTCGCGTATTCGACTTTGATTGAAAAAACAGACTTCGGGCGCAATCTGCTGACGAGTATGGCAACGATGGGCGCGGCGTTTTTAAATCCGAATATTCTTTTTCTATCAGTTCCAGAACCGCCTGACGCGAAGCGCGAAGCGGAATTAAAAATGGTTATCGAACGCGCTCAGGAATGCAATCTCGGCGTGATTTTATTTGCCGACCATCGTAAATCGGGTTTGGGACAAAAACGCAGCATCAGTATTTGGGTGCGCGACCAAAGTCCGAATTGGAACGTCGTGCAAGGAATGAGCAACATTGATTTGGTTTTGCTGCTCGCTTATCAAATCGAACGCAACTGGGAAGGAAAAATCAATTTGCTGACCGTCGTGCGCGATGCGGAAAACGTCGCCGCCGCCGAAAAATATCTCGAAAATTTAGTGGAAACGGCGCGGCTTCCGGCTTCGACCGTCAGAGTTTTCGACGGAAGTTTTAACGAACACATCACGCATGCGCCGCAAGCCGATTTGAATATTTTCGGTTTGCCCGATGAATTTGATTTTAATTTCGCCCGCCAAATGGTCAGCGACACCGAATCAACCTGCATTTTCGTCCGTGATTCGGGTGACGAAAACGCGCTGGCGTAATTGTTTTTAAGTAGGCAAAATCCGAGTTGCCGATTGTGGGTTTTATTTGTGCTTTTCCGGCGAGAAGAATTTGAAACCACGAAAAGACACGAATAAACACGAAAAAGAAGAATCGAATTTAGTGTCGTTTCGTTTTTTTTCGTGGTTAAAATAATATCTTTCCCGACCGGCAATTTGGAGTAAAAGGAGGAGAAAAATTTAAAGTGGCGGAAACACAAAACACGCATATTGAAACTGAATTAAGCCGCCACGCGATTCGCGCCGAACAATATGCCGCCGCGATTGTTCGCGCGAACAAAGGTTCGCTGACCGTGTGCAGCGTCGTGCCGCCGGACGCGCCGCAAAAAATCGTCGAGCGAACAAAACAAATTCTCGAAAAAGCCGTCAGCCGCATTTCCGCGTCAAACGGAATCAAAGTCAAAAGCCGCGTCGTCGAAAACGAATCGGTAACGCGCGGAATTTTAAACGAATCGAGAAATTACGACGCGATAATTCTCGGCGCGACCGGACGACGATTCAAGAAAATTCTGTTCGGCAGCGTCCCCGAAGTGATCGCCAAAGAATCGCTCAAAACGGTTGTGCTGGAGAAAAGAAAGAATTAACCGCGAAATTTTCGCTGATTACTTTATAGCTTTTTTAGACGCTTTAGGAGGCGGCAATTTATGAACTATGAAATCATTTTAGTTTGCGTCGTTACCGTCTGCGCCGTTATTTTGTTTGCGACCGAAAAACTTTCGGTTGACCTGATAGCTCTGTTGATAATGGCGACTTTGCTGCTTCTCGGCATTGTCTCGCCCGAAGAAGGAATTTCGGGATTCAGCAACAAAGCGACTGTTACGGTGGCGGCGATGTTTATCATTAGTGCCGCGCTTTTTAAGACGGGCGCGGTCAGTTATCTCGGAAAAATAACCTCCGATATTTTCAAGAAAAACTATTGGCTCGGCTTGGTAACGGTGATGATTTCCGTCGGATTTTTCTCCGCGTTTATCAATAACACGCCCGTCGTCGCGGTTTTTATTCCGATTCTGCTCGGCGTTGCCAAAGATATAAAAATTAGCGCGTCGAAGCTCTTGATGCCGATGTCGTTTGCTTCGATGTTCGGCGGAGTCTGCACGCTGATTGGCACGTCAACCAATATTCTGGTCAGTTCAATCGCAGAAAAAAACGGTCAGCCGCCGTTTTCGATGTTTGAAATCGCGCCGCTCGGTTTGATAATGTTCGCGGTCGGTTCGATTTATATGCTCTCGATTGGCATACGTTTGATTCCCGACCGACGCGCCGAAGGCGATTTAATCGAATCGTTCAATTTGCAGGAATACATCGCCGAAGTTGTTTTGCTGGAAGATGCGGCTTCGGTCGGATACGCGATTAAGGACGCGCCGATTGTCAAGGAAATTGACCTCGCCATTATCGAAATTCATCGGGAAGAAGAAGTGTTTTCCGTTCCTTCGCCCGATTTCGTTTTGCAAACCGGCGACGTTTTGCGCGTTCGCTGCAATCTGGAAGAATTTAACAAAATTCAAAATCGTCCGGGCGTTCTCTTCAAATCGCAGTTCAAATGGCAGGACGAAGATTTTGAACAGGCGGATGTCAAATTAGTCGAAGCGGTAATCGCGCCGGGTTCGGAATTTGTCGGCAGATCGCTGGAAGATTTGCAGTTTCGTGAAAAATTCGGCGCGACCGTTTTAGCTCTCCGGCATCGCGGACGATTGATGCGCGAAAAAATCGCCGATACGAAATTAAGCGCGGGCGACGCGCTGCTTTTGGAAGTCAAAACCGAACGCTACAATCAACTTCGGCAAAATCCTTCGTTCGTGATTATCTCGGAAATCAATCACCCGATTTATCGCAAAAGCAAACTCATTCCCGCGCTTCTCATTGCCGCCGGAGTTGTCTTGTCGGCGAGCGCGGGCATTGCGCCGATTGTCGTCAGCGCGGTCGTCGGCGCGATTTTGCTCGTCCTTGTCGGCTGTATCAAAATGGAAGAAGTTTATCAGGCTATCGAGTGGCGCATAATTTTTCTGCTGGCGGGAGTTTTGACTCTCGAAGCCGCGATGAAAAACAGCGGCGCGGCTCCTCTGATTTCTTCGACGATTATTTCAGCCGTCGGCGAATGGGGTCCGGTCGCGCTGCTTTCGGCGTTTTATTTGATGACTTTTGTTTTCACGGAAACGATGTCGAACAACGCGACCGCCGCGCTTTTAACGCCGATTGCCATCGCCACCGCCAACGCAATACACGTCAGTCCGCGTCCGTTTCTGGTTGCCGTAATGTTCGCCGCTTCCGCAAGTTTTATGACTCCGGTCGGCTATCAAACGAATACGCTGATTTACGCGCCCGGACAATATAAATTCGCTGATTTTCTGCGCGTCGGAACGCCGCTCAATATTTTATTCTGGATAATTGCGACAATTTTTATTCCTTACTTTTGGAAATTTTAGAGAAAAATGCGGGCAGGCAAATCTCTAAAAACACTTAATTCAGTTAAGCGTTTTTACTTAGAGTAGGACTTTCTCAAAAAATAAAATTTTAACGCCAAGTCGCCAAGACGCAAGGGCGCAAAGTAAGAACCAAATTTTTTTATTCAGAACAACCGCCGGTATATAATCTGTCAATTAGCTTAAAAACCTTAGCGGCTTGGCGGCTTGGCGTTAAATAAAATCTTACTTTGAGAAATTCCTATTAGAATCTGTTTGATTGGAAATAATGTGGCGGGCGATTTCGACGCGGTTGGAGAAATTCTTTTTGGCTAAAATCCGGCTGACGTGATTTTCGACGGTGCGAACGCTCAAGTTTAATTTCGAGGCGATTTCCCTGTTGCTCAAGCCGCGTGCGACTTCGCGTGCGACGCGCCATTCGGCATCGGTTAATTCTTCGTCGCGGACGAATGCGGTTTCCTTTTCTTCGCTGCCAACCATTCGCGCAATCGTCGAACGCGTGCGCTCGACGCGCCGCAAAATGCTTTTGATTACGGCGACGAGTTCGTCCGGTTCGAACGGTTTTGTCAGATAAGCGTCCACACCCGATTGAAAGCCTTTGATGCGGTCTTCGGTTTCGTCTCTGGCGGTCAAAAAGACAATCGGCACGAGCGCGGAATGCGGCGAAGCACGCAATTTTCGCGCTAGTTGAAAGCCGTCCATTCCCGGCAGGCGCACGTCGGAGACGATCAAATCCGGCACGTTTTGAGCGATTAAAACGAGAGCTTTGCGGGCGTTGCGAGCAGTCGCAACTTCAAAACCTTCGCCGCGCAAAATCGCTTCCACCGCCCGCAAAAGTTTCGGTTCACTGTCAATTACCAAAAGACGCTTGAGCATATTTTCGCTTGTAAAAACTATTCTGATTAGCCGTCAAAAACAATTATTAGTTTATCCGTAAATTCATCCAAAGAGCAATGCGCCCGCCGCCGGTTTTGAGTGAAAACACTCGCGGTTTTTGAGTGTGAACACCGACGCGCCGGACGTTTAAAAAAGGTAAAATATAAACTGTTATGAACAGATACAAAGAATTTATTATAAAAATTACGACACAAATAATGGCGACGGCGTTGATTTTCGCGCTTGCGTTTTTAGGAATCGGATTTGGTTTGACGAGCGGCATCGAGGCGCAGACGCGCCGGACGACTCGCGTCGGCGACACTCAAGTCGAACAAATTATTCGCCGCATCGAAAGCCACAGCGATAGATTTCGGAGCAGTTTCGATGCCGCGCTCGACCGCAGCCGACTCGACGGAACTTTTACCGAAGACGAATTGAACAACCGCGTCAAAGCCTTTGAAGAGGCGACGAACGATTTACGCTCGCGCTTTGATGGGCGCACGGCAGCCGCTTCGGACGTGGACAATGTTTTAAATCGCGCGGCGGCAATTGACCAATTTATGCGGACGAACTTAAAACAACGCCGCGTGCAGGGCGATTGGGCTTTGCTCAAAAGCGATTTGAGTCGTCTGGCGCGTGCTTACAACGTCGCGTTCAATTTGAACGGACGCGTTTTATCGCCGACGGTCGTCGCGGCGCAAGTTCCCTATCGCGTCAACGATTCGCAGGTTCAGTCTTTGTTAAACCGCATCGAAACGAAAAGCGATGCGTTTCACAAAAGTTTAGACAACGCTCTCGACCGCAGTCGTTTTGATAATACGAAACGCGAAGATAACATCAACGGATTTGTCGAAGACTTTGAAAACTTGACCGACCAATTGCGTAAAAAATTCGACGACCGGACTTCGCTCAATACGGATGTTTCAGACTTGCTCGTCCGCGCCGCCAGAATTGACGATTTCATGAAAAATAATCTGCGCCGCAATTATGCCGCGCAGCGCGATTGGAGAAGTTTGCGGACGGATTTAAATCAACTGTCGAATTATTACAGTCTGGCGTTTAATCTCGACAATCGCCGGAATATGCCTGCGTATTCGCCGGGCGAAATTTTGACGAACGGCGACGCGCATTTCACCGGCACTTATCGTCTGAATATTTCACAGAGCGACAATCCGCAGACGATTACCAATATTGCCACGCGCTATGCCAATCGTAATAACCGCGAACGCATTAAAGCTAATTGAAGTCTGTGCAAATTAAAGTTCTTTGATAACAACAGTTTAGATTTTCAGTTTCGTCAGCGGAGGCAGAAATCCGAAGATTTCTGCCATCCTTTTGGTGATGAAACCTAAATTTTCTGACGA
>JBPCMK010000035.1:0-5869 GCA_051002375.1 Pyrinomonadaceae bacterium | reverse complement strand
GCTTGGTTTTTGGAAAATTCGCGCTGGCAGATTTCCGAACGGATAGGAACGCTTTCGATATTTGTCGTCGTGCCGATTTTTTATATCGGTAAATATAAAATAATCGGCGTTGCCGGAATGAGCGCGGCGGAGATTGCCGGAATGCTTGCCAAGATGATTTTGATGCTTACCGCGATAAAACTTCTTCAAAGAAAGGCTGATAGAGATTGGCTTTTTCTTTATCTGATGTCGTTTTTTGAAGTTCTTCTTGCCGCCGGATCGAGCATCAGCCTGCTTTATCTGGCTTCCTTGATTTTGTATCTGCTCGTTACGATTTGCGCGATTATCGCTTTCGAGATTAGAAAAACTTCGCGTTCAATCGGCGAGAATACAAACTTCAAAAAAATTGAAAATAAACAAAATAATTTTGCAAAAATTCCCATCGCGCGTTTGTCTTCGACGGCAATCACACTGCTTGTTTTGATAATCGCCTTTGCCGCGCCTTTGTTTTTCGCGCTTCCGAGAGTCGGCGGCGCAGGATTGGGAAGCAGCGGAAGCGGACTTTCAAACGTAACCGGCTTTTCCGATTCGGTTTCTTTGGGAGAAATCGGACAACTTTTGCAAAGCGACCAAATCATAATGCGAGCGCGAATCGAAAATGCGGACGGAAAAAATTTGACTTCGTTCAAATGGCGCGGCGTTGCGCTCGACACTTTCGACAACAAGCGTTGGAGCAAATCGAAAGCCGGATACAGCGAACCTATTTATAAAAGCGAAAGGGATTTTTTTCTGCTCGATTATGCGTCGGGCAGGGAAAATTTGACGATTCAAACCGTTTATCTCGAACCGATTGACACGCCTGCGCTTTTCACCGTTTCGCGTCCCGTCGCCATTCAGGGCAATTTTCAATTCGTAAAAAAAGATTCCGAAGGCGCGATAAGTTTTCTGCGAAACAATTCCGACCGTTTGAGCTATAAAGTTTATTCGGATATGAGCGTGCCGAGCGCGGAAGAGTTAAAGTCGGACGACGAAAATTATTTACCTGAATATAAAAGGTATTTGCAGTTTCCCGAAAAAATGGACGCGCGAATTGCCAATCTCGCCAAACAAATTACCGAGAGCAAAACGAATCGCTACGACAAAGCGAAAGCCGTCGAAAAATATCTGCAAACACAATTCGGCTATTCTCTGGAAATGAAAGCCAAAGGCGACGAGCCGCTTGCCGATTTTTTATTTCGCGTCCGCGAAGGACATTGCGAATATTTCGCTTCGGCGATGGCGATTATGCTTCGCACGCAAGGCATCGCCGCCAGAATCGTTAATGGCTTTCAGTCTGGCGAATTCAACGAAACGGCAGGCGTTTATATCGTCAAAGGAAAAGACGCGCATTCGTGGGTCGAAGTCTATTTTCCCGAAACAAACGCCTGGATTACATTCGATCCGACACCTTTCGCCGGACAGCCCGCCGCACGCGATACGTCGGGAATCGTCGGAAAATTCAACTCGTATCTCGAAGCCGTTGAAACTTTTTGGATACAATATTTCGTGTCTTACGACAATCAGGAACAGAAATCTTTAATGCGCTCGGTCAAAAACAGTTTCGCCGATTATCAATCGAAAACTTCCGCGTGGCTGACCGAGATGCAGTATCGCGTGTCTGATTGGTGGAAAGAAGCACGCGGCGACAAAGGCTTGCAGGCAAGTGCGATAGCCGTCGCGTTCGGCATCGGATATTTGCTCGCAGCAATTTTCGGAATAATTTTTATTGTCTGGCTTTATCGAATAATAAAACGCCTCGGCGTTTGGCGGAGAATTTATGATTGGCTGAAGCGAAAAAACGAAGCGACGATAATCGAATTTTACGAGCGAATGCAAAAAGTTTTAGCAAGCAAAGGCTTCACCCGCGCGGCGCATCAAACGCCGCTTGAATTCGCCTTTGAATTGAGTATGCCGGAAGCCGTTTCGATAACGGAGAAGTATAATCGCGTACGTTTCGGCGAGAAAAATTTGTCGAAAGATGAAACAATAGAAATTGAGAATTGGTTGAATAGTTTGGAAAATAATTCCTAACCTAAAATCTAAAAAATAATGAAATTAACTTTACAAAAAATAAGATTAATTTTGATTGTTCTGCTGTTCATTTTTTGGATACTGTTCTGGATTTCTGCTATTCCATTCGGTTGGTCATATATAAATTGGCAAGTTGTTCCCTTTATGTTTTTGGGAAGTATAATGTTAATTCTCAAGAAAAAGTGGGGCGATTTAATATCACTGATTTTCATTCTGTATGGAATAATATGGGTGGTATTTAATTATATTTATCATTGTAAAAATTTACGCTATACGACATTTGATTCTTGTCGTGATTTTATTTTGCGGCAGTTATCCATAGACTGGCTCGAACCTATCGGGTTAATACTTTCAATTATAACAGTTGTATTTTTAATAATAAGTTTATTCAAAGAACAAAATTTAGAGTTTAAATAATGAAAAAAGTTGGATTTGTCAGTCTCGGCTGCCCGAAGAATCTCGTTGATTCGGAAGTGATGATGGGTCAACTGAAAGCGGCTGGCTATGAAATTACGAATAACGCGGACGAAGCCGAAACCGTCGTGGTGAACACTTGCGGTTTTATCGAATCGGCGAAAGCCGAATCTATTGAAGCGATTCTCGAAGCGACGGGCGCGAAAAAAAACGGCGTAACCAAGCGCGTCGTCGTTGCCGGTTGTTTGGTCGAAAGATACCGCGACGATTTGATTAGAGAATTGCCGGAAGTTGATGCGTTCATCGGCACGAACGAAATAGGCAGAATTTTAGAAGCGGCTGACGAGAGCGTAAATTTCAAAGATTTACCGCTAAATAAAATCGGCAATAAATCAGCGACGTATCTTTACGATTTCGACACGCCGAGATTTCGCGCAACCGAATCACACACGGCGTTTATCAAAATCGCCGAAGGCTGCGATAGACCGTGCGCGTTTTGCTCGATTCCCGCAATGCGCGGTTCTTTCCGCTCGCGTCGTTTCGGTTCGATTTTAAAGGAAGCCGAAGATTTGGCGAAACAAGGAGTGAAAGAAATCGTTTTAATCGCTCAGGATTCATCGCGCTTCGGCGAAGATTTGGGCGAAGTTGACGCGCTTGCGAAATTGATTCGCGCACTCGGCGAGATAAAAGATTTAGAATGGATTCGCGTGATGTATGCTTACCCGACGCATATTTCAGACGCATTTTTAGAAGCAATAAACGAAACCGCGAAAGCCGTTAAATATCTCGATATGCCGCTTCAGCACGCTTCGCGCAATGTTTTGAAGTTGATGAAGCGCGGCGGAACTCGTGAGAGTCTGGAGAAACTCATCGCCCGCGTCCGCGAAAAAGTTCCGGGAATTACGATTCGCACGACTTTTATCACCGGCTTTCCGGGCGAAACCGAATCGGATTTTGAAGAATTGACGACCTTCGTCCAAAACTGCGAATTCGATAACGTCGGCGTGTTCACACATGCTGACGAAGAAGGAACGCCCGCGTTCGATTTGCCGAACAAAGTTGACGCGAAGATTGCCAAACAAAGACGAGCGCGTTTGATGAAAGAACAGGCGAAAATTTCCAAACGAAAAAATCAACAGAAAATCGGCAACACATACAAAGTTCTTTTTGAAGGCTTGTCGCAAGAATCCGATCTGCTTTTTCAAGGTCGTCTCGAAGGACAAGCGCAGGAAATTGACGGTTATATTTTAATCAACGATATGCCCGAAAATTTCAATCCGCAAATCGGAGCGATTTACGACGTGAAAATTTCTGAAGCGCATAATTACGATTTGATTGGTGAAATTATTTAAGAAATGACCGCCGGAGAAATCGAACAATATCTGCGCGAAGTAAATGACGAACTCGCCGCGCGAAATGTGAAGGGCGAGATTTGTCTTTATGGCGGCGCGGTGATGTGTCTGGTTTTCAAAGCGCGTCCGGCGACGAAAGATGTTGACGCGATTTTCGAGCCGGTGAAATTTATCCGGCAGGCGATTGCAAAAATCGCGGAAAGGCACGATTTAAGACAAGATTGGTTGAATCTCGCGGTAAAGATGTTTGTCGTCGAACACGAAAAAAAGATTCTGTTTGATTTTCCCAATCTGAAAGTTTTCGTTCCGACGGCTGATTATCTTTTGGCGATGAAAATTCTCGCGGCGCGTGCCGATACGGAAGATGTTTCCGACATCAAATTTTTATCGAAAGAATTAAATCTCGACAAAGTTTCGCAAGCAGTTGAGATTGTGAAAAGATATTATCCGAAAAAAGAAGTCAAAGCGGAAACTCGATTTTTGCTCGAAGAAATTTACGGCGAATGAATACGCTCAAACAGACAAAAGAAAAAATCGCCGCCGAGCCGAATTATTGGCGCGTGTGGCTGATGGATTTTGTTGACGATTTTCGTTACTACAAAAATCCGCAGATGCTTGTCGAGCCGTTTGAATTGAGCGATGAGAAAATTGACGCGCTGATCGCTTCGACGACGGAAAGTTTGTGCGACGAATTGAAAATGGAAATTCCCGATTGGTTAAGTAAAATTCCGCCGTGCAACGAGCCGTATTTTGTTTCGGGAATCGAAAACTTAAAAGCGACGGCGATTGTCGAAAGCCCTCTGCGCTTTCGCATTCGTAAAATTTTCGTGTCGGAAAATTTTCTAAGTCGAGTCTGAACTGATGGCAAAACACGAGGAACTGATTGATATTTCCGCCGCGCCCGAAGCGCGAAAATCTGCCGACGAAAAAATAGAAAAGAAAACCGCCCTCGATTATTTTTCGCTCGCCATTGCGACTTGCGGTGTCGGATATTTGCCGCTCGCGCCCGGAACTTGGGGTTCGCTGGTCGGCGTGGGAATTTATCTTTTCATTCAATTAATCGAGACGAAAACCGGCATTTATTTTCTTCACAGAGGTTGGAGCGCGGAACAAATCGCCGCGTGGATTTACGCGAAAAATTCAATCGGGCTTTTGCTTTTTTGCTTTCTGGGAATCTGGGCAGCGAGCCGCGCCGCGCGAATTTTTCAAAAGAAAGACCCGCAAAAAATTGTCGTTGACGAAGTGTTGGGACAACTGATTGTGTTCGCGTTCGCGCCTTTTACATTTTCTTGGAAATTCGTTTCAGCCGGATTCGTTTTGTTTCGACTGTTCGATATTTGGAAACCGTATCCGATACGTTCGCTTGAAAATCTTCCTGCCGGAATCGGCGTTTGCGCCGACGATATTTTAGCAGGAGTTTACGGCGGAATTTGTCTGGCATTAATATATGCCTTCAGCCTTACATTCTAAAACGTAGCGGAATTTTATTTGTCTTCTGTATTTTTGCTTTCATCTTTCTCGAAAATCCAGCCTTTGCGCCAGAAATAAATAAATTCTCCGCCGGCGATTAAAACCATCATCGCTATCGTTATGAAATAACCGTTTCTCGTGTGCAGTTCGGGAATATTGTCGAAGTTCATTCCGTAAATTCCGGCGATTAAAGAAAGCGGCAGAATAATCGCCGAGAAAACCGTCAGCACTTTCATCACGTCGTTCGTGCGGTTTGAAACGACGTTGAATTGAATATCGAGCAGCCCGCTAATCGAATCGCGGTAGCCTTCGGCAAGGTCGCCGACACGCAGCAGATGGTCGTAAACATCGCGGTAAAAAGGCAGGTGCGTATCTTCAATCAAAGGAAATTCGCCGTGTGCGATGCGATATAAAACATTTAACTGTTTGGAAGTAACGCGGCGCATCCGCGCGACGCTTCTTTTAAGGTCTAAAATTTCTTCCAAAATTACATTGTTCGCTTTTTTTGTTCGGAAAATTCGGTCTTCGATTTCGTTTATCGCGTCGTCGAAATCATCAACGACCGGCAGATATAAATCCACGAG
>JBPCMK010000034.1:0-27977 GCA_051002375.1 Pyrinomonadaceae bacterium | reverse complement strand
GTCAAAAAACAGTTTTTATTTTCACTTGAAAGAATGCGAGTTTCGCTTCAATTACAGAAATGAAAATCTCTACTCTTTACTTTTGAAAATTACAAAAGATAATGGTCTTATCTAGTCTTGACCCAATTTTTATTGTTATTCGAAATTTATTCTTGATTGACGCGGGCGCGTGTGTCCGGGTATCTAATGCGCGTGTTTGCCAGCCGCACGTCGAGCGGAATTTCGTTGTAAGCCATCGGAATCGCGCCGCCGAGTTGACCTTGAATTAAGGAGACGAGCGAATTTTGGAAGGCGCGAAAACGCGCGACGCTGCCGCGATTATTGAAAATAACGAACAGCAATTTGCCGTTTTTCGTTTGAATCTCGCCCGCCAGACAGCTTACACCACCATCAGTATTTCCCAAAGTTCCGGTTTTGCCAACGACGCTGCCGCGCGAAAAATCCGTATTAAAACGACCTTCAAGCGTGCCTTTATCAATACCGGCGACCGGCATAATATCGGCGAACGTCAATTTGTTTTTGGCTAATTCGCCGCGCAGAGTTCTGAGAAGTTTCATCATCGCGTGCGGCGTTACGCGGTTTGTGCCGAGACCGCTCGCGGTTTGAATATAAAATTCTTCGGGAGCCACGCCCGCGCCTTGCTGCACGACTCGCGCGACGGCATACGCGCCGCCGATCATATCGCCCAAGCGTTCCGCCAAAAAATTATTCGAGTAACAAAGCGTTACCTTCAAAATCTCGCGCATCGGCGCGGACTCGTGCGAGAAAAGAAGTCGGGCGTTGGTCGGAAGCGATTGGACGTAAGTGCCGCCGGAAATTTCAACGCCCGGAACATACGGCACAGAGCGGCGTGAACTGACGAGATAATTTTGCCAAGCGCGTGTCGCCGCCGTCGAGCGTCTGACTGAATTCATCGTGGTAAGCAGCGAATTTCCCGACGATTGCGCGTTCATATTGTAGTTCATCGCAAAATTATCGGTAACAATCAAATCGCCGTTCACCTGTCGAACGCCCATCCGATTCAGTTCGTTGGCAACGTCAACCGCGTGTTCGTAATTAAACATCGGATCACGTCCCGAAACGTATAAATTGCCGTTGAGCATTCCGGTCGCCGGATCAATCTGCCCGTCCGTCCAGATGCTCGTCGGAAAACGATAATCGGGTCCGAAGGTTTTCAGAACGGCGTAAGCGGTGGCGATTTTGACGTTTGACGCGGGATTAAAAGCGTAGTTTGAATAGCTGTCCAAAACGACGCTGCCTTCCAAACTTTCAACTAAAATTCCCGAAAAGCCCGGAATATCAACGTCCGCCAAAACGGGAATCGAAGTCTTGCGCGGCACGACCGACAGAGGCATCGAACTTCCGGTTTTCGTTACCAAAGGCGTTGAAGAAGGCGTTGGTTTTGAATTGGAAACGGCGGGCGGCGCGGATTTGGTTTTATCCGGCTGAACGATAATCGGCTGCAGCAAAGGCTTGGTCGGCGGATTAGAAACTTGTCCGAATCCGGTCGAGCCAATCAGCAAAAGAACGGCGACACTCAGCCACAAGGATTTTTGATTCTCGATAAAACTATTCATAATTTTTCTAGTTTGGCGATGCGGCGGGTTTTCCGCATACGGAAGGCTGTTGCAGATTATACCACATCAACCGACCTGCCTTTCAAGCACAAAAATCATTTGCGCTTTTTGCCTTATAACGGCGTGCTTTTTGATGAACCATCTTCGGATTTAGATGCTAAGTTTTAGAATCGCTTATGAATGCGATTCTATTTGCTTATACATTATAAATGCCGAAAAGGGAAGTATTTTTTGAAAAATTTCTAAAAATTTTTAAGTTACATATTAAAGAGAAACTCGATTTTGAATCGCCGGTTTCGCTCCGCTCAAAAAAACATTGCAATCAGCCGAAAAAACTCCTAAAATTAAACGCACTCAACTGTTTTGTGAAAAAAGATTCGACACCTTTAACGATTGAAAAAAGAAAAGCGGCGCACGCGGAAAGGCGCGGGGAAATTCGCGCCCGGCTTGCCGAATTTGAAGCGATTTGGCAAAGCGGAGATGACGCGCAGCTCTGGGAAGAGATGGTTTTTTGTTTCTTTACGGGCGGCTGTTCGGCGCGAATGGGAATCAATTCGGTCGCCGCCGTCCGACCGATTCTTCTGACCGGAAATCACGCCGAACTCGCTGACGCGCTTCGCGGACGACATCGCTATCCGAACGCGCGGGCGGGTTACATCGTCGCTTCGCGCGAGTTTTTGCAAGAGCATTGCGATTTGAAATTGCGCGAAAAACTTTTGAGTTTCGACGATGATTTGGAGCGGCGCGATTGGCTGGTCAAGGAAAAAAGAATCAAAGGTTTGGGCTATAAGGAAGCGAGCCATTTTTTGCGAAACATCGGACTGAAAGGTTACGCGATTCTCGATAAACATATTTTGCGCTCGCTCGCGGAACTCGAAATAATCGAGGAGGCGAAGCCACCAAATACGCGCGTGAAGTATCTAAGGGTTGAAAATCAATTAAAAAATTTAGCCGCGCGAACCGGAATAGATTTCGACGAACTCGATTTAGTTTTGTGGTCAATGAAAACGGGCGAGATTCTAAAGTGAATTTCCGAAGCGCGAAGGACGGGAGGATTTTTATGAAGTGCAAAGATTTGTTGACGAAAATTTTTCAGATTCCTTTCCGTAAAAAGAAGTTCGTTTATTTGGTTTCGATTTATTTATTGACCGCCAATTTCGCGGCGGCGAGCGGCGAAATTCAGCAAGCCGACGCGACCGAATCGCGGCAGTTAGTCAAGCAAGCCGAAAAGCTCACGCGCCGCGGCGAAGCGCAGGAAGCCGAAAAAATCTTGCGCGGCATCGTCGAGCGAAACCCAAAGGATTCAGCCGCCAAACTCGCACTCGGTTACGCTTTGCTCAAACAGAGACGTTTGAACGAGGCTTATACTCTCTCGTTTGAAGTGGCGAAAAGCGAACCCACAAACGCTCACGCTTTTGCCGTCTTGGGCGCGACTCTGCTCAGCGCGGGAAATTTCCGCGATGCGCGAATTTCTTTTATCAACGCCGTCAAATTAGACAACGGCGAAGCGTTGGCGTGGTCAGGTTACGGAATGCTGGATTTTTACGAAAATCGAATTTTCCAGGGTCTCGACAGTTTGCGCGAAGCTGTTTATCTGAACTCGCGCGAGCCGGATTTTTTATATTCTCTGGCGCAAGTTGCGGCGCGAGCCGAACGATATAAAGAAGCCGCCGCCGCTTACAACAAATTTCTGCAAATCTCGCCGCAAACCGATGTCGAGCGGCGCGACCGCATCAAAGGACTCATCAGCTTTCTGCGCTTTCTCGGCAACCGGCAATCGCTCTACAGTTTAGACGGCGCGGAGCAAACGCTCGTTCCTTTCAGATTGATAAACGACCGTCCGGTTATTCAAGTCAAACTCGAAAAAAAAGGCGAGCCGCTTAATTTTATTTTAGACACGGGTTCGGGCGTTTCCGTTATTTCAGAAGAAACCGCCGAGCGATTAAAAATAAAACCGATTACGCGCGGCGGTTTGGCGCGGGGCATCGGCGGCGAAGGGAAATTTGAAATCGTCTATGGCTTTCTGCCGTCGGTTTATGTCGGCGATGTGAAAATCAAAAGCGTTCCGGTTTATATCCGCAAATTTCAACCGACCAGCGAAAGAGTTGACGGCTATATCGGACTATCGCTCATCTCGAAATTTTTAACGACCATTGATTACGGCAATCGGACGTTCGCGTTAATCAGCAAAAAAGCGGCTCAAAAACAGACGGTTGAAAACGGCGCGTTGTCGCTGCCTCTGCGTTTGACTTCGAGCGGATTTTTGAGCGGCGAAGTCAATCTGGAAGGCGTTGACGCGCCGCTCAATTTTATCGTTGATACGGGCGCGAGCGTTTCCGTTATCTCCGACGCGCTCGCCGGTTCAAAGGAAATCAGCCGCTTTATCAGAAACGAAAAAATGAAGGTTATCGGCGCGGCGGGCATTACCGAAGACGTGCCTTCGTTTCTGCTTCCGCGCATCACCTTCGGCACACACAGCCGTCAGAGCGTAATGGCGATTGCGCTCGATTTGGATTTGATAAACGAAACGTCCGGCTTTGAGCAGGCAGGAATTTTGGGCGGAAATTTTCTGAAAAATTATCGGCTGACATTTGATTTTCAAAACTCGAAAGTGATATTTGAACCTTTGAAATAAGTTTCAAGTTGCAGGTTTCAAGTTTCAACATCTCGACTTGAAACCTGCAGTCTGAAACTCGAAACTATAAAAGATGAAACAAAGTTTGTATTTGGAAACTTCTGTGGTCGGCGCGTATCTCGACAACGGCGACGCTTTTCGGCGCGATTTGACGATTCGCTGGTGGGAACACGAATTGTCGGAGTATCAAGCATATAGTTCGATTCTTGTTCGGCGCGAACTCGAACAAGTCAGCGAACCGCATCGCACGGGCTATCTCAAATTAGTCGCCGCGCTCGAAACTTTGGAACTCGCCGAAGAAGTCGCCATTCTCGCCGAAGGTTATATTTCGCGCGGCATTTTTCACAGAAAGTTTTTAGCCGACGCGCTTCACGTCGCTTTCGCGTCGTTTCACAAAATTGATTATCTGGTTACGTGGAACTTCGGCTATCTGGCAAACGTCCGCAAACAAGCGCGACTGCGGCTGTTCAATACCGCCGCCGGTTTTTTCTCGCCGGTCATCATTACGCCGGAATTTCTCGTCAGCCCTTAAAAGTAGAAAAGTGAAATTATGTAAAAAAGGTGAAAAAGTTTTTACGCCCCTCACCCGGTTTTATCTGATTGTTAAAAACAAACATTATCAAAAGTAAAGGAATTTATGACGGAGTTCTCATTATTCACTGCTGTTCATTGAAAAATAGTGATTAGTTAATAATGAATAGTGAATAGTTTTTTTGTCTTTAGCTTATTTTCGATTAGGTCAAATTCCGGGCGTATATCTTTTCCGCTTTTCTGCTTTCTCGGTTGACGATTTTCACTCGACCGATAACAATAAAAAGTTGTATGTATCGTCGTCCGAAGTTTTTGGAAATCCTGCTCGAAATTCGTCAAGAAATGTCGCGCGAAGCCGATTACGATGTTGACTTGTTTGCGGAGATGATTCGTTCGGGAAAATTTAAGGACAATTCGGCGATAAAAAGCCGCGAGTTGAAAAACGGAACTGCGTCTGCCGACGACCGAAAACCGCCGACTGATGATTAAAAACAAATGCGTCGCTATCTACTCTCCTGTTCAATAATTCTTTTGCTCGTTTCGTTGTTCGGAGCGTATTTTTTTAACAATTACTGGATACACCGCTACGACGATTTGATTGCGCGGCAGGCATCGGTTTATCGGCTCGACGAAAATTTGGTGTGGAGCGTGATTTACGAGGAAACTTATTTTCGCGCCTGGAAAATCGGCGCGGCGGGCGAGATCGGATTGATGCAGGTTACGCCCGCAACGGCGCGTGAATGGGCGAAGGAAACCGGCTTTCAGGAATTTGAAAAACAGACGGCGGAGAACACGGTCGAATTTCTGCGCGAGCCGGAAAGAAACATTCAAATCGGCTGCTGGTATCTCGAAAAAATGCGCGAAAATTATCGCGGCTTTCCGGCGGAAAAAGCGATGACGCTCGCCGCCTACAACGCGGGCGCAAGCCGCGTCGAAGAATGGACGCGCGATGCGGACGCTTCAAAATTGACCGAAAAAGAATTCGTCGAACGCATCAATATCGCTTCGACCAAATCCTACGTCGCGTCAATTCTCAAACGCTATTACGAAAAAATAAAAACCGTCTAAATTTAATAAAACTCACCGCCGCGCAATCTGAAAAATGAAAATTCTCGCCGCCAAATACGTTTTGCCGATTTCCGCCGAGCCGATTTCCGGCGGCGCGATTGCGATTGATGAAACAAAAATCGTCGCGGTCGGAACGAGAAAAGAACTCGCCGCAGAATTTCCCGAAGCCGACATCGAAAACTTTGGCGAAGCCGCGCTAATGCCCGGTTTTGTTAATTGTCATTCGCATCTGGAAATCACGGCGATGCGCGGCTTTCTCGACGACGTGGAAGCTGATTTTTATTCGTGGCTGATGAAGCTCACCAAAGTTCGCGCCGAAAAATTAACCGAGCAAGACATAAAAATCGCCGCGCTCGCCGGCGCACTCGAAGGCGTACGAGCGGGCGTAACCTGTTTCGGCGACATCGGGCGTTTCGGCGCAGCCGGATTTGAAGCGTTAAAGAAAAATAATCTGCGCGGCGTTCTCTTTCAGGAAACCGAATTTTCGCCGAAAAACGAGATAGCCGAAAGTGATTTTGAAAAACTCGAAGATAAATTTTTAAAGTTGAAAGAAACCGAAACCGCACTCGTCCGCGTCGGCATTTCGCTGCACGCGCCTTATACAGTCAGCCGCAAACTTTTCCAAAAAATCACCGAATACGCGGTTGCGAAAAATATAAAAACATCAATTCACGCCGCCGAATCGAATGATGAAAAAGAATTTTTCCAAACGGGCGCAGGCTTTTTCGCCGAGCTTTATAAAAATTTAAATCTCGAATGGAACGCGCCGCGCACGTCTCCAATCGAATATCTTTCTCGAATCGGCGCACTCGAATCAAAACCGCTTCTCGCACACTGCGTTAAAGTTTCCGGCGAAGACATCGAACTGATTGCCGAAAGCGATTCGAGCATCGCGCATTGTCCGAAATCGAACGCGAAATTCGGACACGGCATCGCGCCGCTCGAAATGTTTTTGGATAAAAACGTGCGCGTCGGTTTCGGAAGCGATTCGGTGGCGAGCAACAACGCTTGCGACATTTTAGAAGAAGCGAGATTTGCCGCTCTGTCGGCGCGAAATTCGGAAGGTAAAAAACGATTTTTGACCGCCAGAGAAATCATCGAAACCGCGACGCTCGGCGCGGCGCGTGCGCTTCGTTTAGACGCGGAAATCGGAACGCTCGAAGCGGGCAAGCAAGCCGACATCATTGTCGTCTCGCTCGCAAATCTCGCGCAACTTCCCGTTCACGACGTTTATTCGGCTTTGCTTTTCGCTTCAAATGCGCGTGATGTGGAAATGACGATGGTGGCGGGCGAAGAAATTTACCGCGACGGTGCGGCGGCGAAAATTGACGAAGCTGAGATTAAAATAAAATTGCGCGAGATAGGCGAGCGGATGCGGAGATAAAATTTACTTCCCGCTTTTCAGCGCGGTGTGTCGGCAATCTAGTCAATCAAATACGAATTACGAATTCAGTTTGCAAGTGACGAAAGGCAACCGGATACATGGAATCCAATCGCCTTTTCAAATGCTTCGCGCTAAACCCGCTCGCGCTGATTTTTCGACTGCCGACACTTCATAGTAAAGTTCGATTGCCGCTGAAATTCTAAAAAATTCTGTCTAATATTTTTACCGATTTTCTTGATTTCGTCGGTGTCTCTATGACTTCGAGTTTTTAAGATTTTCTCATATCAACCATCGGACTGACGTGGGACGAAACCGGCTATACGCAAACTGAAATTTCCCGCGCAAAATGTTAAGAGAAGCCGTTTCGCCCTCACATCCAATGGTTTGTTCGACAGTGTGTTATTATTTACGCGCCATCTTTTAAAGGAATCGCCAACTATATTCTGATTTTGCCTATTTTAGGTCGGTTAGACATTCTTTCTTCTATTGCATCAATAAATGCTTGCTTCTCAGGCATAGGTCCCGAACCTAAATTAAAATGCGCTCCTTCACCAGCCCAATTACCAAGAACTGTTTTATCTGAACCGTCATCATATCTACTAAACTCCAGCGTGAAAAAATTACAGGGCGTTGAAGCGTCTGCATCAGTGGGTAAAACGATAGCTACAAAATACGCTTCTGCCATTCTTTCTGGCTTTGGTAATTGTACTAACGCGCCGTAAAAATCATTTCCAATTTTAATAGGAAAAGCCTCTAACCCATCGGCTGGAATAAAATCATCTTCTTCAGCTTTGCTGTCGAAACCATTTATCGCCCAACGAATTTTGAGGTATTGAGTAGAGTCATCTTTGAAAAGTTCATCAATGAATAATTTCGGATGACTAAAAGCTCCATCCCGAAGATAGATATGAGCAAAATAATAATGCTGTCGGCGTGGAGCATCTTTGATTTTATCAGTTTCCATAATTATCCCATCTCATTATACAAGAGAAACCGTCGAACTTTGAGTTATACCGAATTACAGTTTTCTTAGACAGAATTTTTATAAGCCTTTTAAGGTTAAAAGTCAAAGAATAACAATGTCTTGATACGTTTTTGTCTCGCAATAAGAATTCCGCCTAAATTTTTATGCGGAATTGCGAATTTCGTTTAGCTTTCCAGCTTTCGATAATTTCCGTGAAAATAAACGAGCGGTTTGCCGTCGCTTATCGTCGCCCGTTCAATTTCGCCGACGTAAATCGTATGGTCGCCGTCGTCGTGAGAGTTGACGCGGCGACATTCAAGATTTGACAGAACATTTTCTAAAACGGGAATGCCTTGGTCGTTTTCGTGAAACTTTATTCCGTCAAATTTGTCGGGCAGATGCGAGGCGAATTGGTCTGAATAATGCTGCTGGTCTTCGCGCAGAATGTTGACGACGAAGAATTCGTTTTCTTCAAAGGCGTGATGGCTTCCGGTGTGTTTGTCAATGCAGATTAAAATGAGCGGCGGCGCGAGCGACAGCGAACAAAACGCACTAACCGTGATGCCGTGTGAATGTCCGTTCGCGTCTTTGGTGGTTACGACCGTAACGCCGCTTGCAAATCTGGAAAGCGCGTGGCGAAATTCGTGTTTGCTAATCATTAAAAATTTTTCGGCGGCTTGGAAGATTAAACTTTCGCGTAAGTCAAACCCGTCTGATTTTGATATTTTCCGCCGCGATCCGAATAGGAAACGGCGCAGTCTTCGTCCGACTCGAAAAACAAAATCTGCCCGATGCCTTCGTTGACGTAGACTCGAAGCGGAAGATTTGCCAGATTCGCAATCTCGACGACCAATCTGCCTTCCCAACCGGCTTCCAAAGGCGTGGCGTTGACGAGCAAACCGGCACGCGCGTATGTGGATTTTCCAATCGCTAAACCCGTAACCTTGCGCGGTATCTTAAATCTTTCCACCGTTACGCCCAAACCGTAATGATGCGGCGGCAGAAGATAATACTTCGCGCCGTCTTCGGCGACGAGCATCGGCGGTTCGATGAGCGATGCTTCGTCAAATTTTTTGGGGTCAATCTCGAAACCGCGAATCGGCGAAAAAACGCGAAAGCCGTCGTCTGCCAGACGCATATCGTAACCGTAACTCGACGCGCCCGCCGAGATTATTTTATTGCCGTTTATTTCTCTAACGAGTTCGGGCAGAAACGGGTCAATCATTTTTTCTTCGGTCGCCATTCGCCGCAGCCATAAATCCGATTTGATACTCATATTTTTCAGTCAACAGAATACCAATTTATCACGCCGCGTGCCGAGACGACTTTTCCCATTCGGGCGCGTTTGGTTTTAAGTTCGAGATTTTTTAGAATTTCGCGCAAGCGGTTTGGAAGTTCGAGGCTCCGGTTTGAATCTAATTTGAGACAAATTATGCAATAACCTTGATGAGCTTCGATTTTGCGCCAAAAGTCCGTATAGTTGATTGTAATAAAAGTCGGATTTTTGACTTTTAAGAGAAGTTCGGGAACGCCTTCGTCTTTAATAACGCTTGCGCCGCGCAGTTCGCTAAGATTTTTGACCGAGCCTTGATACCATTTTTCGATTTCTTCCGCGATGAGCGGCAGACTCAAATGCTCGTCCAAAATAATCATACATAACGAGCCTCATAATCAATTTCGTCTTGCAGAGCGATGACTTCCTCGACGGCTTCAACCGGAATTTCAAAATTGTTCGCCAAGTATTCGATTGAAGTTCCTTGTTTCAAAAAACCGATTATATGCCGCGCGTCGAGGCGATGATATTTTATCGTCGGACGACCGCCGCAGACGCGCGGGCTGGCGACGATGTATTTGCCGAGCGGCAGATATTCGTAAATCTCGCCGCCGTAAATTTCGCTTTCGAGTTCAACTGTCGTTTTTCGTTTTAGCTGTCCCATAAAAATCCTTTTCAAGCGAAATAATAACCCGTCTCTAATTACTTGTCATTTGCCGTCAAACTGATTTTCCCGTCGCCGACAGTGAAACTCAAAGTCGCGCCGCCGTTGCCCGCTTTTGCCGAGATTGATTTTTCGGTGAACTTCGTTCGCTCGCGCGGTTTTAAGAAGGTTAGAGTGTTTTCGAGTTGCCCGACGCGCAAAACTTCCGCGTCCACAAAGGCGTTGAGACTAAGCGGAAGCTGAACGGTCATCGTGCCGCTTGCAAGTTGCACGTCCGCGCTGCGCCCGCGCCAACTGCGATTCGGAATGACGACCGTAACATCGCCTTTGCCGATTGTCGCAAGAACACTTCCGCCGATTAAATTCAATACGGCGTTCGATTCCAGATAATTTATTCGTATTCCGCCCTCGACATTCGATAAAGTAAAATCGCCCGCACCGCCGGTAACATCCAAATCGCAATAGACCGGAACTTTGATAACGTAATCAATTTTAAAGGGCAGCGCGAGCAGATTTTTCGGAAACTTTTTCGCCACGCGCTTCATATAATTTTTGTCGTGCGTGCCGACGCTCGTGATGCGAAGATGTCCGAAATCATTGTCAATGACAAAGCCGTTGACTTTGGCGAGTTCGGCTAAATCGGCTTCGGTTTCCGCCTGCATCTCGACTTCCGCCGAAATCTCGACTTCGTTTTTCTGCCAGCCTTCGACTTTAATCGAACCTTTCGGCGCGCCGACGATGGAAATTGTTCCGCCCGCGCCGAATTCGGCGGTTTCGTTTTTATAAGTCGTGCGCTTGATTAAAGGTTTGGTTTGCGCCGGACAAGACGCGAGAAAAAGAAAAATTGAAATCACCGATAAACACAGATAGACGCAGATTTTTTTCATAATTTTATTTTTAATTTGCTGCAGTCGGATTGCCGAAATTACGCGAAGATAAGGCAAGAAGATTATAACAAAATTTGCGGTGCTTTCGGCGATTAAATTTTAGCGGCGAATAAACGAGATGCTGCCGCGCAGATTCGTTACGGAAATAGTCGCGCTGCCGTCGCCCGATTGTCCGACGACGCGCCGCCCGTCGCTGACAAAGCGCATACCGGACGCGCCGAAATCGCCGAGAGAAATGCTGCGCGTCGAAGGCGCGGTGGCAATCAAGCGAAACGAAGAATTAAAAGGAATGCGAAGATTGATGTTGCCGCGCGTCGAGGTAAAGCGATAATTTCCCTCCGCCGCAATCGTGCCGTCGAAAAAAATGTCGCCGATGACGTTTTCCGCCGCGACGTTATCCGCGCTGATGTTGGTTAAAGTAATATCGCCTTCGCTGGAAATATGCGCTCGGACGAGTCCGCCGCGCACGTTGCTGACGTTCAGATTTCCCATTCGCGTTTCGATGTCAACCGACGAAGAATAAGGAACGCGAATGAGAAAATTGACGTTGCCGACTTCCGCTCTGCCTTGATTGTCTTTGACGAGATTGATGTAAATCGTGCCGCTCAAACTTTGCGGTTCGATTACCGCTTCCGGCGTTTCCATTTCAGCCGCGATGCTGATTTGCGGTTTGTCCCAGCCTTCGACCGTTACCGTTCCGGTGCGGTTCGTCAACTGCAGGCGAACATTTTTGCTCGCCGGATAAGTTTTGGAAAATCTTTTCTGCGCGGAAATCGCCGCCGCCGACACAAAGAAAAAAACTACGGTTAAAATAAGAATCGTAGCTTTCTTGAGGGAGAAAATTTTTTTCAAATCCCGATTCATTTTTCTGTAACTATAATTCGGCAAACTCCCGGAGCAGTTCCATTTTTTCGGTCATCGCCGAATCGAGCATTTCGCCCGACAAATCATCTTGCGGATTTTTCTCTAAAATGCGGTTGTATTCAAACATCGTTTGATTGATTTCATTCAAATTTCTGTCAAACGCCTCGCGCAGATGCGCGTCCCAAGTTTTACGTTTCGCCTCGACGCGGTTGTTCCAATAATCAATCGCCGCCTGCTGTTCACGCATCCGCCGCTCGCGTTTTTGCTGCGGTGTTTCGATTAACCCGACTCGTCCCAAAGCGCGTTCAAAAATACTCGGCGAAACATTTGCCGCGTCAATCGGCGCGGAATAATTTACAATTCCGACGATTGTCAGCAGAGAACTGACCAAAGCGATTCCCAAAATCGAAGCGAACACCTGCGCGAAGGAAAATTGCCAACGGCGTTTCGTTTTTTCTTCGGAAATTTTGGCGGGCGGCGCAGCTTCGGTTTCGATTATATTATTGATGCGGCACCAGAGAGCCTGCGAGTTCGGCGGCAGCGAATAATCGGCTTCGTCGAGATTGCAAAAATCCAGAATCATCGCAAAATCTTCGCAAACTTTGGCGCAGGCGGCGCAAACAGCCAAATGCGTTTGGACGGCAGTCGAAACTTCGCTTTCGAGTTCGTTGTCCAGATAAACGCTGATCAATTTTTGGCATTGTTCGCAGTTCATTTTGAAATTTTTGCGTAATTATAGAATCTTATTTATTAGCCTGCCGCCAAATTTTCGACTTCAAGTTAATAGATTGCCTTTGAAAGATTTAAGTTGCCTTACAAATTTTTACAAAAATTTTCTCACAACGCTTCCGTCCGCTTGATGAGTAAGCCGCGCAACTTCAGACGCGCTTTGTGGAGTTGCGATTTCGACGTGCCGACCGAGATGCCTAAAATCTTGGCGACTTCTTCGTGTTCGTAGCCTTCGATGTCGTGCAGCACAAACGCGCTTTTGTAACCGGGCGGCAACTGCTCAATCGCCCGCTTCAAAGCGATGCGGTCGAGGACAGGCATTTTCGTTTGGTTTTCCGTTCCCGGCAAGATTTGTTCGGGCATTTCGCCATCTTCCGATGTTTTTTCGTTTTTCACACTGCGTCGCCGAAAGTGCATCAAAACCTGATTAACCGTCAAGCGGTGAAGCCACGTGGAGAAAGCCGATTCGCCGCGAAAGCTGCCGATTTTGCGAAAAAGCTGAATAAAAACTTCCTGCGTCAAATCTTCCGATTCAGTCTGGCTGCTCGTCATTCGCAAACAAAGCGAATAAGTGCGCCGGTGATAACGCTCGTAAAGAAGCTCGAACGCGGCAATGTTTCCCGATGCCGCGAGTTTGGTCAATTCAAAATCCGGCGCGTCTTTTTCGATGATTTCATCGCACGCCGCAACGGTTTGAAATACGGAAATGCTCGTGCTTTCCTCTGCTTGAAAAACGCCTTCGCGTTCCATTGCAATCGAAGTCGAGTCCATAGTTGCTCCTAAAAATATACTTTCGGGATTTGGAAAATCGTTGCTGTCTATGATGAGCTACCTCCAAAATTTAGTTGCTTTCGCAAAGTGATGTTTATTTTATGCCAAGTTGCCGAAAAGGTAAATGTTTATTTTAAAACTAACCCGTAAAAATATTGTAAGATTTCACCGCCGAGACGCAGAGGAAAGCCGGGAGATTTTGTTTTCTCCGCGAAACTCGGCGTTTCCTCTGCGTCTCGGCGGTGAAATCTTTGCGACTTTGATAATCGAAAAATAATAATGAAAGACAAAGACAAAAGACTTTTTATTAAAAATCTGTTATAAATTCAAACACTCCGGTTTTGCAATACCTTTTTCTGTGAGATGAAAACTTATGCTTTTCCTCGTCCAATCCGCCGCCGTTTATGGCATTGACGCGCTCGTCGTTGACATCGAAGTAAATTTGCAGCCCGTCAAGGGCGAAGCCGATTCTTCGCCGACGGTTTTAATCGTCGGTTTACCCGACACCGCCATTCGTGAATCAAGAGAACGAATTCGCGCGGCGATTACCAATAGTTCATTCTTTTTCCCGTTTCACAAAACGACTATCAATCTCGCGCCCGCCGATGTCCGAAAGGAAGGCGCGAGCTTCGATTTGCCGATTGCTCTCGGAATCTTGGGCGCGAACGGCGATTTGGGAAACAGCGAGAATCTGGAAAACACTTTGAGCATCGGCGAACTTTCATTGGACGGTCGTGTGCGTCCCGTGCGCGGCGCACTTTCGATTGCGCTCGCGGCGCGTGAAAACAAAATAAAAAATCTGCTGCTGCCCGAAGAAAATGCGACCGAAGCGGCGGTCGTCGCGGGCGTTGATGTTTATCCGGTAAAAGATTTGCGCGAAGCGGTTGAAATTTCCAGAGATTTAGCGGGCGGAAACGCGCCGCGAGTTTCGCCTCTAAAATTGGACGTTAACAAATTAAAGGAAAGCGAAAATAAATATCGCGTAGATTTCTCGGAAGTGCGCGGACAACAAAGCACGAAACGCGCTCTGGAAATCGCCAGCGCGGGCGGACATAATATTTTGCTGATAGGTCCGCCGGGTTCGGGCAAAACGATGCTTGCAAAACGTCTGCCGACGATTTTGCCGCCGCTCGAATTTGAAGAATCTCTGGAAATTACAAAAATTCATTCGGTCGCCGGACTGACGGGGAAAACCGGATTGATTACCGAGCGACCTTTTAAAAATCCGCATCACACCGTTTCGCAAGCCGGACTGATCGGCGGCGGTTCGATTCCGAAACCGGGCGAAGTTTCTCTGGCGCATCTCGGCGTTTTGTTTCTCGACGAACTGCCGGAATTCGACCGCGGCGTTCTGGAAGTTCTGCGCCAACCGATGGAAGACAAGCAAGTAACGATTTCCCGCGCCGCCGCTTCCTTGACATTTCCCGCGAATTTTACTTTAGTCGCTTCGATGAATCCGTGTCCGTGCGGCTATTTCGGAAGCCAGCGCGAATGCAAATGTTCGCCGCTTCAAATCCAGCGTTACGTCGGCAAAATTTCCGGTCCGCTGCTCGATAGAATTGATATTCACATAGACGTTCCGGCGGTCAATTTCAAAGAACTGCGCGGTCGCGGCGTTCCGGTCGGCGATAGTTCCGAGACAATTCGCGGGCGAATAATCAAAGCGCGTGAAATCCAACTTAAAAGATTTGCAGGCGACGGCATATTTTCAAATTCGGCGATGTCGTCGGCGCAGATTCGGCGATTTTGCCAGCTAAATTCCGAAAGCGAAACGCTGCTCGAACGGGCGATGCTCAAACAAGGCTTGTCAGCCCGCGCTCACGATAGAATCCTAAAAGTCGCCCGCACTGTCGCCGATTTGGAGGCGAGCGAAAACATCGAATCGAACCACATCAGCGAAGCGATAAATTATCGCTCGCTCGACAGAAATTATTGGACTTAAATTGAAAAATTATTGAATCTTTACCACGAATCAGCACGAAAAAACACTAACTTTGTTGTTCCTTTTTCGTGCTGATTCGTGTCGGTTCGCGGCTGCATTTTCTCATCATAAAATTTGCGATTCCACTCAAATCTTTAAGCCGAACGGCAAAATTGGTCTATACAAATCTTTAAAAATCGGCTCTTGTCGAAAGACCGAATTTGACGCAGAATCTTATCGAAAACCGATGAAAAAATATACCAGAGCAGTTCAAATCATATTCGCCGTTCCTTGGCTCATCTTCGGCGTGCAGCATTTTTTATATGCGGATTTTGTCGCCGGTTTAGTTCCGGCTTATTTTCCGTTGAGACATTTTTGGGCGTTGTTCACAGGCGCGGCGATGATTGCCGCCGGACTGAGTTTCATCTTCAACCGATTGGCTTTGCCGGCAGCCGTCTTGCTCGGCGTGATGCTGCTCATATTCATTTTGCTGATTCACGTCCCGACCCTGGCGAGCGAGCCGTTTGGCGGCACGAATTTGACGAGAGCTTTGCAGGACATCGCCATTATGTCAGCGGCTTTTATGCTGGCGCGTGTTTTGTCAAAAAGCGACGACGGCATCTTAAAAAGCGTGGCGAAAATAAGTCTTTATTTATTTGCGCTCTGCTTAATCGCCTTCGGCATCGAGCAATTTTTAAATCTGGATTTTCTGACGGCGAAAGTGCCGGATTATTTTCCTCTACGAATAATTTGGGTTTATTTGACGGGCGTTACGATGATTGCCGCAGGCGCGATGATTCTTTTTAATAAGAGAGCGAGAGCGGCGGCAATTTTGCTCGGCGCGTTGATGCTCGCGCTGAATTTGTTTCAGCACGTTTATATCTTGGCGAACGATTTACACAACGCTATCGCGTGGACGGGAGCGATGCTGGATTTGACGCTGACCTGCGGCGCGTTTATTTTAGTGTTATCGCTGCCGGAAGAATCGCTCGTCGAGCATAAATCAGACGATTGAATTTGCCGACGATAAGCCGATGCGAGAAATTTATGTTGAAAATTTTGTCTGGAAAAATCCTTCTCTTTTGCACATTGTTTTTATTGATAATCACGAGCGGCGACGCGCAAACAAACCCGGCGTTGTCGCGCGTCGGCGTTCAAACGAAACAAACCTGCTTGCCGACGGGCGTTTGTCTCGACGCGGCGGGCGGTTCGTTTGCGGTCGGCAATATGCCTCTGGCGATGATGCTTTCGCCCGAAGGCGACAGATTTATCTTGTCGCTCAACGGCTGGCGCGAGCAAGGTTTGCAAATCGTCGAACGCGAAACGGGAAATATCACGCAGACATTGGCGCAAAAAGGCGCGTTTTTAGGACTCGCGTTTTCGCCCGACGGAAAAACGCTCTACGCTTCGGGCGGCAATGAAGATGCCGTTTATGTCTACGCTTGGAATAATAAGCAAGCGACTTTAGTTGATCGCATCGTTCTGGCGGAAAAAGAGCCGGAAAAAGACGGCACGCGCTTTCCCGCCGGAATCGCGTTTTCAACTGACGGCGAAAAACTTTACGTCGCCGAAAATTTGGGTGATTCGCTTGCCGTGATTGATGTCGCAAGCAAGAAAATCGAACAGCGTCTGCGATGCGAAAATTATCCGTATGAAGTCAAAGTTTCACCCGACGGTAAAGTTTTCGTTTCGGCTTGGGGCGGTAATACGATTTCGGTTTTCTCTGCAAATAAAAACGGACTTTTGCGGGAAAATCGAAAAATAAACGTCGGTCGTCATCCGTCGGCTTTGCTTTTAAATAAAAGCGGCTCGCGTCTTTTCGTCGCGTCGGCAAGCACGAATCAAATCGCGGTCGTTGATACGAAAAACGAAAAAGTTACGGCGAATTTGACGGACGCGCCGCCTTCCAAAAACGAAGGCAGCACACCGAACGCGCTCGCACTTTCGAGCGATGAAACAAAACTTTTCGTCGCCGAAGCTGACAATAACGCGGTTGCGGTTTTTAATCTTTCAAAACAAATTTCCGGCGCAAAAAACGCTTTTGGAAACAACCGAATCGCCGGAAGAATTCCCGTCGAGTGGTATCCGACCGCGCTTCTTGCGACGAAGGATTCGCTGTTTGTTTTGAACGGCAAAGGAAAGGGAACAAAACCGAATCCGCAGTTTCGACAACCGGGAGAAAAAATGGAAGACGACAATTCCGATTATACGCTCGGACAACTTAACGGCACGATTACGAGGCTTCCGGCGAACCTCAAAAACAGCGAGTTGAATCAGTTCACAAAACGAGTCGCGCAAGCCAATAATTGGAATCAGCCGAAACGAAAAGCGGCAAAATATCCGCCGTTCAAGCACGTCATTTACATCATCAAGGAAAACCGCACTTACGACCAGATTTTGAGCGATGTGGCGGGCGGCGACGGCGATACATCCTTGCAATTTTTTCCGCGTTTCGTCTCGCCGAATCATCACGCTTTGGCGGAACGCTTCGGACTCTACGACCGCTTTTTCGTCAACGCCGAAGTCAGCTCCCAAGGACATGTTTGGTCAACTGCGGCGTATGTTACCGACTACGGCGAGAAAACGATCCCATCGCTTTACGCCAACAAACGCGGCGGCAGCGACCGCGACGATATTGACGAACCGGCGGGCGGTTATCTCTGGAACGCGGCAATAAAAAAAGGTTTGACTCTGCGCGATTACGGCGAATTTGCCGAACCCGTTCCGAATGAAAATAAAAACGCTCCCATTAAATATCGGTCGAGCAAAGCCGCGCTTGCGCCATATACGAATCCCGATTATCCGGCGTTCGATATGAAAATTTCCGACCAGATTCGCGCCGATGCTTGGCTCAGGGATTTTCAGGAATTTGTGAAAAACGGAAATCTGCCCGCGCTCGAAATTCTGCATCTGCCGCGCGACCACACCGCTGGTGCGCGTGCCGGATTGAACACGCCGCAAGCCTGTTTCGCCGATAACGATTTAGCATTGGGCAGAATCGTCGAAGCCGTCTCGAATTCGCCTTATTGGAAGGACACGATTTTTTTCGTTCTCGAAGACGACGCGCAGGACGGACCCGACCACGTTGATTCGCACCGCTCGGTTTTGCTGGCAATTTCCGCTTATAACAAAAGCGGCGCGGTAATTCATCGCTTTGTTAACACGACCGACGTTTTCGCCACGATGGAAGAAATTTTAAGACTTCCGCCGCTCTCGCAATTCGATTTTTACGGGCGACCGCTGCGCGAGATTTTCAGCGACAAAGCCGACTTGAAACCGTATTCGGCAATCAAACCGGCACAATCGCTCAACGAAACGAATCCGCCGCAAACCAAAAACGCCGAAGCCTCCGCAAAACTCGATTTGGACGAAGCGGATAAAGCCGATATGAATTTATTCAATCGAATTTTGTGGAATGCAATCAAAGGCGAAAATGTGAAATATCCGCAGACGAAAAAAATGCCGTCGCTGGAAATTGTCAGAGCGCGTTGAGGAATCGAAAGCAAAACGCGAAGCGAAATAATTTTTTATGAACTAAATTTTCAATACTTAAAATTTATGCCGGAAATTGCCGAAAAGATTTATCGCCGTATTGATTCTGTTGATTTTCTGCGCGGATTGGTGATGGTTATTATGCTGCTCGACCACACACGCGAATATGTTCACGCCGATGCGTTTCGTTTCAATCCAACCGATTTATCGAAAACGAATGTCTTGCTTTTTTTTACGCGCTGGATTACGCATCTTTGCGCTCCGACATTTGTTTTTCTCGCCGGAACGAGCATTTATCTTCAATCACTGCGTGGCAAAAGCCGCGCGGAATTGTCGAAATTTTTGCTGACGCGCGGGCTTTGGCTGATTGTGCTGGAATTTACGGTTGTCAGGTTCGCCATATTTTTCAATGTTGATTACTCATTTTTAGGTATGGCAGAAGTGATTTGGGTTTTCGGCGTTTCGATGATTTTTCTCGCCGCGCTTATTTTTCTTCCCGTGCGTGTTGTCGCCGTCATTGGAATCGCAATGATTACGCTGCACAATACGCTTGATGGAATCGGCGTTCCGCCCGCCGTTTCAATGGCTGGCACGTCCGCGCCCGATGTGATGCAAAAGTTGTGGCTAATTCTGCATCAGCCGGGCTTTGTGCCGGTGTTCGGAAACGTAAAATTATTTGTCGCCTATCCGTTAATTCCTTGGATTGGCGTAATGGCGGCGGGTTACGCGCTCGGCGTGGTTTATGCGTGGGAAAGCGCACGGCGCAAAAGATTTTTGCTCCGGCTCGGATTCGCTCTGACGCTGCTTTTCATCGCGCTTCGCGCAATAAATATCTATGGCGATCCGCAAACTTGGGCGAGTCAGTCAAATTTTACATTTACCGTTTTATCTTTTCTGAACACGACAAAATATCCGCCGTCGCTGCTCTTTTTGCTGATGACGCTCGGACCGGCATTGTTGATTTTAGCTTGGATGGACAATTTGCAAAAAGGCAATTTTCTGAGCCGGATTTTTATCACGTTCGGTCGTGTTCCGCTTTTTTATTTTGTCTTGCAGATGTTCGTCGCACACATCTTCGGAGTTTTGCTTAATCTTCTGGCAGGAAAAAGCGTCGGTTATTTTTTCCTGAATTTTCCCGCTTCGGCGACCGCCGCGCCATCCGATGCCGGATTCGCTTTGTGGGTGGTTTATGCGGCGTGGTTTCTCGGACTCGTTCTTCTTTATCCGCTTTGCCGATGGTATGGCAAGATCAAACAAAATCATCGCGGTTTTCCATTCAGCTATTTATAAAACGGATTTTTGTTAGAACACATTTTAAAATGATTTTTAAGATAAACTTAAATATTATTCGCCGTTCTGCGTCGAATAATTCGACCTTGAAATTTCATTGTTATCAATCGAAACCGCTTCGCCGGAATTTTGTAGTTCTTTGTTCATCGTAATCAAAGGCGTTCCGAAAAGTTCGCCCGCGCCGCAAGGTGTGAAACCGAAATTTTCATAAAGCCGAATGGCGCGATTCAAAAACGGCGTAGTGCTTAAAGTCAGTCGCTTGTAATCGTTTTCAATCGCGTAATTTTCGATCACTTCAAGCATCCGTTCGCCGATTTTTGCGCCTCGCGCCTTCGGCAAAATCGCCATACTGCGAATGTATAAATCCGTCCCGCGCGGAACTGCCGAAACCGTGCCGACCGTTTCGCAATTGAGCAGAGCAAGCCACGTTTGACCGACGGCAAAACGCGCTTTTATTACATCGCCCGGCGGAGTCGTCGCCGCAAAAGCCTTCGCCGTGTAAAGCGATTCGTAGGCGGCAAACACTTCCGCTAAAATAAAAGCGATTGCCTCCGCGTCGCACGTTTTTGCCCTTTTTATTTCTATCCGGTTCATCTCGGATTCTATTAAATAATCAACGCGCTTCGATGCTTATTTCCGAAGCTCGATTTTCAGCGCATTGAAATCAATGTAATAAATATCGCCCAAACCGTTTTGCGGATTGTGCAGATTGTTCGTCAAATCCCGAAGCGTCATCGGTTTCGATTTCGGCTGGTCAATCGCGCTGCGGTTGCTCGACCAGAAAAAATACTTTCCGTCGGGTGAGATTTTCGGCGAAAGCTCGTCCGCCGGAGAGTTTATCGGAGAACCTAAATTACGCGCTTTCGTCCATTTGCCGTCGCGGTTGTAGCTAACATACAAATCGAATCCGCCAAGTCCGTCGGGTCGCCCGCTCGCCATAAAAATCAAGAAACTTTCGTCCGGCGCAATCATCGGTTCAAACTCGTCAAATTCGGTATTTATCGCGTCGCCCAGATTTTCCGGCTCTTGAAATTTGCCGTCCGTGAAACGCGAGCGATACAAATCAACGCCGCCAAATCCCTCTTTTCTGCCCGAACCGAAATACAAAGTTTTTCCGTCGCGCGTCATCGTCGGGAAAAATTCGCTCGCTTCGCTATTGACAGGTTTTCCCAAATTCTGCGGCTCACTCCAACCGTTCGTCGTTTTGTTCATCATCCAAATATCGTATTTGTTCGCGGCGTTCGGCGAGATGTCAGAACTCGTCGGACGGCGCGAAATAAAAAACATTTTTTGCCCGTCGGCGGTAATAAATTCGTCAGCGTCGGAATAGCGACCGGAAAACGGCGCAATCTGCGGCTCGCTCCAGCGATTGTTTTCCCAATGCGAAAACAGAATCGTCCAAAAATTAAAATCAGGCGTGCCTCTGGCGAAGTAAAAAGTTTTGCCGTCGGGCGAGAATTGCGGCACGGCTTCATAGTCGCCGGTCGAAACCGTGCCGGGCGCAAAAATCGTCGGCGAAAGAACAGGCTTCTCGGAAGCGAAAGGCATATTCTGACCGAAAGACGTTTGCGCCGAGATTAAAAAAATTGTCAACGCCGATAACAAATAAAAATTTTTCATAATCATTTTATTTTGAAAATCGCCGATAGTTTTCGGCATAATCAGGAACTTCAATTCCGTCTTTTAATTTTTCGTCAGCAACAGATTTGCCCGCTGTCAGATGCAGAGGAATCACGCCCGCCCAAACATCGAGCGCGTAATCTTCTTCATCGTCAGACGGATTTCCCGCGCGAATTTTCGCCGACGCTTCGTTTAGTGAAAGCGATAAAACCGTCGTCGCTTTTAATTCCTTTTCGCTTGGCGGACGAATTTCCGCCCAGCGTTCGGGAACGATATGTTCGGTAAAGGCGCGAAGCGCGTCGAATTTTTCGCGCTCGCCGTTCAAAATTTTCGCCGTGCCGAAAATCATCACCGAACGATAATTCATTGAATGATGAAAAGCCGAACGCGCCAAAACGAGTCCGTCAATCAAAGTTACGGTTACGCACACTTCGACTTCCCAAGCCAACGCCCGCAGCATTCGGCTCGCGCTTGAGCCGTGAATCAGCAAATCGTCTCCGACTCGCGCATAGCCGGTCGGAATGACAAACGGCTGTTCGTCAACGGTGAATCCGACGTGGCAGACAAACGCTTCGTCGAGAATTTGATAAATCGTTTCGCGTTCGAACGAACCGCGCTTTGATAGTCTTTTCAGCTTTGTTCTTCTCGTTGGCTGCAAAATCTCACTCATTTAAATTTAGTCGGCGGTGAATAATGATTTTCTTCAACGCTTGGCGAATAATAAATCTACTAACGGAAATAAAAATCAATTCTACGCATAATCGGTCTTTCGGCAAGTGCCAATTTTCGACAAAAGTATTAGACCGATTTATAATCATAAAATATGCCGCATCCGCCGTTCATAATGCTCGACGAAAAATCCGATGTGCCGCTTTATCGCCAGATTTACGAAGCGATTCGCCGCGCGATTCTGCATGGCAAATTTCACTCGACGATGCCGCTTCCGGCGACGCGCGTTTTGGCGAAACAACTGCGCGTGTCGAGAATGACGGTCGTCAACGCTTACGATCAGCTTCTCGCCGAAGGTTATCTCGAAAGCAGAACGGGCGCGGGAACTTTTGTCGCCGCTCATCTGCCCGAAGAATTTCTGCAAACTCCGCGTGTCGAGCGCGGCGAGAATCAGAAAAAAATCATTTCACGCCGAATAAAAGTTTCCGATTACGGAAAAAAATTATCTGAAAACGGAACGAGATTTTTGCGAAATCACGGCGCGACCGTTCTCGTTCCTTTTCAGCACGGCGTGTCGGCGATTGATAAATTTCCGTTCGAGATTTGGGCGAAAATTTCTCAAAAACTGCAAAAAAGTCCCCCCGCTTCGTTTCTCGCTTACGGCGAGCCGACCGGATTTCAACCTTTGCGCGAAGCGGTCGCCGCGCATCTCGCCTCGGCTCGCGGCGTTTCCTGCACGGCGGAACAAATTATTATCACCAACGGAACGCAGCAGGCACTCGATTTAATCGGCAGAATTTTTCTCGAAAAAGGGGAAGAGTTTTGGATTGAAGACCCGTGTTATTCGGGAGCGCGAAATATATTTGAAGCGACGGGCGCGAAACTCGTTCCCGTGCCGGTTGACGGCGAAGGTTTCGATTTAAATCTCGCGCGAAAAAAAAGCAAACAAGCGCGGCTCGTCTACGTTACGCCGTCGCATCAATATCCGCTCGGCGTAACGATGAGTCTGGCGCGGCGTTTGAAACTGCTCGAATGGGCGCGGGAAACCGATTCGTTTATCGTCGAAGACGATTACAACAGCGAATATCGTTACGGCGGGCGACCGCTCGCTTCGTTGCAGGGACTCGACCGCGACGAGCGTGTGATTTATCTCGGCACATTCAGCAAAACGATTTTTCCCTCAGTTAGACTCGGCTGTCTGGTTGTGCCGCCGGATTTAGTTGATATGTTTGCGGCGGCTCGCGCGATGAGCGATTTGCATTCGCCGACGATTGACCAAGCCATACTCGCCGAGTTTATCGCCGGAGGACATTTCGCCCGGCACACGCGCCGAATGTGCGGGATTTACGAAGAACGCCAGCAAATTCTGGTTGAAGAAATGCAAAAACATCTCAAAGGAATCGTAGAAATCGCGCCCGCCGAATCGGGAATGGATTTAGTCGGCTGGCTTCCCGAAGGCGTGAATGACCGCGAAGTTTCACGCAGCGCGGCGAAAGTAAATCTGAAAATAGCCCCAATTTCGGCTTTCTGCATCAATCAAAATTTGCGCGGCGGAATGCTTCTCGGCTACACCGCGTTCAACGAAAAACAAATCCGTCAAGGCGTGAAAAAATTGGCGCGGGTGATAAACGAAATAATTTGAAGTTAGCGCGAATATTTATTTTTCCATTTCGCCAAAAGCCTTTTTCAGCAGCGAAATTTGTCCCGAATGATAAACTTTGTGTTTAGCCGTTTCGCGCAAAAGAAAACGAAACGAATAATCTTTTCCCGCGATTTCGGTTTCGAGAATCGAATCGGAAAATCCAGCCACGACGTTCAATAATTTTTGATGAACGTCCTCTAAATCTTCGAGCGTTCGTGTCCACGCTTTTTCGCTCTCGTCGGCAGGCATCGGAAAATCTCCCGCCTCCGGTTCGACTGTTTTTTGCCCTTCAAAACGGCAGCGAAAAACGTCTTCCCAACCCGTAATGTGCGCGACGAGTTCCCAAATGTTATGCGCGTTTTCGATTGGACGCGCGGCGGCTTGCTCATAATTGATACCGCGCAGCGATTCCATCAAAGACGGCTGCCATTCGTTTTTGCCGGAATGAACCGACTTTAATTCATCAATCAAGATATTTATTTCCATTATTTTTCCTCTCATAGATTTCGCCTGAACAAATAAGACATTTTGATAAAAAACGAGCGCGTGTTGCGGTGCAAGCCCGGCTCATAAAAAAATTTGCGCGAAGTCGTTCCGAGAGTTTGAAAGGTGAAAACGGTTTTCCGACTCAAAGTAAATCTGCCGTCAAAACCGAAAAGCCGATTATGTTCTTCGACGAAATCGTAACTCGTCGCAATCGCGCCGATGCTCAATTCTCGACTGATGTCGCGCTTGAAACGCGCCACGCCGACGAAGGAATTTTTGCCGATAAATCTTTCGATGTCCGGTCGAATTGTCGGGTCGTTCCGCTTGTCTTCGCTGTAATTGCCCGGCGCATTATCCGAAGCCAGCATCACGCCGAAAGCGTTTCGTCCGAGTTTGCCGGTCAATTTTAAAGCGATGTCCGGGTCAACGATTGTGCGCCTGTTGACAGCGCGAATCGGCGTTTGAAAAATGGCAGCCGGAAGCATTCGACCTGAAAAAATTAAACGAAGAATTAAACGTCGCCCGGCAGCATCAAAAATTATCCGGCACGAAAAACGGTTTCGGTTTTGAATGGATTGATTATGCAAACGCGCTTGACGCAATGCTCTGGCGAATTTCGGAATCGGCGGCGGCGGTGTTGACGACCGGCGACTTAACCCGCGTCAGGCAATGCGGCGGCGATTGCTGCTGGATGTTTTTGGATACGAGCCGCAACCGCAGCCGCCAATGGTGCGATATGAAAGACTGCGGCAATCTGGCGAAGGTGCGCCGATTTCGACGAAAAAATTCTGTTTGATAAAATCTATCGCCCCGAAAAATATTTAGAAAAACAAATTGAAGATTACGTTTTCTCCGCAGTTGATTTTCTCTTTTGCCCATCTCGAAACTCAATGCAGAGGCTTCCATCCGCGTTTCCGGGAGCGACAAATTCGTTTTTGAAATGTTATTATTGGCAATCGCAAAAATATGACAGCAGAAAATTTAAACGGTTTTGAAAATTTGCCGCAGACGATTCCGCATTTTTGCATCGAGTCGTTTCGCCGCCACAACAAGCCGGACGCGCTCAGCCATAAAGTCAAAGACGTTTGGGAAAATCTTTCGGGCGAAGCGGTAATCGAAAGAATAAAACGCATCGCGCTCGGACTTGCCGATTTGGGCGTAAAAGCCGGCGACCGCATCGCCATCATTTCCGAAAATCGTCCCGAATGGTCGCTCACGGATTTGGCGATTCTTTCTTTACGCGCCGTCAATGTTCCGATTTACACGACGCAAGCTGTCGAACAGATTCGGTACATCTTGGAAGATTCGGGCGCGAAAATGCTTTTTATTTCGGGCAAGAAAATTTTGCGCCACGCCGAAAACGCGATTCAGACGGTCGAGCGTTTAGAAAAATTAATCTTTTTCGATGCTGATGCCGTTCCCGAAGATGATTGGCGGGCGATGAATTATCAAACGCTTGAAAAACGCGGCGAAGAGTTGGAAAAAATTGACGCGCAGATGTTTGAAACGAGTTTATCTCAAATCAAAACGGACGATTTAGCGACGATTATTTATACTTCCGGCACGACGGGCGAACCGAAAGGCGTGATGCTCACGCACGAAAATTTTACGTCGAATATCACGGCGATTTCAAAAGGCTTGCCGATAAAATCAACCGACCGTTCGCTGGCGGTTTTGCCTCTGTCGCACATCTTCGAGCGCACGGTTTTTTATGTGCTTTGCTCGAACGGCGTTTCGATTCATTTTTGTGCCGCATTTGAACAGTTGGCGACGTATTTAGCCGAAGTCAAGCCGACGATTATGACGGCTGTGCCGCGTCTTTTCGAGCAGGTTTATCACAAAATCGTCAAGAAAGGAAAATCAGCCGGCGGCTGGAAAACTTCATTGTTTGATTGGGCATTAGAAGTCGGACAAGAGTATTGGGAAGTTAAAGATAAAGGCGAATCGGTTTCGCCCGCGCTTCGTGTAAAACATCGAATTGCGAGCCGTCTGGTTTTCTCTAAATGGCGGGCGGGCGTTGGCGGTAAATTGCGATTTTTCGTTTCCGGCGGCGCACCGCTTTCCCGAAAATTATCCTACGCATTTTGGGCGGCGGGCATTCCGATTTTGCAAGGATATGGAATGACCGAAGCCTGTGTTGCTTGCGCGAATCGTCCCGAAGACAATAAGGTTGGCTCAATCGGAACACCGTTTGACGGAATCGAAATGCGAATCGCCGAAACGGACGGCGAGATTCTCATTCGCGGGCGCAATGTGATGAAAAGCTATTACAACAACGCGGAAGAAACCGCGAAGGTTTTAGACGCGGAAGGTTTTTATCACACGGGCGATGTCGGCTACGAAGACGAGGACGGACATTTTTACATTACCGACCGCTTGAAGGATTTGTTTAAATTATCGAACGGCAAATACGTCGCGCCGCAGCAAGTCGAAAGTCTTTTGAAGCAATCGCCGCTCGTCGCGCAAGCCGTCGCCGTCGGTTCGGGCAGAAAACAAGTCGGCGCGTTAATCGTTCCTGATTGGGAAACTTTAAAACAAACTTTGAAAGAAGAAGGAATCGAAGCGAACGGTTCGCGCGAAGAATTGTGCGAAAATCCGTACGTCGTCAAAAGAGTTCAGCGTGATGCCATCGAATTTACGCGCGAGACGAACGATTATGAGCGTGTGAAAAGAGTCTATCTTCTGCCGCGCGAATTTTCGATTGATAAAGGTGAAATGACTCCGACACTAAAAATAAAACGCAGCGTGATTGACGAAAAATACGAAGAAGCGATTGACGAAATCTGCGGCAGTTAAACACATACATCGGGAAATTTGCAAAAATCGCCATCGCTTTCGTCAATAGAAAAACTCTTGAATTCACTAAATCGAGGAGAAATTATATGCCTGACGACAAAAGCGAAGCCGAAGGAATTTGGAAACAGTATTACGGCAACCCTGACGGACTGTCTTTACGATTGGCGCAAATCTGTTTGACGAAACTCGGAGTCGTCTATCAAGTTTTTGCGCTGCTCGACGATTACAGCGATTTTGATGTCGGCTGCTGGTTTTGGAAAAAAATCAACGGCAGCGCGATATTGTATCAACTGCTTGAAACCAACGAAGGGATATATTTTTGCAAGCAGTTGTATGCGATGCTCAGCGCAGGCTGGTATGGATTTCCGCTATCGCAAGCCTGCACGACGACACCGGGCGAATTGCTGTTATTGAAGACCTTGATTGACACGGCAAAGGTCAAGCCGAACGACACAGGAGAGCCGCGCAAACTCTCGGATGCCGAGATGGATTGGTATGGCAATTATAATCAAACGAATTTAATATTTTATGAACGTGATAGAAAAACAGGTGTAATGCACTCATATGGCGGCACAAGAAACAAGTTTGATTTAAGTATACGTTGGCAGCTAAGTAGTCGGACACAAAGATGGTATATTATTTCCCGAAATGGGAAAAATCAAAAAACTTGAACTGAGTGTAGCAGAAAGCGAAGCCTTAGAAAAAGGTTATCGC
>JBPCMK010000033.1:0-14280 GCA_051002375.1 Pyrinomonadaceae bacterium | reverse complement strand
CCCCAAGCCCGCGCGTCAACCGCCGTTCCGCGATTGATGACATCCTTCATCATATCGTCGAGAATATAGGCAACATCGGGCTGCAAAACTTTTTTCTTAACGGTGACGGGCGCGGCGACGGTCTGCCCTTCGCCGTTTGTGACGCGGTTAATGGCGATTGGAGAAGCCGCGTCGCCCAGATTGGCAAATGTCGTGTAAGCCGTCGCCACCTGCAAAGGCGTGGCTTCCGCCGTTCCGAGAGCCATCGAAGGATATGCCTTTTCGACTTTCGGCATTCCGGCTTTTGCCGCCAGATTCATCACTTTGCCGATGTTCAACTGGATTCCCAAATCAACCGTGATGTTATTTTTACTTTTGACCAGCGCGTCGCGCAGAGTCATTTCTTTATTGGAAAAAACATCGCCGTAATTATTCGGCGAGTATGTGTCAGTTCCAACCAGAAAACTTTTCTTTTCGTCCTTGAAAATCGTGGATGTGGTGAAAACTCTTGAACCCGATTCATACGCGCTGTTAATCGCCGTCGCATAAACGAACGGCTTAAAGACCGAGCCGGGCTGCCGCTGCGCGTCGGTTGCGCGGTTAAACTGCGTTTCCAAAAAGTCGCGCCCGCCGACCATCGCCACAATCTCGCCCGTCTTCGGACGGATGGCGACCAGCGCAGCTTGCAAGTTTCCCTTCGGTTTTTTCGGAAAGTATTTGTCGAGTTTGTCGAGCCGTTTATTGACAATCTCATACGCGGCTTTCTGCAAATCCGGGTCAATCGTCGTATAAACGCGCAGATGCTGCAATGCTTCCGGGTCGCTGACGACTTTTGGCAATTCTTCGACCGCGAACTGTGAAAAATACGGCATTCCCAGCGAATCCTTGCGGCTGGAAATTTTATGTAAATCGAGCGATGTTTTCCGGGCGGCGACGGCTTGCTCCGGCGAGATTTCGTTTGCTTCAAGCATCGAATCGAGAACTTGATTGCGCCTCTCGGTTACTCGTTCGAGATTTTTATACGGATTATAACGATTCGGGCTGCGGATAATTCCAGCGATAAACGCGGCTTCGGGCAAGGTTAATTGCGAAACATCTTTGCCGAAATAAGCGTTCGATGCTTCCTGCACGCCGTAAATCGATACGCCGGTTTGCTGTCCGAGATAAATTTGATTCGCGTAAAGCGTAAAAATTTGTTCTTTCGTCAAACGGGTTTCGAGAATGATTGACATATACGCTTCTTTGATTTTCCGCGACAATGTTTGCTCTCGACTTAAAAGCAGATTTTTGACAAGCTGTTGCGTGATTGAAGAACCGCCTTGATTGGCGAGCGGCGAAGCGTCGTCTTCCTTTTCGTAACGCCGCCAGAGAGCGCGGGCGATGCCGCGAAAGTTCACGCCGTAATGCTCGAAAAACGCGCGGTCTTCGGTCGAGGTAATCGCTTTGACAAGCTGCGGCGGCAAATCCTGAAACGTAACCGCTTTGCGTCTGCCGTCGCCTTCGGCGGCAATTGAGCTTAAAATTTTCGGTTCGATCTGCGCCTGTTTGATTTCCTTGTCCGCATCTTCATCGGTCATCGAAGCGACGGATTTGCCGTCCTTTTTAAATTCGACCGCGAGCGACGGAAAAGTTTTTTTGCCGTCAATCGTTGCCGTCAATCCGGGTTCGATTTCAATTTTATTTTCGCCGATTTGATAACGGCTTCGCGCAGCGTCGGCTTGCTGGTTTTTTTCGATGTAACCGGCGGATTTCAGATACGCCGTCAAATCTTCGAGCGAAATATCTTCGCCGGTTCTCAAAGTTTTCGGCGCGGAGTAAATGCCCGCCGTGCTTGTATAAACTTCGCCTTTGAGCAGCAAATCAATGCGGTCGGAATACTCGAACCAGAAATATGTGAGCGTCAAAAATACGCCGAGAAATAAAATCAGAGAGGAGAGAAAAGTTATCGGATTGAAAATAAGACGCAAAATTCGTCGAAACAAAGATTTCGGCGGTGCTTGATAATCCGCGACGCGATGCGATTTGAGCCAATACTTCGGCGGCATCTTCGGTTTTCGACTTTTAACTCGGATTTGGTTTGGCATTTTTGAATTGTCGTTTATGATTAGTGGGATTCGCCTTTCGAGCGGTTGCCTTTTTAAATACTATAAATTTTCGGCTCGTTGTGTCTAGTGTTTTTAAATGAGAGATGAGAAATGAGAGATGAGAAATGGAAACTGAAATTTTATTTTCATTTCTCATCTCTCATTTAAATAAATGAATATTCTGCCTTCGCTTTCAAAAATTGTTCTCAGGCGGCTTGTTTATGCCAGCGTCGCTATCGTCGCGGTGATAAGTTTCGGCGCGTTGGGATTTACTTTCATCGAAGGCTTTTCCTTGCTCGACAGCTTTTATCTGGCGACCGAAACCGTTACGACCGTCGGTTACGGCGATATTGCGCCGAAAAGCGCGGCGGGAAAAATCTTCACTATTGCGTTTATGCTTATCGGTGTCGGCACGGTGCTTTATTCTTTGACCGTGCTGGCGCAAGCCTTTATTCAATCGGAAATTTTTGAAGCCCTGGGCATTCAAAGAAAAACCAGAGAAATGGAAAAATTGGAAAATCATTATATCGTCTGCGGCGGCGGGCGCGTCGGGCGCAGAATCATTCGCGCCCTGCAAAAAGATAATTGCCCGTTTGTTCTGCTCGAACGCAACGAGGAAAGAGTCGCCGAATTTGAAAGCGAAAAAGCGCACATTCTGATCGCCGACGCGACGCTCGAAGAAAATCTGATTCGCGCGGGCGTAAAACGCGCCAAAGGTTTAGCGTCGTGTCTGGCGGACGACGCGGATAATGTCTATGTCGTTTTGACGGCACGCGGACTAAACGACAAAATGCACATCGTCGCGCGGGCGGTCGAAGAACAAGCCGAGCCGAAACTGATTCGCGCCGGAGCAAACCGCGTCGTCGCGCCGACGATTATCGGAAGTCTGGCGATGGCGCGGGCTTTGCTGAGACCGGCGATTGCCGATTTTATGGATTCGATTGTCGCCGAGACGCTCGATCTCGTTTTAGAAGAAGTCGCCGTCGGCGCAAATTCCGTATACGCCGGAAAGCATCTGCACGAAACGAATATCAGCAGCGAACTCAATTTAATCGTCGTCGCAATCCGGCGCGAAAACGGCGAATTGTTTTTTCACCCGACCGGCGAAACTCGAATTAAAGAAGGCGATTTGCTAATTGCCATCGGCAATGCGGATTCGATGCAGAGGTTGATTGAAGCTAATAAGTGAGAGGGATTTTTAACGCAAAGGCACAGAGACGCAAGGGCGCAAAGGAAGAAAAAGCAAAAGTAAAAAACAAAGGCTAGAAATTATTTTCGCTTTGCCGTTTGTTCTAAAACCTTTGCGCCTTCGCGTCTCTGCGTCTTTGCGTTAAAATTGGTTTTATGAAAATTCTCGTAACCGGCGGAAGCGGATTTTTAGGAACGCACGTCCGCAAATTTTTTGATGCCGACGATTTTTCGCGGCGTTCGGGTCTCGATGTTTTAAATATGCAGGACGCGCAGCGCGTCAAAGATTACGATGTCGTGATTCATCTCGCCGCGTTTTTGGATAAATCGCCCGATTCGACCGAGATGGTTTTTCTGACGAATGTTGACGGCACGATAAATCTGCTGCGCTCGATGCGGGAAAATTCGACGTTTATTTTCGCTTCGACCAAAGACGTTTACGGCAGATTCGCCGACAATTTCGCGGAAGTCCCGGAAACTTGCCCGACCGTTTATTCCGGTCAATCCGCGCTCGAATGGTCAAAGCTGATTGCCGAACGCTACGTCGAATTTTACGCCAATCAAAACAAATTTCGCTCGTGTATTTTTCGACTTTCGACCGTTTATGCACCGATGTCCGAAGGCAACACGCCGAATTTCGTAACGCATTACGCCGACGCTTTTAACAAAGGCGAGCCTTTACGACTTCCGGCAAACGGAACGCCGCGCCGCGATTTGCTCGCGGTCGAAGATTTCTCTCGCGCCTGCCAAGCGTTCATTGATTCGATAATCCGGCACGGACTTTACAACTTGGGCGGCGGGCGCGAAAACGCGCTAAGTTTGCGCGAATTGATTGAAAAAATGGAAGCGGTTTCCGGTTATCAAACTTCGATTGACGAAGCGAATCCGCTGCCCGCGCCCGTGCCGATGAGTTACGTTTCGGATTTGTCTTTAATAAAAAATGAATTGGATTGGAAGCCGGAAATCAGTTTGGACGAAGGTTTGAAAACGCTTTTTTAACGCAGAGGCGCAAAGACGCAAAGGAAAGCCAAAAGAGATTTTTTAATTTTCACCTTTTATTTTGATTATTTCCCTTTGCGTCTCTGCGTCTCCGCGCCTCTGCGTTAAAATTATCCTGTGAAAATAGTCGTGCGCGGAACAAATTGGATTGGCGACGCGGTGATGCAGATTCCCGCGCTTCGCGGACTGCGCCGTGTTTTTCCGGCGGCGGCGATTACGCTTCTCACGCGCTCGTGGGCAAAGGGAATTTATGAAAACGCGAATTTTATAGATGAGATTATCGCGTTTGAAAAAACCGAATCGAAAATCAAAGACGCATTCGCGCAGGCGAAAATTCTCAAAAAAGGCAACTTCGATTTAGCCGTTCTATTTCCGAATTCGTTTGAATCGGCTCTGGTTGCCAAACTCTCACGCATTCCGCGCCGCTTCGGTTACGCCAAAGAAGGCAGAAGTTTCTTGCTCACGGAGGCGGTCGAAATTCCCGAATGGAAAAGTCAACGACACGAAGCATTTTATTATTTGCATTTAATCGCTGAACTTGAAAAGAAATTTTTCGGCGCGACGACGATTTTAGACGACGAATTGAAAATTGATTTGGTAATTTCGGACGAAAGAAAAACGGAAGCAGAAAAATTTTTAGAAGCGAGCGGCGTTGATTTGTCGAGGAAAATAATCGCGCTCGGAGTCGGTTCGACCAATTCGCGGGCGAAGCGTTGGCAGGCGGAAAACTACGCCAAATTAAACGATAAGCTGCAAAACGAATTGAACGCGAATGTCGTTCTGGTCGGCGCGAAAAACGAATTGGAAATTTCGGAAAAAGTTTGCGCGATGTCGGAAAAAAAACCGGTGATTCTGACGGGCAAAACCGATTTGGCGCAGGCGGCGGCGATTTTAAATCGAGTTGATTTGCTTGTTTCAAACGATATGGGTTTGGCGCACGTCGCGCCCGCCGTCGGCACGAAAACGCTCGTGATTTTCGGTCCGACGAATGAAAAAACCACACAGCCGATTGGCTCGGAAATCATCAGAAAAAACGTGGAATGCTCGCCGTGTATGCTGCGCGATTGCCCGATTGACCATCGCTGTATGATGCGAATTTCGGCGGACGAAGTTTTTGATAAAGCGAAGGAAATGTTAGGAATATAAATTAAGTTGATGGAGATAAAAAATTCAAAATCGCCTGCCGTTTTTATAGACCGCGACGGAACTTTAATCGAGGAAGTAAATTTTCTTTCGCGGCTCGAAGATTTGCGTTTTTTTTCTTACACGACGGAAGCGATTCGGCTTCTGAAAGAAAACGGATTTTTAATAATCGTCGTAACCAATCAATCGGGAATCGGACGCGGGATTTTCACCGAATCGGCGATGCGCGAAATTCACGCGCAAATCCAGACGGATTTAACCGACGAAATAGACGCTTTTTATTTCTGCCCGCATCTGCCGACCGACGGCTGCGCCTGCCGCAAACCGAACACGGGAATGATTGACGCGGCACTAGAAAAATTCGATATTGATTTGGAACGCTCCTGGATAATCGGCGACAAAGCGATTGACGTGGAAACCGGATTTAACGCCGGAATAAAAACCGCAATGGTTTTGACCGGTTATGGACAAAAAGATGTCGAGAAATTAAAAAGAAAACCCGACGTGATTGCGGAAAATTTGATTGACGCGGTTAAATCAATTACGAATTTCAAATTACGAATTACGAATGAAGAAGGGAATTTCGATATTCGATATTCGTAATTTGAAATTCGTAATTCTAAGCGATTCTTCCGAAATCGTCTTCGTATCTTTCGATGTCGTCTTCGCCGAAATAATCGCCGGTTTGCGTTTCGATAAAAACGAGCGTTTCTGTTTTGTCGGGATTTTCGACGCGGTGTTTGTCGCCGATTTTTATGTCAATCGCTTCGCCCGATTTTACTAGAATTTCGCGGTCGTTTAATGTTACCTTAGCAGTGCCGCGCACGACGAACCAATGCTCGGCGCGTTGTCGGTGGCTTTGATAACTCAGGCGTTTTTCCGGCAAAACTTCGATTCTTTTTACTTTAAAAATTTCGCTTTCGTCCAGCACGGTGAAACTTCCCCAAGGGCGGCTGTCAAACATCGGCGAAGTGTTTTCCGTTTCAATCTTATTCATAATCTTCACTTTTTACTTTTGCCTTTTTACTTTTTATTTTATTTTCGTATGTTCAGTTTAAATGAAAAATATCTTTCAGCCAACACGCATTTAGCGCAAAAGATTCAAACTTTGATAATCGGACGACTGCTGACTATTTTCCTACTTCTCGTGGCGAGTTGGATTTGGAATAGCGGGCGGCTGAAACTTTCGTTTGAAGATTTTCCACGCGGTCTGTTTTTGGTTTTTTTGATTTCCGTCGGGCTGACGATTGTTTATTTTTTCGTTCTCCGGCTGAGCGCAAATTACGCATGGCAAATTCGCACGCAGTTTTTTCTCGACGCGCTTTTGATAACCTGGCTCGTTTGGCGAACGGGCGATATAACTTCGCCGTATATTCCGCTTTACATCGTCATAATCAGCGTGGCGAGCATTTTTCTAAGCGCGAAGGAAACGCTGTTTATCGCGGCAGTCTGCGTTTTGCTTTTCACCGTTTTGTCGGGTTTGATCGTTTCCTCGACGATTGATTCGCTCGGCACAACACCCGAAATTTCCCGAACGATTCAAATTATCGCTCTGAACAATGTCGCGTTTTTAGTCGTCGGATTGCTCGCTTCGCGTCTTTCGGACAGACACGCTTCGGGCGAGCAGCTAAAGGAAACCGTTAAGACGCTCGCCAATCTGCGCGTCCTTCACGAGCGCATCGTCGAATCAATTCGTTCGGGTTTGATAACAACGGATTTGGACGGAAACATTTACACATTCAACCAAACCGCAGCCGAAATTACCGGCTATAAAGCCGTCGAGATGCGCGGCAAATCAATTTCCTCTTTGTTTGGAAATATCAAAATTAGGATCGCCGATTCGCTCGATGCGACCGACACGGGCGACCATCCGCCGCGTTTCGAGACCGATATTCTCACGCCGGAAAATTTCGTCGTGCATGTCGGCTATTCGATTTCGCCGCTTTTTTCGGAAGCGGGCGAGACGACCGGATTGATTTTGACGTTTCAAGATTTGACCGAAATTCGCTCGATGGAAGAAAGCGTCCGCCGCAAAGACCGTCTCGCGGCGGTCGGAAGAGTGGCGGCGGGTTTGGCGCACGAAATCCGCAATCCGCTGGGCGCGATGCGCGGCGCGATTCAGGTTTTGCAATCGCAAACGCCGCCCGAATCTTCGCAAGCCTCTTTAATGGAAATCATTCTGCGCGAGTCCGACCGTTTGAATAAAATCATCACGAATTTTCTGACTTACGCCCGTCCGCGCGTCAGCGTTTTTTCCGAAACCGACGTGCGCGAAGCGATTCAAGATACCTTCACACTTCTGAAGCACAGCCCGGATGTCAAGGAAAATCATATTTTAAAAGCCGATTTGCCCGATAAACCGATTTTGATTTCCGCCGATTCGACGCAGCTCAAACAAATTTTCTGGAATCTGGCGCGAAACGCGATTGGCGCGATGAGCGGCGGCGGAACTTTGAAAATCAAGCTCGAAGAATTAAGCGGCGAGCGCATCAGAATTTTATTTGAAGATACGGGCTGCGGAATGTCGCCCGAACAAGTCGAGAAACTTTTCGAGCCGTTCTCGAATTCGACGACCGGCGGAACGGGTCTCGGACTTTCGATTGTTTATCAAATCGTCCGCGACCACAACGGCACAATCAACGTGCGAAGTCGGGAAAACGAAGGCACGACGATAACGGTCGAACTGCCGACCGAGACGAAGAATTATAACGCGCTCGACGAAGTTGACACGAGCGAAATGCCGCACGAGCCGTCGCGTCTAAAGGATTTTTTGAACGTCAAATAAGCGAAGCGCGAGAAAGGATTTAATCGTGAAAAGACACGAAGAAACACAAAACAATTTCGATAAATTTTTTTGGTCTCTATGTGTCGTTTCGCCGTTATATTTGCGACATCGTTGAATGCGCTGCTGACAAATAAAATTTATCTTGAAAAGATATATGATAATCTGTGAAAATAGATTTAGGAGAAGCGTTTCCGCTTTTTATAAAAGATTCCCCGCGTTAAATTTTTCAAATGCCAAATTTATTAATCGTTGACGACGAGCAAAGTTACCGGCAGCTTTTAACCTTAGTTTTTGAAGGCGACGGATACACTATTCGCACCGCGATGAACGGGCGCGACGCGCTCGAACAACTGCAAGCCGCGCCCGCCGACGTGATTATCACGGACGTGAAAATGCCTGATATGAACGGCATCGAACTGCTTCGCAACGTGCGCGAATTTCTGCCCGACATCGGCGTTGTTTTGATGACCGCATTTGCGACGGTTGACACCGCCCGCGAAGCATTCAAACTCGGCGCGGACGATTTTATTCAAAAACCGTTTGACGTTGAAGAATTAAAAATCATCGTCAAAAAAGCGTTCGAGCGGCAAACTTTGATTGTCGAAAATCGCGCCTTCAAACGCGCCCAGCGCGAGCGCGGCAGTGTGCGAAACATCATCGGACATTCGGACAAAATGCAGGCGGTTTATCAAATGATTGAAACGGTCGCCGAAGTTCAGTCAACCGTTTTGGTGACTGGCGAATCGGGAACGGGAAAGGAATTGGTGGCGCGGGCGATTCACGATTTATCGCCGCGTGCGGAAAAACCTTTTATCTCGATAAACTGCGGCGCGTTCACCGAGACGCTTTTGGAAAGCGAACTTTTCGGCTACGTCAAAGGCTCTTTCACGGGCGCGAATGCCAACCGCAAAGGATTGTTTGAAGCCGCCGACAAAGGCACGATTTTCTTGGACGAAATCGGCGAGATGTTGCCCGCGATGCAAGTCAAACTTTTGCGCGTTTTGCAGGAAAGAAAAGTGCGCCCCGTCGGAGCGCACGACGAAATTCCGATTGACGCGCGGGTGATTGCCGCGACGAATCGAGATTTGAAAGCGATGACGGACGACGGCACATTCCGCGAAGATTTGTTTTACCGCGTCTCGGTTATCCCGATCTCCTTGCCGCCGCTCCGCGAACGCCGCGAAGATATTCCCGAATTGATAACGCACTTCGTCAAAAAATTCTGCGAGCAGACGGGCAGGAAAGTTTCCGTTTCGGAAAAAGCGATGCAGTTTCTCGAAAATTACGCCTGGCACGGCAACGTGCGCGAACTCGAACACACCATCGAACGCGCCGTCGCGCTCGAACGCTTGGAGGAAATTCAGCCCGAACGCTTGCCAGACCACATCACGAACTACAACCCGACGCGCATCAAAGCCGAATTCGATTTGCCCGAAGAAGGAATCAATCTGGTTTCGCATCTGGAAAATCTCGAAAAAACCTACGTCGTCGAAGCCCTCAAAAAAACCGGCGGCAACCAAACCCGCGCCGCCGAACTTCTGCAAATGCAAGTTCGTTCCTTACGGCATCTGCTTGACAAACACGAAATTCGCACGCTCTCGGCACAAATGCGAAGCGGCGAATAGGAGCGGGGACGGCTCGTCCGCAAACGTCGCGCAAGCGACGTAGAAACTTTAGTTACATTCAATATTGAACTTTATTTAAACTTTTATTCGCGCTGCCGCGCTCATTGCGGACGAGCCGTCCGCGCTCCGACTGATGGCGAACAATTTCTCAAAACTCGAAAATGCGCCGAGGGGCTGGCACAGCCGCGGATATTTGCCGCATTTTGACGGCGGCGAGATTTGTCAGTTTATCACGCTTCATCTCGGCGACGCTCTGCCGCGGGAAGTTGTCGAAAGATGGAGATTGGAACTTGAGCGTGAAAAGGACGAAAAGGCAAAAATCGAGCTTCATAAACGCATCGAAAATTATCTGGACAAAGGTTACGGCGAATGTTACTTGGGGAAACAGGAAATTGCCGGACAAGTTCAAGAATCTCTGCTCCATTTCGACGCTGTTCGTTACAAGCTAATCGCCTGGGTTGTAATGCCGAATCATACGCATTTTTTAATCAAGCCGATTAACAGCAATTCGCTCTCGGAAATTATGAAAAAGTTTAAATCCTTCACCGCTCACGAAGCTAATAAAATTTTGCGGCGAAGCGGGCAGTTTTGGCAGGAAGATTATTTTGACCGATACATCCGCAACCGCGAGCATTTTGAAAACACAATTGATTATATCGAAAACAATCCCGTAAAAGCAGGACTTTGTAAAAGGCGAAGCGATTGGAGATTTAGCAGCAGTTGGAGCGCGGACGGCTCGTCCGCTTGAGCGCAAAGCGCGAATAATACTTTGCGTAGATATAATCTTGGATTCTACGCAAAGTTTTTAGATTGCTTTCGCAATCTTGCGGACGAGCCGTCCGCGCTCCCAACGTATTGACAAAAAGTGTCATCTGCTTTCTGCCGAAAACTGTTATTTGACGGTTTTTATCTCGGTTAAAAATCAATCAATCAAATGCCGCCAAGTCTGCGGAACCCTTTATTTATCGGCTCTCCGCACAAATTTCGATCTCGAAAATCTTTTGGCACACCGCTTGTTTTAAGTTATCGTGCCTGAGAAAGGTTAGAAAAAGAAAAAGACAAAAAATTTTAGGAGATTGTGAATTAAAATGAAAAAGAATCAAAAAGGTTTCTCGCTTATCGAATTATTAATCGTCGTCGTGATCATCGGCATTATCGCCGCTATCGCTATCCCGAACTTGCTTGCCGCGCGTCGCGCCGCTAACGAAGGTTCGGCTATTTCATCGCTTCGCACTTTGCACGGTGCTAATGTTACTTATCAATCCACAGCCGGAGCAGGTAAATTTGCCCCTGATATGGCTGCAATGCAAACTGCCAACTTGATTGACAGTGTTTTCGGAGCCGCAACTACTACCGCAACCGCAAAAAGTGGTTACTACTATACATATACGACTGTTGCAGGTCCGCCTTCAACTTTTACGGTTCTCGGGCGACCCGCTATTGCTTCAGGTATAACGGCAACCGGAACACGCGCGTTCTTTATTGATGAATCGGGTGTTATTCGCTTTACGGCAGGCAACGGTACTACCGCCCCTGCTACACCGACCGTCGCCTCGCCGCCCCTTAACAACTAATAGTTTGAATTATCAAACTCAAGTTTGAAAACAAGCAGAACAAGAGAATTCTTGTTCTGCTTGTTTTTTCATTAAAACTTCGATTTCCAAAATATAATTCGTGTTACACTCGAAAAATCGTAATGGCTGAACAAATTGTTTTAGAACAAAATCTGAAATCAATGGAACTTCAGAAAAGGAAAACGGAAACTGTTAATCATACTTTTACTATCGCCCGCAATACCTTCCGCGAAGCCGTGCGCGACCGCGTTTTGTATAATCTCGTGCTGTTCGTTTTGCTGATAACGGCGAGCGCGATTTTTCTTGGCGAATTGACTGCCGGACAAGATGCGAAAACCATTGTTGATTTGGGTTTGGGCGCGATGCTCGTTTTCGGCGCGTTTATTTCGATTTTCGTCGGCGTTTCGTTGGTCAGCAAAGAAATCGAACGGCGCACGGTTTATGCGATTTTCTCGAAACCAATCGGGCGCGGCGAATTTATCGTCGGAAAATATCTCGGCTTGTGTCTGACGCTGCTCGTCAATGTTTTGATTATGGGCGCGGGCGTGTCGCTGGCGATTCTCTATGTTGGCGGCGGAAATTTGGCGTTCTCGATTTGGGGCGCGGTTTTTTTGATTTATCTCGAACTGACGATTCTCACGGCGGTCGCTATTTTATTTTCTTCGTTTTCCTCGCCCGCGCTGTCCGCACTTTTGACGTTTTTCGTTTTTATCATCGGAAATTTTACCGCTTCGTTGCGGGATTTTGCCGCGAATCTTGGCACGCGCTTTACCAAAGCGTTTTTTGATTTTCTCTACTACATATTGCCGAATCTTTCGTTTTATAATTTCAGAACGAACGCCGCGCACGGCGATGTGCCGCCTGCCGCGCTGCTCGGCGGAGCGTTTTTGTATGCGGCGATTTACGTCGGAATTTTGCTTTTCGTAACCGTTTATATTTTCAGCCGACGAAACTTTAAATAATGTTCTTCGGAAATATGAAAGCCTTCTCTAAACAAACAATACTTTTGCCAATCGTTATCGTTTGCGGTTTTACAGCGGTGTTTTTTTTGAGCGGATTTCTCGAAAAAAATCGTCCCGCGCTGCCCGAAGGCTACGAGGACGAAGATTTATCGGTGCAAGGCGGAAAGCTGAAAAATTATTCGCTCGGCTTTGAAGGCTTGATTGCCGATTGGTATTGGATGAAGTCTCTGCAATACATCGGCGACAAATTTTTGAACAGCAATCAAGATATAAATTTGGACGATTTAAAGCCGCTGAATCCGCGCCTGCTTTATCCGTATCTCGACAACGCCACGACTTTAGACCCGAAGTTTTTAAGCGTGTTTGATTACGGTGCGATGGTGCTTCCGGCGATTGACGCGCAGCAGGCGATTCGGCTTTCTGAAAAGGCAATCGAAAATAATCCGAATAAATGGCGACTTTATCATAACTTGGGGTTTATTTACTGGCGGCTCGGCGAATATGAAAAAGCGTCGGAAGTTTATGCGGCGGGCGCGAAAATCGAAGGTGCGCCGAATTGGATGCTGCTGATGGTGGCGAAGACGAAAACCGACGGCGGCAGCCGCGACACCGCCCGCGCAATCTACGAGCAAATGTTTTCAGAATCGCAAGACGCGCAAGTGAAAAACGTCGCCTCGCTTCGTCTTATGCAGCTTGATTCGCTCGACGAGCGCGACGCGATTCAGAAAACTCTCGACGAATTTAAACTCAAAAACAATCGTTGTCCGAATTCGTTTCAAGAAATATTTCCGCTTTTGAAAAATTCCAAACTGAATTTTCGCGTGGACAAGGCAAATAATTTAAATGATCCGGGCGGTGCGCCATACGTTTTGGACGAGGAGAAATGCGCGGTTAAACTCGACGAGGAAAAGACGAAAATTCCTCTGCATTGATTTATGAATTACATCGTGGAGATAGAAAATTTATCGAAGGATTACGCCGTCGGCTTTTGGAAAAAGCGGCAGGTGCGGGCTTTGGACGATTTAAATCTGCGCGTCGAAGCCGGACAGATTTTTGGCTTTCTTGGCGGCAACGGCGCGGGCAAAACGACGACGATGAAAATTTTGATGTCGCTGATTTTTCCGACAAACGGCGCGGCGCGAATTTTGGGAAATGATATTTCCGATGTCCGAATGCACGCAAAAATCGGATATTGCCCGGAAAATCCTTATTTTTACGATTACTTAAAAGCGCGTGAATTGATGAACTATTTCGGCGAATTATTCGGACTAAACGCGGCGCAGAGAAATCATAAAACCGAAGAATTATTAACGCGCGTCGGCTTGGACGAAAAAGATTGGGACAAACAGTTGCGAAAATTTTCCAAAGGAATGCTTCAAAGAGTCGGCTTGGCGCAGTCTTTAATCAACGAACCGGAAATCGTTTTTCTCGACGAACCGATGAGCGGACTCGACCCGATTGGACGGCGCGAGATTCGAGAATTGATTACCGAACTCAGGGAAAAAGGGACGACCGTTTTTATGTCAACGCACATCTTGTCCGACATCGAAGCCTTGTGCGACAACGTGGCGATTTTGCGAAAAGGAAAACTCGCGGCGACGGGAAATCTCGACGCGCTTTTAACCGAAAGCGGCGAAACGCAGATTTACGAAATCAACGTCAAAGGTGTTTCGGCGAAAGTTTTGGAAAACGAATTGAAGGAAGTTGCCGACGCGACAATAATCGCCAAACCGAACGGCGCGAACATTCAAATTTCAGAGGAAAAAGACGTTGATAAAATTTTGCCGATTATCCGTAAAAACGGCGGACATCTTGTTTCCGTGCAGCCCGTCAAGCAATCGCTTGAGGAATTATTTGTTAAAGAAACCGGGAGCGCGGACGGCTCGTCCGCATTGAGCGCGAAGCGCGAATAAAAGGCGCGAGTGGAATTCAAATTTGAAT
>JBPCMK010000032.1:0-47724 GCA_051002375.1 Pyrinomonadaceae bacterium | reverse complement strand
TGAAAATCCGGCGGCTTTGCCTGCAAAAACGCGCCGCATTTCGCGCATAGAGTTTCGATATTGGAAAATAAATAGGTTCTTTTCCAGCACGAATCGCAAGCCGCGCCGTCCGCATAATTTTCGACTGAATTTTCGCAAACCCGACACGCTTGCGGATAAGCAATCGTGAGCAAAGAATCGAAAATTTTACCGAACATAGACTTTAAAAGTAAAAAGTAAAAAGGCAAAAGTAAAAAGCAAAGAAACAACTCTCGATTAAAGTTTCCTCTAATCACATCGGTTTTCACGCCGTTCGCCGCGCTGCTTCTATATTCTACTTTTTACTTTTGCCTTTTTACTTTCCGTTATTCGTCTTCGTCGAGCAAACCTTGTTCGAGGAGTTCTTGACATTCCAGACAATAACGCGCCCACGGCACGGCATCGAGCCGTTTCGGATTAATCGCTTTTTCGCAGTTTTGACAAGTTCCGTATTCGTCCTCGTTAAGCCGCGTCAGAGCCTCGTTTATCAAAACGACTTGGCGGCTTTCGTTTTCCGAAACAGCCAGCATCACATTTTTTGAATAATTTCTCACCGCCAAATCCACCGGATCCGGCGTTTCCGAGTCGTCAACCGACAAATCGTTGCTGCTCAATTTCGACACGAGAACTTCGCGTTCGGCGATTAGTTTATCTTTTAATTTAGTTAAATTTAATTTGCTCATTTTTGATATGGAAACCCCTTGATAATCGTATATGCGCGATATAATTGTTCTAACAAAATGACACGCGCCGCTTCGTGCGTGAAAGTTAGAAACGATAAGGATAAACTAAAGTCAGCCCTTTCGACAACCTCAGAGGCGACACCTTCCGCGCCGCCGATGACAAAAGCGATTTCCTTGAATCCGCGATTTTGCCAATTTCCCAGCTTTTCGGCTAATTCCGGCGATGAAACCGAGCGTCCCTTAACGTCCAACAAACAGACGAAGTTGCTTTGATTCACTTTTTCCAAAATGCGTTTGCTTTCAAGTTCGGGCTTGGAGTCGGGCAGTTCCGAAATTTCAAACTTTACAAAATGAGAAAGACGCTGCAAGTATTCCGCCTGCAACGCCCGCCAATTTACATCTCTCGTTTTGCCAATCCAAACGAAGCGAAATTTCATAAAATTTCAAAGTAAAAAGTAAAAAGGCACGTTGAAAAATCCATCAGCTAAAAGAAACGATTGAGCGGTAATAATCTTTCTTCATTTTTACTTTTTACTTTTGCCTTTTTACTTTTGCCGTTCAAATGCCGTCCGGTATTTGAACCTTTTTTGCGTCGCGCCAAAGACGTTCCAAATCGTAAAACTCACGCGCCTTGCGCTCGAAAATATGGACGATAAAATCGCCGTAATCGAGCAGAATCCATTCGCCGGTTTGATAGCCTTCGACACGAATGACGCGCTGGTTTAGATGCTTTTTAAGTTGCTCGGTAATTTCGTCGGCGACGGCTTGGACTTGTCTTTGATTTGCGCCGCTCGCAATAATAAAAAATTCCGTAAAGCTCGCAATCTCGCGCAAATCAATGGCGATAATATCAAACGCTTTTTTCTCGCCCGCGCAAGTTACGGCGAGTTTTACCGCGTCGTCGAGTTCGGCAAAAGGTGTGGCGGCTGGAACGATTTCGATTGTTTCCGTTCCGGCGTGTTGTAGAGATTTTTCCTGTGTCGCTTCCATAATTTTATCGCTGTCAATTTAATCATAATTGATAAACGCTAAATGTAAAGTTCGTATTTTTCGATGTAATTTGCAACCTCCGGCAGCACGAGTTTGCGCCAATCGTTTTCACAAGCGCGAATCTTCCGGCGAATTTCCGTCGCCGAAACGTCCATATTGACCGCATCTGTAATATAGATTTTTTGTTCGCCGTTCGCCGTCAGCCGTTCGCCGTTTTTTTGCGGCTGACGGCTGACGGCTGACGGCTGACTATCTCTTAAATCAACAATTTTATTTTCAATTTCTTCAGTTATGTGCGCGAAACCGATTTCATAATCGGGACGGGTTACGACGATAATATTCGTCAGCGTCAAAACTTTTTCCCACTCGCGCCAGGTGTCAATCTCAGCCCAAGAATCCGCACCGAGGACGAAGAAAATCTCCGCGTTCGCAAATTCGTTTTTCAATTTTGTTTGCGTTTCGTAAGTAAATGGTTTTTCGGGCGCGTCGAGTTCAACGGTCGAAACTTTTGTTTTCGATTCGCTCGCCGTCGCCAAACAAAGCATCGCGTAACGATGAAACGCCGAAGTCGGTTTTTTATCTTTTTTGTGCGGCGCATGAAAAGCTGGAATGAAAACGAATTCGTCGAGCGCGAAAATCTCGATTAACCTTCGCGCAATCGTCAGATGCCCGTCGTGTGGCGGGTCAAACGAGCCGCCGTAAAAAGCGATGCGAAAATTCGACGCGGCATTATTCGGTTTCATTAGCATCGTTTGACGATTGCAAATCAATTTTCATTTCCTTTAATTCTTGCAATTTATTTGCGACCAGATTAACCAATTCCTTTGTGCCGAGATTTGTTACGGCGGAAATTTGCACGAACGGTTTGCCGTCTTTTTCCGCCGCTTCGCGCAGTTTTTCCAAGCGTTCCGGTTCGTCGAGCGCGTCAATTTTCGTCGCCACGACAATTTGCGGTCGCTCCGCTAAATCCGCGTTGTAATTTGCCAATTCGCGGTTGATGATTTCGTAATCGGAAACCGCGTCCCGTCCCGAAATCGAGGAAACGTCAACCAGATGAAGAATCAATTTCGTGCGCTCGACGTGCCGCAAAAATCTGTCGCCGAGTCCCGCACCTTCCGACGCGCCTTCGATAAGTCCGGGAATATCGGCGACGACGAAGGTTTTGAATTCGCCCAAATCCACCACGCCCAAATTCGGCTCTAAAGTCGTGAACGGATAATCGGCGATTTTCGGTTTGGCGGCGGAAATAACAGAAATCAAAGTGGATTTTCCGGCGTTCGGAAAACCGACCAATCCGACATCGGCGATCAATTTCAGTTCGAGCTGCAATTCCTTTTCTTCGCCCGGTCTGCCCGTGTAATGATATTTCGGAGCGCGGTTTGTCGAGGTGGCGAAATGCTGATTTCCCCATCCGCCTTTGCCGCCTTTCGCCGCCAAAAACCTTTGTCCGCTCGTCGTAAAATCAAAAAGCAAATCGTTTGATTCGGCATTGAAAACTTGCGTGCCGACCGGAACTTTTACAAGAACGTCCGCGCCGTCTTTGCCGTGCCGGTTCGAGCCTTCGCCGTGCCGCCCGCGTTCGGCACGATGTTCGGGATTGTAGCGCAGATGAAGCAGCGTATTTAAACCTTCGTCCGCTTCCATCCAAATGTCGCCGTCTTTGCCGCCGTCGCCGCCCGAAGGTCCGCCGCGTGGAACAAATTTCTCGCGCCGAAAAGCCGTTACGCCGTCGCCGCCGTTTCCGGCTGATATTTTAATTTTTACGCGGTCTATAAACATCTGTAATTTTCGATTTTAGATTGGCGATTTGCTGTTGGCAAACAAAACGAATATGAAATTAAAACAAAAAGAAAACGCGCACGCTCCGACGGAAGCGTGTGCGCTTTCGGTGAAAATAAATTTGCGAACTAAACCGCTTCCGCCGCCGTCACGTTTAGTTCCGTCGCACCTTCGGTGTAGACGCTGATGAATTTACCTTTCTGACCTTTGTTTTCAAATTTCACAAAGCCTTCAATCAAAGCAAACAGAGTATCATCTTTGCCGCGCCCGACGTTTTTGCCCGGCTTCCATTTCGTTCCGCGCTGCCGCGCCAGAATATTTCCGCCTAAGACATGCTCGCCGCCGAATTTTTTTAAACCCAACCTTTGCGCGTTTGAATCGCGCCCGTTGCGAGATGAACCGACACCTTTTTTATGAGCCATATTTCGATTGCGGATTGCAGACTCAAGGATTGCGGATTGATTTATTTTCAATCTGAAATCTGAAATCTGAAATCCTTTCTCCTTAAAAGTTAATCAATTTTAATTTCCGTATAATCCTGCCGATGACCTTGTTTGCGTTTGTATTGTTTGCGGCGTTTCTTTTTGAAAACGATAACTTTGTCGCCGCGTCCGTGTCCGACGATGCTGGCATTCAAGGTCGCCGCGCCGAATTTCATATCCGCGCCTTCGCCGGTTGACAAGGCTTCGAGTTCAATTTTCTCGCCCTCTTTTTTGTCAATCGAAGGCACGCGCAAAGTCTGTCCTGATTCGACCACAAACTGTTTGCCGCCTGTTCTGATAATTGCGTAACTCATCTGTATTATTATCTCCTTCACACTCAGGCAAGAAATCCTCGCCGTGTCGAAAAGTGTAGATTATACGAAATTATTTTGGGCGAGGTCAAACACGAGAGGAATTTAACGGCGGTAATTTCTAAAAACAGGTTTTACCGAAACACTTTTGACTGTATTATTTTCGAAAGGCAAAAGTCTCGAATTTCTCTAACAAAGCGCGAAAAGATTTCTGTTATGAGCATATCATTTTTGATAGTCGAACTATCAAAAATGATATGCTCTCGCGCGATTCCAAAAGTCTGGATTTACTTGTTTAAACAGCTAAAATCTCATTTCACAACGGTTCTGCTCCGGTCTCAAAATATTTCAAACGAACTCCTCATTTGGCACAAAAATCGCCGTAAGACATTTCAAAAATCAAAATTGATTTCAAACGACATGTTCTAATTAAACATCTCGCTCGATAAACCAATAAGGAGAAAATATGTCGAATAAATCAAACAAAAAATCGAAAGGCGCAAGCCGAAAGGCTTTGTGCGTCGGCATCAACGATTATCCATACGCGGGAAACGATTTGAACGGCTGCGTCAACGATGCTAAGGCGTGGGCTGAAACGCTGAACAAACATTTTGATTTTGCTGCGGGCGATGTCAAAATTTTACTCGACTCTCAAGCCACCAAGAAAAATGTTATCGGCGAACTGAAAAATCTGCTGGCGGGCGCAACGGCGGGCGACCACCTCGTTTATACCAACTCTTCGCACGGCTCTTACGTTGCCGACAAGGATGGCGACGAGGAAACTTACGACGAAATAATTTGTCCTCACGACATTTCCGACAACCAGATTGTTGACGATGATTTGCGCGGGTTGTTTAAAAATCTGCCGAAAGACGTGAGCTTGACGGTGATTTTGGACAACTGCTTTTCCGGCACGGCGACCCGCGCTGCCGTTAGCGATATTTTGCCCGGTCTGAAAACGCCGGACGACCGCCGTGTGCGCTTTTTGAGTCCGGCTCTGCGCGGCTTGCCCGTGCTGGAAAATCCCTGGAAGGCAAAGCCGAAAAGCCAAATCAAATATCCCGAATCGAAAATGAACGAAGTTCTCTTGAGTGGCTGCACCGACAAAGAGTATTCCTACGACGCATATTTCAACGGCATCTATCACGGCGCGATGACATATTTTGCGCTTCAGGCAATCCGCGAGGCAAATTACAAATTGACTTACGCGCAGATGCACCTGCGTCTCCACAATTTGATTGATGCGGATTACCCGCAGCATCCGCAGCTTGAAGGCAAAACGGCGAACAAAAAACGGCAGATTTTTTTGTAATTGAAAAAGATTCAAATTGGCGAGGAGCGTGAAAAATGGCAGACGAAACGAAAGTCGAAAATATGGATTGGCAAAACGTCCGCAAAATTTTGCGCGACTCCAAACCGAATACGCGGGCGATTGACCCACAGGAGAAGGCTCTGCGCGATTATTACGGCGAGGAGAATTTCCGCGAGCTGCGCGAATTGTCTGCGCGGGCGAATGAAACCAGAGGTTTGCTCGGCAACGTCGTGCTTTTGCCCGGCATTATGGGTTCGCATCTTTCGGTCGTTGATAAAGACGGCGACGAGGACGCGGTTTGGTTTAATTTCTGGCGCATCGTCAAAGGCGATTTAGACCGCTTGAAATTAAATAAAGACGGCAAAACGAACGCAAACAGCGAAACTGTCAAAGCGACGGGTTTAATCGGCTGGTATTACGCGAGGGCTTTGGAGACTTTACAAGCCGAGCCGTTTCCATATGATTGGCGTTTGAGCGTCGGCGGCGCGGCAGACAAACTCGCCGATTTCGTCAAAGCGAAATTCAAAAAGGGCGAGACGGTAAATTTTGTCGCGCATTCGATGGGCGGCTTAGTCGTGCGCGAATTTATCTTTCGCTACAAATCGCTATGGGACGACGTAAAGGGAAAACTCGTAATGCTCGGCACGCCGAACTCCGGCTCGTTTGCCGCCGTGCAGACTTTGATGGGCAAAAACGACGTCGCCGCAAAGCTCGCCACAATTGATTTATGGCACAACTCGGCGGAGATTTTCCGAATTATCAATACGTTTTTCGGAATGTATCAGCTATGCCCTTCGCGTCTGGTCAATCCAGAAATTTACGAGCGAACGCTTTGGCAAACTTTTACGGACGTTTTGTTTGACGATTATCTTTTGCAGATTCCGCAGTTTCATCAAGAATTATTTGACGACCGCGTTTCGACGATTGACGCGGCGCGAATGACTTATATCGCGGGTGTCGGCTATGAAACGGCTTCCGGTATGCAATTGAGCAATGGCATTTACGATTTTATAACGACGCTCGACGGCGACGGAACAGTTCCGCACAAATTGGGATTGCTCGAAGGCATAACGACTTACTACGTCGAAGAATCGCACGCCGATTTGCCGAACAACCGGCTTGTTTTGGAATCGGTCAAAGATATTTTGACGAGCGTAAACAGCACGACCGCGCGGCTGACGACTATCAAACCTGACATCAAACGCGCCCGCTCCGTTCGCTCGATTGACAACGGCGATTTGCAGCAAGCCGCCATTATCGCCGAGATTGTCAGGAAGGAAAAAAACGCCGCGCCGACGGAAATTTCCGAAGCCAGAAAAGTCGAACCGGCAATCGTCCACGAAGCGGAAAAGAAAGTTTTGCGTTCTATCTTGGGCGGCAATCTCGATTTCCGCGAAGAGCCGGTTTCATACTTTAAGGAAGAAACCGCCGAAGAAGAAAACAAGACAAGCCACACGGTAAATATCGAAGTCTTATCCGGCAACATCGTCGGCGTGAACGCGCCGGTCATCGCCGTCGGACAGTATCAGAATATTCCGCCGAGCGGCTCAATCGGCGATATTGACACCGCGCTCGATTATTGGCTGACGCTCTCGTTTTTGAACGGCGTTATCGGCACGGATTTGGGACAGCTTTTTATCGTTCCGCTCGACGGCAAGAAATTGCACAAAGACGCAAAAGCCTTGATTGTCGGCGGAATGGGGCAGCACGTCCGCTTTAACCGCGACAGCCTGCGCTATTTATTGATGAATATCACGACGGCAGTTTTGACACTCGGCTACGACCGTTTCGCAACGGTTTTAATCGGCACGAGCTACAGAACAATTTCAATCGAACGAGCAATCAAAAGCATTCTGTCAGGCATCTCCGACGCGCTCGAACGCAAACCGACCAGCGACGGCAAACCTATGACGCTGACGCTTGTGCTGGTCGAGAATAAACTGCCGCGTAAGGAAATGCTCGAAAACACGATTCAGGAAATTATCAAAAGACAAACGGACGAAAACGAGCAGACAATCGCCGGATTAAAAGTTAAATTAGTCGAAAAACCGAAAACGGAAATCTCGAAGGCGATTGTCGAAAAAGCGAAAAAGCGAAACAAATCGCAAGGCGACGATTTTGTCCGCGCCTACGCCAGAAAGCGCAAGGAAGACGAAAAAGATTTGACGCGCATTACAATCAAGCGCACGCCCGGACTCATTGAGCTTTCGGCTCTCGCATCAAGCGCGGCGATTCCGATGCGCGAAATTCCGGTGCAGGATTTTATCGTTGATTCGGCAATCGAAAAATTGCGCGGAGCGCGGACTTTTAAAGAACAGGACAAATACGCGCGGCTTCTGCACACGATTTTGATTCCCGAAGAATTTCAGAGCTTGATTGACTCGAACCGCTCGCTCGTTTTAATTTTGAACCGCGACGCGGCGGCGATTCCCTGGGAAATGGTCGGCTACGGCAGCGCGAAAGGAATGTCGAATTTCGGAATTAATCTAAACTTGACGCGCCAATTTAGCTCCCTGTCGGCTTCGATGCCGGGCGTTGCGCCGCCGCTTAACAATATGTTTAAGGCTCTGGTCATCGCCGATCCTGCGAAGGAAGAAAATCTGCGGCTTGCCGGAGCGCGTATCGAGGGCGAGCAAATCAGAAATCTGTTTGTCCAACTGAAAGACGAATTAAAAAATCAAGTTGATTTTCAATTTGAAACGCGCATCGGCTACGAGCAGTGCGACATCGTAGAGATTTTAAGTTTGATTGCCGACAAGGAATTCGACCTCGTGCATTTCGCCGGACACGGAACTTTCGACCCGAACAACACGGCGAAAAGCGGCTGGGTTTTCGGCAAAGACGAAAAAACCGGCAACCTGAAAATCCTGACCGCCAGCGAGATTTTCCGTCTGCGTCAAGTTCCGCGTCTCGTTTTCGCCAACGCTTGTTTCTCATCTGAGCTTGGCACGAGCGAGATGTGCCGCAATTTGCCGACCGGCGAAACCAACCGGATTTTAGCCGGACTCGCCGAAGCGTTTTTCGTACGCGGAATCGAAAATTACGTCGGCTCGGGCTGGCAGGTTGACGATATTTACGCGACCAATTTCGCCAAGACTTTCTACGTCGAAGCGTTGTCGAATGGAAAAAATATCGGCGAGGCTCTAAGCGAAGCCAGAACCGTAATCTCGTCGCAAGCCGCCGCGCCCGTCCAGATAAATTCGACTTGGGGCGCGTATCAGCATTACGGCGACTCGAACACGCCGCTTGTCAGATGATAAATTAAAATCAAAGGAGAAAACGAAAATGGCAAATCTTGTAAATGTTCCCGGAATTGAAAACACAAGCGCGGCGTTCAGGAAAAAAGTTCTCGAAATCGCCGACCGCATTTTGATTGACCCGAATTTTTTGATGGCGATTATGAGCTTTGAATCGGGCGCGACTTTTAGCCCTTCGGTGAAAAACAAAGCGAGCGGCGCGACCGGATTGATTCAATTTATGCCCGCGACGGCAATCGGTTTAGGCACGACCATCGCCGCGCTCGAAAAAATGTCCGCCGAAGACCAACTCGATTTCGTCGAAAAACATTTCGCGCCGCATAAAGGAAAACTTTTATCAATCGAAGACGCATATATGGCGGTGCTGTATCCGAAGGGAATCGGCAAGGGCAGAGATTTCGTTTTGTTTGAAAAAGGCTCGAAACAATACAAACAAAACAGCGGTTTGGACGTGAACGGCGACGGCGTTATTACCGTCGGCGAAGCGTGTAAAAAAGTCTCTGAACGCCTTGGCACGACGAGTGTCGGCAACATCGTCGAACTCAAAAAAGGCGACACGGGTGCGGCGGTCGAAAGCCTGCAAGACGAATTAATTGACCTTGGTTATTTGACACCCGAACAAAAGAAAACCGGCGTTGGAGTTTTCGGACCGAAAACCGAAGACGCACTAAAGCAATTTCAAAAAGACATTTTATTAAAAGACACGGGCGTTCTCGATTTGCCGACGCAAGCCGCAATTCGCCAGTTAAACGATTCGGTAAAAAAAGGCAGTTCGGGCGGAGTCGTGCGGGCTTTACAGGAAAAGCTCGTCTCGAAAAAATTCCTGACGCAAACCGATATGAACACCGGAATCGGAATTTTCGGCGGCAAAACGCAAAACGCTTTGATTCAATTTCAAATCAAAAACGAAATCGAGCCGAACGGCAACTTGACGGACGAAACTTTTCGCCTGCTTTTCAAAACGCCCGCGCCCGTCATTTCCGTTCCGGCGAAACCGAACGCTTCGGGAATTGATTTCGTTTTGCCATTGGACGGCGCGGGTTTTACGACCTACAACCGCGAGCCGAACGGCGCAGACCAATACGGAACTGAATTGACCATTAACGCGATCATCGCTTTGGCGGGAAAATGGTTTTTGCTGCACCCGGAAGTGCGTCTGCAAGTCGGCGATATAAGTCGCAAGGGCGGCGGCGATTTTCCGCCGCACGCTTCGCATAAAAAAGGCGTGGACACGGATTTTCGTCCCGTTAGACGCGACAATCGAATGGACGCAATCAGCGTTGGCGAACCCGAATACGACACGATTCGCAGCGAAGAATTTATCAAACTCGCTCTGAGCCGTCATCCGAACGCGACGATTTTTTTCAATGACCAGCGTTTAATAAATAAAGGCTTAACGAGGCACGCGGCGGGACATCAAAATCATATCCATATTCGTTTTCCGCAATAGTAAAAAGAGATAAAGCGCGACTTTGGTTTTTATATTGACTTTCAATCCGAACAAGCGTAATTTCTTTTTTAAAGATATTGTGAAACTTTTCTCAATATCTTTTGGAGGCAAAAATAATGAATGAAAAGAAAAAGGTTTTGATCATCGGCGGCGGTTTCGGCGGTCTTTTTACGGCGTTGGATTTGGCGGGAAGCGCGGACGTAACGCTCGTCAGCGAAACCGATTATTTCACTTTTCGACCGCTTCTTTACGAATATTTTAGCGGCGAAGTCGAAGCGTGGCACATCGCGCCGGATTACAAGGAACTGCTCGGCGGCGATGTAAATTTCGTGCGCGGCGAAGCCCGCGAAATTGATTTTGAAAAGCAAACGGCGAAAATTTTGACGCGCAAGGATTCTCTGGATTATGACGCGCTCGTTTTAGCCGTCGGCGGCGTAACGAATTTTTGGAACATTGCGGGCGCGGAAGAAAACGCCCTGCCGTTTCGCACGATTGCCGACGCGGACGCGCTTCGCAATCGAATGACAAAAGCGTTAGACGAAATTTCGCCGACGCTCGCGCCGCAGGACGCGCGTGAGAAATTGACGTTTGCCGTTGTCGGCGGCGGCGCGAGCGGAGTCGAACTCTCGACGAAAATGTCGGATTTATTGACCGACGCATTCAAGCGGCGCGGAATCAAAGGCGAGCCGCGCGTTTTGGTAATCGAAATGAGCGACAAACTCGTTCCCGGAATGGGCGAAGATGTTCGCACTTACGTCGAAAAAACTTTGCTCAAATCGCACATTGACGCACATCTCGAAACCAAAGTTTTGGAAGTCAAACCGAATGCCGTCGTCTGCGAACACAACGGCAAAAAAACGGAAATCGAATGCGTCGCCACCGTTTGGACGGCTGGCGTAAAAGTAAATCCGCTGATTGAAAAACTCGATTTGCCGAAAGATAAAAACGGTCTGATTATAGTCAATCGAACTTTGCAGGTTAAAGGTTACGAAAACATTTTCGCGCTCGGCGACATCGCCAAAGTCGAAGACGTTGTTCCGATTCTCGCCGGAACAGCGCAGCTTGCCAATCAAGAATCGTCGCTGGCGGCGGACAATATCAAGGCTTTCTTAAACGGGAAAGATTTAAAAACAAAATCGTTTGAAGAACTCGGCGAAGCGTTGAGTTTGGGAACGCACAACGCGGCGGTTTTGGTCGGCGGAAACGTCGTCAGCGGCGCATTGGCGCGAGACGCGCGATTTGCGCTTTACACCGCACGACTTCCGACGTGGCAGCATCGTTTAAAAGTCGGTGCGAGTTGGTTTTTTGAAGGCACCACGCCGCGCCCGCTTCAGCCGCTCGGTTACAGTTAAAATTTGGATTTCCCGCCGTCAAGCGATAAGCTAAAGTTTAATGTCTGAAACTTACGATTTAATCGTTATTGGCGGCGGTTCGGCGGGACTTGTCGCGGCGGGCGGCGCGGGCGTTTTGGGCGCACGAGTCGCGCTTGTTGAAAAAAACGCGCTCGGCGGCGATTGTCTTTATACGGGCTGCGTGCCGTCGAAAACGCTGATTCGCTCGGCGCGATTTGCGAGCGACGTTCGACGCGCAAATGAATTCGGATTCGAGGTTTCGGGTTTCAAGTTTCGAGATGATTCCTTCGCCTCCGTTACAAAGCGCGTGCGGGAAGTTATCAAGGAAATCGAACCGCACGACGCGCCGGAAGTTTTCGAGAAAATGGGCGTTGAGATTATTTTCGGCAGTCCGAAATTTACAAATGCCAACGAAATAGAAATCACGCTGAAAGATTCGGGCGAAATAAAAAAATTAAGAGCAAAACGATTTTGCATTGCTACGGGTTCGTCGCCGCTCGTGCCGCCGATTGAAGGATTAAAAGAAACCGGATTTATCACGAACGAAGAAGTTTTCGAATTGAAAAATTTGCCGAAACGCCTTGTCGTTTTGGGCGGCGGCGCAATCGGCGCGGAACTCGGACAAGCGTTTTGCAGACTCGGCTCGCAGGTTTCGATAATCGAGATGGCGGACAGGATTTTATCAAAGGAAGACGAAGAAGTTTCTGCTTTGATGACAAAAATTTTTCGCGCGGAAGACGTGGAAATTCTCACTGAAACGAAAGCCGTCGGGTTTCATAAAAATTCGCGCGGCGAAAAAATCGTAACGGTCGAACGCGGCGGCAAGCGGCAGGAAATCGTCTGCGACGAAATTCTCGTCGCCGTCGGCAGAGAGCCGAACACCGGCGGTTTGGATTTGGAAAAAGCGCGCGTAAAATACGACGAAAAGAAAATCGAGACGAACGAATATCTGCAAACCTCGCAAAAAAACATCTACGCGGCGGGCGACGTTACGGGGCATTTTCAATTTACGCACACGGCGGATTACGAAGCGCAAATCGTCGTTCGCAACGCATTTCTTTTTTATCCGTTCACGAAAAAAACGAATTTTCGAGTCGTGCCGTGGGCGACTTTTACCGAACCGGAAGTCGCCCGCGTCGGCTTGACCGAAAGCGAGGCGCGGAAAAAATTCGGCGCGATAAAAACAATCAAAGTTTCGTTTGAAGACAACGACCGCGCCCACACCGAAGGCGAGCCGGAAGGTTTTGCAAAAATCATTCTGCACAAAAAGCGAATCGTCGGAGCGCACATTGTCGGGCTTCGCGCGGGCGAAATCATTCACGAATTCGTTTTGGCGATGACGCGAAATCTTTCGCTCGCCGATTTGAGCGAAGCGATTCACGTTTATCCGACGCTCTCGAAAATCACGCAAGCCGCCGCGACCGAACAGACTTTAGAAAAATTAAAATCGCCGTTCGTGCAGAAGTTATTTGCCGGATATTTAAGAATTTGGCGATAACCTGCGAGGCTGTTCCGACTATTCGGAGTCGAGATATTTTTCGAGCGTGTAGCGAAGAACGTCGAAGTCGAGCGGTTTGGCAATCAAATCGTCGCAGCCGGCTTCGATTGCTTCGTCGTAATACATTTTGCCGAACGCCGTTACCGCGATAATCGGCACTCGTTTCGAGTTATCTAATTCTCTGAAGGCTTTCGTAACGGTCAATCCGCCGACATTCGGCAGCGAAATATCCATCAAAACAATGTCCGGCTGAAAGCGTTTGAATTTGTCCAACGCTTCGATTCCGTCCGCCGCTTCGACTGCCTCGTAGCCGTAGCTTTCAATCAGATATTTCATAAAACCGCGCGTGTCTTCGCTATCTTCGACGATGAGAATTTTCTTCGACATAATTTAATCTCGCGCCGCAAAATAGAACACAAAGGATGCGGCGTTTCGTTAGAATTTGCAGTCAGAGTGCCTGAACAAGGCTGTCATTTAAAACAGAAGCGCAATGAAAACGCGATTTCAATTAAATCAAAACAGTGTCAAGTTTTTTAATCAGTCGGTTTCCGTATAATCGCCGCCCTTCGCGCCCGCGTATTCGCCGAATTGCTGGAGCAGTTTGGCGATTAAACCCGTCCAGCCGGTTTGGTGGCTTGCGCCTAAGCCGCAGCCTTTGTCGCCGTGAAAATACTCGAAGAATAAAAGATGGTCGCGCCAGTGTTCGTCAGTTTGAAATTTTTCGGTGCTGCCGAAAACGGGGCGGCGGTTTTCTTCGTCTTTAAGGAAAATGTTTGAAAGACGGCGCGAGAGTTCTTGCGAAACTTCCCAGAGCGTCATCGTTTTGCCGGAGCCGGTCGGGAATTCGATTTTAAAATCGTCGCCGTAATAGAAATCGAATTTTTGCAGCGATTCGATTAAAAGATAATTGACGGGAAACCAAACGGGACCGCGCCAATTCGAGTTGCCGCCGAACATTCCCGTGCGCGATTCGCCGGGTTGATATTCGACTTCAAAACGACTGTCGCCGACTTCAAAAATATACGGGTGCGCTTTGTAATGCCGCGAAAGGGCGCGAATGCCGTAGTCGGATAAAAATTCGGTTTCCGAAAGCATCGTGTGCAGAACGCGGCGCAGGCGTTCCTTATTGACGAGCGCGAGAAGTCGGCGGTTCTCTCTGCCCGCTTCCTGCATACAAGCGATGTCGTCGGTCAAATCGGGACGGTTGGTTAAAAACCATTCGGCGCGGCGGCGGAAATCGGGGAGATTTTCAAGCCATTCTTCTTCCAGAGTTTCGACGGCGAAAAGCGGAATCAAGCCGACCATCGAACGCAGGCGAACAGGAATGCTGCGCTCGTCGGGCAGATGCAGAACGTCGTAGAAAAAACCGTCGCGCTCGTTCCAGAGTTCGGTGTTTTCGTTGCCGACGTTGTTCATCGCGTCGGAGATATAAACGAAATGCTCGAAAAATTTGCTCGCCACGTCTTCATAAACTTTGTCTTCTTTGGCGAGTTCGAGAGCGATTGCCAGCATATTCAAACAATACATCGCCATCCAAGATGTGCCGTCGGATTGTTCGAGATGCCCGCCGTCCGGCAATTTCGAGTTGCGGTCAAAAACGCCGATGTTGTCGAGTCCGAGAAAGCCGCCTTCAAAAACATTGTTGCCTTCGTCGTCTTTGCGGTTGACCCACCACGTAAAATTTAAGAGAAGTTTGTGAAAAACTTTTTCGAGAAATTCGCGGTCGGGTTTGCCCGCGCGTTTCGCTTCGATTTGATAAATTCGCAACGCCGCCCAAGCGTGAACCGGCGGATTAACATCGCCGAACGCCCATTCATAAGCCGGAATCTGCCCGTTCGGATGCATATACCATTCGCGCAGAAAAAGGACGAGTTGGTCTTTGGCAAAATCCGCGTCAACAATCGCCAGAGTGATGCAGTGAAACGCCAAATCCCACGCCGCATACCACGGATATTCCCATTTGTCGGGCATCGAAATCACGTCGTCGTTGTAGATGTGTTTCCAATTCGAGTTTCTGCCGTGCCAACGCTCGGCGGGCGGCGGCGGAAATCCCGCGTCGCCTTCGAGCCAAGTTTTGACGACGTAATGATAAAACTGTTTCGACCAAAGCATTCCGGCGAGCGATTGACGCATAATATTTTTCGCGTCGCCGGTCAAATTTTCGGGAATGATTTCCGAATAAAATTCGTCGGCTTCTTTTAATCGCTCATTGAAAACCGCTTCGCAGCCGGCGATAAACTCGCCGCGACTCTCAGGAAAATTTTCACCGTCGAGACGCGGAGATTTTTCGATTGCGGATTGCGGACTGCGGACTGCGGACTGAGAATTTTTCTCCTCATCTCCTCTTGTCCCTTTCTCCCCTTCTTGCTCCGCATCGCTGAGGTTCAAAACATTTTTAGAAAGCCTCAGATAAATCGTTTCGCTTGCCTTCGGCGCGATGTTGAAGATGTAATGCGCGGCGGCTTTCGTTCCGGTTTGATTCGGATTGACGGCGGCGTTTTGATTGTGAACGACGTAATCGTTAATGCCGTCTTTGACATATTGCGCTTGATTTTTCGCGCCGTAAATTTTCTCGAAGTTCGTTTCGTTTTCGCAAAAAAGAATCTGCGACGCACCTTCGCAGACGAATTGATAATCGCCGAGTTTTTCTTCCGTCAGATAAACGGCGGCGAGATTTTTCGTTTTCGTTTCCACTTGCCGCATCTGCGGTTTATTCGACTTTTCATACCACGACCAGCGATTGCGAAACCAGAGCGTCGGCAAAACGTGAAGCGGCGCAAATCGGTCGCCGCGATTCGTCGCCGTGATTTTTATACAGACATCTTCCGCGTCCGCCTTGGCGTATTCGACGAAAACGTCGAAATATCTATCGTCATCAAAAACGCCCGTGTCCAGCAATTCGTATTCGGGCTGCGATTTATCGCGCCTGGCGTTTTCTTCGTGAAGTTTCTGATACGGAAATTCGCTTTGCGGATATTTGTAGAGATACTTCATATAAGAATGCGTCGGCGTGTTGTCGAGATGAAAATAATATTCCTTGACATCTTCGCCGTGAACGCCTTCGTTGCCGCCGAGACCGAATAATCGTTCCTTCAAAAAACCATCGCTGCCGTTCCACAGCGAAAGCGCGAAACAAACGCGCTGTTTCCGGTCGCAAATTCCGGCGATGCCGTCTTCGTTCCAGCGAAACGCTTTTGAAACGGCTTGTTCAAACGGAAAATACGTCCACGCCGAACCGTCTGCCGAGTAATCTTCGCGGACAGTTCCCCAAGCGCGTTCGCTCACGTAACTGCCCCACATCTGCCAGTTTTTTTCCTGCCGCTTTGTTTCGCCCAATCGCTGTTCTTCTGCGTTCAAAATGTTCTCCTACTTTTAAAATTTTCACCGCCGAGACGCGGAGTTTTCGCTGAGAAACGCTGAGAGAAAAGTTTTAAATCTCTGCGATGTTCTGCGGAAACTCTCTGCGCCTTTGCGGTGAAATTTTCAACCGAAATTCTCGTAAGTTTTAATTATTTATCGCTCGCTGCAAGATTGACAAATCCACGCTCGAAAATCTTTTATAATTCAGCGAACCTTGACCGTGATTTCCTTTTTTCCGCACGCCGCTTCAAACGTAACGGTGAACTCGCCCGTTTTGCGGCTGATTGATTTGATGACGAAAAACGCTTTGTTCGACGACGCGCCGATTTCCGGTTCGGACGTAACTTCGATGTCGTTCGGGCTGCTCGAAGCGGCACGAATTTCCTTCGTCTCACCGTCATTTTCAAACCCGACCATAATACTCAAACTTCCGCCGCTGTTGAGAATTGAAATCGTTTTTTGATTGACGACAATTTCGCAGGGTGCGTTCGGTTCGATTCGATTTTCGATTACTACGCGCGGTCTAGTTTCGCCGTTTTCATCGGACGGCTTTTTATTTTGAATCGCTTCCGCCGCTTTAGTTTCGGCTTTCGGCGGCTCGATTTCTTTATTTTCAACGGGCGGCTTTTTCGGGGATTCTGTCTTCGGAACGGTAATTATAACCGGCTCGAAAAGCGATTTCGGCGTGTCTCCGGGCGCGGGCGTTTTCATCGTTTCCTTTGGTTCGGTTTGTGTTTCGGGTTTGGTTTCCGTCTTTGTTTCAACCGGCGTTTCCGTTTTGGTTTCCGTCTTTATTTCGATTGGCGTTTCCGCTGGTTTCGGCTCGATTTTCGTTTCGGTTTTTGTTTGTTTGGTCTCGACCGGCGTTTCGGTTTTCGTTTCGGGCGCGGGCGACGGTTCTACGTCGGCAGCCGGAACGGGATTTTCTTCGGTTTTCGCTTCGGGAGTCGGCGCGGTTTCGGGAGTTTCCGATGCGGTTTTCGGCGCGACTGGCGGCTCGGTTTGAACGGGAAAATTTGCGGCTATCGAAGCGGGCTTTGCGCCGATTTTCGCTTCCAAGCCGTCGGTGTTACCGTTGACTTTTTGATAGAGCGATTCGACAACTCCATATTTCACCGCGTCTGCTTCGCTGCTCTTGTAACTTTTGATGTAAGCGTCGAGCGCGTCTTTGGATTTGCCGTCGGCTTCGAGAGCAGTGCCGAGCCGCCACATCGAGTTGCGCCACCATGAGCTTTTTTCCGGCAAAATACTGACGGCGCGTTTCAGACGAACGACCGCCTCGTCCGATTTGCCTTCTTGAAACAACGCCCAGCCTGCGGTGTCTTCGATTCTGCCGCGCAAAATATTTGAAAGCGTCGAGCGCGAAACGTCCGGGACGATAATCAATTCGCCGCGCGACATCGCAATCTGGCGGCTGTCGTAAAGCTCGTCCGCCAAAACCGCCGCTGAAGGATTCGGCACGTCCAGCCCTGCGTCAATGCCGCCGATTGCCGCTTTGGTCAAATCGAGAACCTTCGGCAGATTCGATTTTTTTTCGAGCATTCGAGCGGCGGCGAAAAGTTGCCGGTGAAATTTTAATTTATCGTCGCCTTTGATGAATTCGTCCGCCGCCTGCGCGATTGCCGCGTCGTCTTTGGAGGTTTCCAATTTTTGATAAAAATCGAGCAGCGATTTTAGCCGCGCGGCGTTTTCCGCATTGTCCGCCGAACTCGTTTCAAAGATTCCGGCGCGGCGTTCGAGCGCGAGCAGTTCGACGAAATCCTTCGCTTCCGCATCAACGCGCCCGCCGAGTTTTGTTTGTATCGAGCCGTCTTTGATTGTGAAATCTTTCCGCAAAACTTCGGCGGCTTCGCGGTAAAATCCAGCCGCCAGACGCGCCGCCGCGAGTTCGTAATCGAGCGTCGGAAAATTGCCGTATTGTCGGGCGGCAAGCATCGCCTTTTCCGCTTCAAACGGGCGTTTTTGCAGCAGCAAGCCACGCGCCAGCGCGATGTGCGCCCAAGTGTAGCGCGGTTCGACGGCGACCGCTTTTTCCGCCAACTCGATTGCCTTTGCGCCGTCGCCCTTCGCCGCATACCAGTAAGCCGCGCCGACCAAAAGAAATAAATTATTCGGATTTTGTTCCAGCGATTTTTGCATCTCGCCTTCGGCTTCCGCACGCTTGTCGGCATCGAACAAGGCGAGAATCAAACCCGTCCGCGCCGCCGCGTCCGTTTCATCCTTCGCCAAAACTTCACGATACAGCGCGACAGCTTCCGAAGGCTTGCCGACGGCACGTTTCATCTCCGCCAGATTGCGTTTGCTGACCGCCGAATCAGCGTCGAGTTCCAGAGCCTTTTGATACGCGGCAACCGCGTCTTCGAGTTGGAAATTCAAACGGTCGGCGATTCCCAAAGTTTGATATGCGGCGGGCAAATTAGGTTCTATCTGAATGGCTTTTTCGGCGAGTCGTTTCGCTTCGTCGGCGTTTTCCATACCGAGATAAAATGTCGCCAGCGCGAGCGTCTGTTTGGCGTTGCCGTCCGCTTTTTCCTCGACGAGTTTGGCGATTTCAACCGCCGCCGGTCTTTCTCCGCGAAAAAAAAGATTCGTCGGAATCTGCGAAACGACTTCGGTGAAAAGTTTATCGGAAACGGGTTTCGGCGCGTCGCTGACGGCGAGTTTGAAAAGCTCGATGCCTTTTTCCGTTTCGCCCGCCTGCAATTTTTCGTCGCCGAGCGCGGCGCGTGTGCTGACGAGCAATTCCGACGCGCGAAGCATTTCTTTCGACGCGGGAAAGTCTTCGACGAATTTACGCAAAGCCGCGATTCTTTCCGGCAAATCCGTTAAAGCGACGGCTTTTTCCAATTCTTCATTTTCGTTGACGAGGTTTTGGGCGACCTGATTCGCCGGAGTTTTCGTCGGCTTCGGCTTTTGGGCAAACGCGGAAAACGAAAATAAAACGAGCGTAAAGATGACTGCTAAATTTTTCATATCATTTGTTGACTGCCAATGACTTTTTGAAAATAATATCACGAAATTGCATTTCGACGCGCACGGTTTTATGCTCGAAGTTGAATGACGGAACTCGATGAAATTTGGGCGCGGCAGTTGAGCGAAGCGCGAATAAAGGCGCAGGCGCAGGGACGCGGCGATGTCGCCGAATATCTCGCGCTCAAAGAGTCGAACGACGCGGTTCGGCAGGCGAGCGTCGCGTGGCTTTTTGAATCGCTCACGGAAATCGTTTCATTCGCCAATCGAAGCGGCACGGGCATTGCCATCGAAACGGAAAATTCGCATCGTTTCGCGTTCGGAAACGCGAATCTTCTCGGCTCGCGGCTCGACCTTCGGCAAGGTGTGAGATGTCTTATTCTCGAAGCGGGTTGGACGCGCACACCCGCCGACGGTTTTATGCGCGGCGGCGCGTTGGCAATAGCGCGGCTCTCGCATTTCGGACTTTCTAAACATAACGCCGACCTCATTTTAATTTCGGAAAAAAATTTGCCGAGCTGGTTTTCGATTGACGCGGACGGCAAACGCAGCCGGTTCGATTCGAGAAATTTGCAGCAGCATTTTCAAATTTTTCTCGGCACGGTTTGAGAATGTTAACTTTTTTTTGAAATTAGCCGCAAAATTTTTGTTTTTTTTCGCCGAATTCTTCATAATCTAAATGCTTCGTAATTTGAAGTTTTCTATTAATCGGGTTTTCCGACAAAACTCGATTTTTCAAAAATTAAAAAACAGTAGCCGAACTTCGACACTGAAAGAAGTTTTGTGAAAAAAACGCTTCCAAACAGATGCCCGGACGAGTGCGCGACGCGCGCCCGACGCGGCAGCTTTTTCTTTAAATCACTTTCCAAGATCAATCTAAAAACAAACAAGAGGAAAAAATTATGACGAAAAAATTCTACGTCGTTTTTATGGCGTTAATCGCGGTGTGTTTTCTGGGCATCTCGGCGCGGGCGCAAAATACCTTGAGCGAAGGTTTTGAGTCGGGCGGCAAAACGAGTTATGCCGCCGGCAATGTCAATCTCGGTTCGGGCAGTTGGTATCTCGACGACGCTTTGACGGGCAGTTTGTCGAGCGATCACAAAACCGGCGTATATGCGGCGCGTGTCCGCAACACGGGAAAAGTCAGTATGAATTTTAATGTCGCAAGCGCAGGGACAGTTACGATTCAACACGCCGAATACGGCACGGACGGCGCGAGTAATTGGGAACTTTGGCAGTCAGCCGACAGTGGCTCGACTTGGACGAAAGTCGGCTCGACCGTAACGACGAGTTCGACGACGCTTTTGACCGCGAGCTTTACCGTCAATTCGGCGAGCGCGATTCGCTTTGAAGTTCGCAAAACTTCGGGCGGCTCAAACCGAATTGACATTGACAACATCACGGCGACGAGTTATTCGAGCGGCGGTTCTTCGAGCGAACATTTAACGATGGGAAATCCGTCGAACGCCGTAACGGATGTCAATCAGCCGACCAATTATCTGATGGACAAAACGCAATACGCGCTTTCCTATAACCGTGACAAAGGCGAATCGAATTGGGTTTCGTGGCATCTCGATTCGACGTGGCTCGGTTCGGCTCCGCGCCAAAACAATTTTCGCTCCGACACGACCTTGCCTGCCGGTTGGTATCAAGTGAAATCAACCGACTATACGAATTCCGGCTACGACCGCGGACATATGTGTCCGTCGGGCGACAGAACGAATACGGTGGCGAATAATTCGGCGACGTTTTTGATGACGAATATGATTCCGCAAGCTCCGACCAACAATCAGCAAACCTGGGCGAATCTGGAAGATTACAGCCGGAGCTTGGTAACTTCCGGCGATGAATTGTATATCATTTCCGGCGGCTACGGCGTTGGCAGTTACATCGCTAACGGGAACGTCGCCGTGCCGAATTACACATGGAAGGTGATTATGGTTTTGCCGAACGGCACGAACGACGTTTCGCGCGTTACGACTTCGACTCGTCTGATTGCCGTTTTCATACCGAACAATAACAGCATCAGCACCGATTGGAAACAATATCGCGTCAGCGTTGATTACGTCGAATCGTTGACGGGTTACGACTTTTTTTCAAACGTGCCGGTTTCGATTCAAAACGTCATCGAAGCGACGGTTGATACGCAGTAAAAAGAACCGAATCAATAAATTCAAAAATCTCCGATAGTTTGCTACTCTTAAATTTAAATTATTTTGGAGCAGCAAATTGTCGGAGAAAATCTACCGCGATTCGGTTCACAATATTATTCGGCTGAAAACCGATTCGAGCGAAGGCAAACTTCTCGCCCGCTTAATTGACGCGGCGGAGTTTCAACGCCTGCGCCGCATCAAGCAACTCGGACTCGCGCTGTTCGCCTATCAAGCGGCGGAACATTCGCGTTTTACGCACAGCTTGGGCGCGTTTCATCTCGCCACGCGCATTTTAGATAAACTCAAAACAAAATACGAAATAACAAAGGAAGCGCAAACCGCCGTGCGCGTCGCCGCGCTTCTGCATGACATCGGACACGGCGCGTTTTCGCACGTCATCGAAACGATTCTCGGATTTCATCACGAACAATTTACCATCGAAGCCGTCCGAAGCGACGAAACGGAAGTCGGGCGAATTTTAAAATCCTTCTCGCCGCAGTTGGCGGAAGATGTCGCCGCAATCGTGCGCGGCGATTTTCGCCCGATGGCTTTGGCGCAGTTAGTTTCGTCGCAATTAGATGTTGACCGAATGGATTATCTTCTGCGCGATTCTTTAATGACCGGCGCGAAATACGGAATTTACGACCTCGAATGGATTATTAAGTCGCTCGAAATTGACGAGAAAAACGACCGTCTGTATGTTGCCGCTCGCGGCATCTACGCCGTCGAAGATTATTTGCAGGCGCGTTATTATATGTTCCGGCAGGTTTATTTTCACCGCACTCTGCGGGCGGCGGAAGCGATTTTGAAATCTTTGCTGCGCCGCGCTCTGACGCTTTTTGCCGAAGGAAAATACATCTGGTTTGCGAAAGATACGCCGTTCGAGAAAATCTTAAAAGGTGAAAAATTATCGCTCCGCGAGCATCTCGAATTAGACGATTCAGACGTGATGTTTTACATCAAACAATGGCAGTCTTCGGACGATTTTATTTTGTCGGATTTATCGAAGCGATTTTTGAACCGAAATCTTTTCAAAGTTTTCGACCTCGATATGCCGGAGACGGAACGCGAAGAATTTTTAGAAGAATCAAAGCGTTTGGTCGAAAACGCGGGCTTCGATACCGATTATTATTTCGTCGAAGACCGCGCGGGCGATGTGCCGTATTATTTTTACAACAAAGAGCAAACCGAAGCGAAAAATCTGATTTACGTCGAAGAAGGTTTTTCGCGCCCGCAGATAAAGGAAATTTCCGAAGTCAGCGCGGCGGTGCGCGGTCTGCAAAAAGGCTTTCAAATTCACCGCGTCTGCTTTCCGCCGGAACTCAAATCGGAGATTGCGAAACTTTACCACCGTAATTAAAACAAAGGAATTCAAATAGGATAGACAGGATAGTTGAATCAAGAAAAAACTATCCTATCCATCCTGTCTATCCTGTTTGAATTTTCCTGAATGAAAGTTCTACTGTGATTTAATTTTTTCTTTCCCGAAAATTATTCTAAAATTGTAAAAGTTTAAAATTCAAAATTACAAAACCAGAAAATCGAAAAATGCACATCACGAAAATCGAACTCGAAGACATCAAATCTCACCGCGCCGCTACATTTGAATTTGAGCGCGGAACGACTGCCATTACCGGCGCGAACGGCGCGGGCAAGACGACGATTATCGAAGCCGTCGCGTGGACTTTGTTTGATTTGCTCGATTATAAAAAGGACGATTTCGTTCGTCGCGGCGCGAAAAAGGGCGTTGTTAATGTAACTTTTGAAGCCAGCGACGAATGCAAATATGTTGTGTATCGTGATACAGCAAATGGTTATTATATTTATAATCCGCAATTAAAAACGCGCATCGCCGACAAAAGAGAAGAAGTCACAAAAAAATTGCGGGAGCTTCTCGGTGTTGAAGCAGGAACAGATTTAAGGATGCTTTTTCGCCAAGCGGTTGGTGTTCCGCAAGGAACTTTTACATTAGATTTTTTGAAAATACCTTCAGAACGCAAACCGATTTTTGACAAACTTTTGAAGGTCGAAGAATATCGAGAAAGCTCCGATAGATTACTTGAGACATCACGATATATCGAAACGCAAATCACCAACGCCCGCGAGAAAATCGCCCGCGCCGAAGGCGAACTCGCCCGCTTTGAATCGGTCGAAGCGGAACATAAAACTTTTGCAAATCAAGCGGCGGAACTCGCGGAAAACTCAGAAAAATTAAACGCGGAAGTTTCCGAGAAAAGCGAAACGGTTAAAAATTTTAATGCGATTGAAACGCGAGTCAACGAATTAAAATCCGCGTTTGAAAATCTGCAGACGGAAAAAATGCGCGCCGAAATTCTTCTCGAACAAAAGGAAAACGAACTCGCGCAAGCGCGAAACGCGGCGGAGAAAATCAAATCGGTCGAAGCCGATTATCAAAAACATATTTCGGCTTTGGGAAAATTAAAAGAACTCGAACGCGAGCGCGGCGAGCGCGATAAATTAAATCGAGAGAAATCGAAAATCGAGACGGCGCAGGCGAACGTCGCCGCCGATAAAAAACGCTTTCAAGAAAATCTGGAAAAAGCTCTCGGCGCAAACCGTGAAATCGAATCGCTCAAACCGAAAATCGAACAGCAGGAAACGCTCGAAAAACAACTTGACGCTTTGCGAAATGAATTAGCAAATGCCGCTGCAAAGGAAAAAATAATTAAAAGTTTAGACGAAAAAATCAACCGTCTGCGCGACACTTACAAAGCAAATCAAACAAACATCAAAGAAGCCGAAGCCAAAAGCGAAGCCGCTAAAGATTTTGAAACGCTGCAAAAGCGCGACACGGACACCACGAAAAAAATCGCCGGTTTGCGGGCGCAATTAGAACACGACGAGCAGTTTCAAGCGGCTGTAAAAGGCGGAATTTGTCCGATTCTTTCGCAGAAATGTTTGAATTTGAAAGCGGGCGAAACGCTCGAAATGTTTTTGAAAAGTCAGTTTGTCGAACTGCGGGCGGAAATTTCCGCATATGAAAAAAATCAGCGCGAAAACGCTGACGCGCTCCGACGCGCCCGCGAAGCCGAGAAATTTTCGGCGCAGATCGAAACTCTGCGAAGCCGCGAGCGCGAAATCAAAGAAGAAGGAACGCGCTTAAACGAAGAACTCAAATCTCTGCAAAACGGCGCGGGCAACGCGCCAAAATCGCAAATTGATTTAAGGGAAATCGAAGCGAAATTAAAATCGCTGGACAATCCGAAAGCGAAAACTCAGATGCTCGGCGCGGAAGCGAAACGCGAGCCGCAGATTCGGGAGAAAATCGCCGAAGTCGAAAGAAATCTCGAACGGCTCGAAAGCGATAAACGAATCACCGACGAAAAGCTGGAAAGCTACAAAGATTTGGACGCGAATTGGAAAATATATTCCGGCGAGCGCGACGAAACCGCCTCCGCGCATCGTGAATTTTTGACGAATGAAACGGCGGCGAAAACTTTGCCCGCCAAAGAAAAAGAGTTAGACGCGGCGCGTCAGGCAAACGAAAAGTTAAAGGAAAATTTCGCCAAAGCCGAAACTGATTTTCAGGCGGCGACGCACAATTACGACCGCGAAGCGCACACCCGCGAAAAGGATTTTTTAGCGCAGGCAGAACGACGGCAGACCGAAACGCGGGCGAATTTGGAACACACGAAAAAACGCGAGACGCAGCTTGCGGAAGAACTGAAAAAATTGATGGAAATTCGCAAAGCGATGCAGACGGAATTTCAAGAAAAAGAACGCTTGGAGAAAATCAATGAGGCGACGACGTTTATCCGCGACACTTTGAAAGAAGCCGCGCCGCGCGTCGCCCGCAATTACGTTTTTCTCGTTTCGTCGGAAGCCAATCAGATGTTCCGCGAAATTTCCGGCAACGCCGAACGCACTTTAAAATGGACGGAAGATTACGGCATCGTTTTGGAAGAAGACGGTTTTGAACGTCCGTTCGTCAACTTGAGCGGCGGCGAGCAAATGACGGCGGCTTTGTCGGTTCGCCTTGCATTACTCAAACAATTATCCGACGTGCGACTCGCGTTTTTCGATGAACCGACGACGAATATGGACGCGGAACGCCGCGAAAGATTAGCCGAACAAATCAGTCATATCACCGAACGAAAAACTTTCGACCAGCTTTTCGTCATCTCGCACGATGATACTTTTGAAGGTTATGTGGATAATGTGATTTCTGTGAGAGGAAACGAAAATGAGGAAACTGTTTAAAATCAAATCATTTAAGTATGGATTTATTTTAGGGATTTTTTTGTCATCAATTATTCAATTGTTGGAGTATGCCAATTATCTTTCGGAAAGAGAAAGTCTTATAAATCTTTCCCGTGCCGGCATACATATTGATACTATTTCGCATTGGGGAATTCCTTTTCCGATATTTTATGGCGGACATTTTATACTTGCAGGATTAATTGCAAATATTTCAGTTGCTTTAATCTTCAGTTTTCTGCTCGGCTCAACTTTCAAATTAGTTTGGTCAAAAATTTCTTCCCGCCGTATGAAATAAATAATTTATGTTATTGATAAATCAATAATTTTCCCCGAAAGCCAAAATTGCCCGCGCACGATTCCGCCGATTTGCGGCTCGTCTAAAATCAATTTTGTGTCGGCGACAACATCAATTTCGCCGCCGAAAGTACCAACTAAAAACCAGTAAAATTTTTCGCCTGAAATCTCGTTGGTTTTCAATTCAAAATCTTTTATCTCGCCTGCAAAAATGCCGATTGGTCGCGGCGGTTCGATTGGCGTTGCATTGTCGTCGGGTAAAAATAATCCGCTCGGAATGAATGATTTTGAAGCGAATTTCGATTTGTCTTCTTGGCTGTCATTGTAGTTTTTTTCGTCAGCAAAAATTTTGAAATCATTTGAAGCGAAAGCAGTCAACTGAATTTCGCAAACGTGCGGAAAATTGAGTTCGTCAATCGTGCGAAAATCGGGCGCGTCGAAAACGAACGGATAATCGCCCGAATCGGTTGCGCCGTTTTGCGGATTTGCCCAAGCGTGAAAGCCGCCGTCGAGTTCTGACGAATCGCGCTCGATCATTTTCGTCAAACAAACTCGCCTTCGGCTCTTGCCCGCAAAATGCGGATTAAAACCGATTAACTCTTGCTCGAAATTTCCCTGCAGCCAAACTTCCGCGCCCGAAGCGTCCGAAAATTTCAGATAAAATCCGCGCGGACTGCGAATGGGTTCGGTTAATTCAAGAACGTGCATAATCATCTCGTTCACGTCTTGCTCGCCGCGCGTCGGAAAGCCGATGTCGGATAAATTGCTCATAAATTTTAAGGAAAGAATTAGCCACGAACAAACACAAAAGAACACGAAAAAATTTGATAATACTTTCGTGAAATTTTGTGTTTGCTCGTGGCTAATTCTTTTTAGCTTGCCGAAATTGCGTCCGACTTCGCTTCCTTGTAACGCTTCGGATACATCGGAAATTTTCCGGTTAATTCCAAAACTTCGCTTTTTACTTTCGCCTTCACGTCTTCCGATTCTGATTCTCGGATTATCGCGGCAATCAAATTTCCGATTTGTTTCATCTCCGTTTCCTTCATTCCGCGAGTCGTCAGCGCGGGCGTTCCCAAGCGAACGCCCGATGCGACAAACGGCGAATTTGTATCAAACGGAATCGTGTTTTTGTTGACCGTGATATGAACCTCGTCTAATGCTTTTTCGGCAACTTTTCCGGTGATTCCTTTACCATTATCGAAAACGTCAACCAAAATCAAATGATTGTCCGTGCCGCCGGAAACGAGCCGCAAACCTTGCGCTTTAAGTGCATCGGCTAAGGCTTGCGCGTTCGATAAAATTTGCTGCTGATACGATTTGAAATCCGCCTGCAATGCTTCGCCGAACGCGACGGCTTTTGCCGCAATAATGTGAACGAGCGGTCCGCCCTGCACGCCCGGAAACACGGCTTTGTTAATGTCTTTGGCGTATTCTTCGCGGCACAAAATAAGTCCGCCGCGCGGACCGCGCAAAGTTTTATGCGTCGTCGTCGTAACGTATTCGCAATGCGGAACGGGCGACGGATGAAGCCCAACCGCAACGAGTCCGGCAATGTGCGCGATGTCCGCCATCACGACCGCGCCGACGCTTCGGGCAATCTCGCCGATTCGCTGAAAATCAATCGTTCGCGGATAAGCCGACGCGCCGCAGATTATCATTTTCGGTTTTGATTCTTCAGCCTTTTTTTGCAGTTCGTCGTAATCAATCTGCTCGGTTTCCTTCGACACTCCGTAATCGGAAACTTCTTAATTGATGCCGGAAAAATTCATCGGATGACCGTGCGTCAAATGCCCGCCGTGCGACAGATTCATTCCCAAGATTTTATCGCCGTGCTTGAGCGCGGCGAGAAAAACCGACATATTCGCCTGCGCTCCCGAATGCGGCTGGACGTTGGCGTGCTGTGCGCCGAAAATTTCTTTGGCGCGGTCAATCGCCAACTGTTCGACGACATCGGCAAACTCGCAGCCGCCATAATATCTTTTCTTCGGATAACCTTCGGCGTATTTGTTCGTAAAAACCGAACCCATCGCTTGTAAAACAGCTTCGGAGACGAAATTTTCCGAAGCGATCAATTCCAAACCGTCCGACTGCCGTCGCACTTCGTCGTCAATCGCTTCCGCGATAATCGGGTCAACTTCCGCTAAATTTGCCGTAAAAAAATTGTTCATTATGTTCCCTCAAATTTTTGAATTCTGCTTCGCAGCCAATTTTCAATCTCGTCAACTTTCCAAACGTCCGACTCAACCGCCAAAACCATTTCGATTAATTCGCCGGTTGGCGCGGTAATTTTATAGTTGTTTCTTTTCAAATATAAATTCGTCCAAAATGTCGCCGTGCGTTTGTTGCCGCCTTCCCACGGATGATTTTTTACCAAACCGAAAACGAGCGTCGCGGCTTGACGATAAATGTCCGCATTTTCATAAATCGCCGCGTGTCGCGGACGCGCCAAAGCAGATTCAACTAAATTTTTATCAAAAACTCCGAAGCGCGTTTCGCCGACTCGCCGCATATAAAGAACGTGAAATTTGACGGCTTCCGCCATCGTGAGATAAACGAAATTTTCAATCGCCAATTCGTTTCATCTCCTCGTCGAAATCGGAAAACTCGTTGAGAAACTCTTCAACTTCTTTCTCGTCCTTTTCCGAGTATGAAATTATTTCCGAAACGATTTTGCCGTCTCTGACGGTCAAACTAGCAAAAGATTTTTCAGGCAAACCATGAAAGACGGCAAAATCCTTCGGAATTTCGACAATCAAACTATCGAAATCTCGATTCGTGTCTTTCTTTGATTTTTCAATCACATTAATCATAGATTTTCCTCGCGGCTAAATTTTATCACGCCGCCGATTTTCAATCTCGTCAACTTTCCGAGTGTCCGATTTACTATTCGTAAAAGGTTTGGCTGGCTCGTTGATTAACTCAATAATTTTACAATAAAACTAAATTATTTACGATTTTTCTCTTTCAGCGTCGGCGTAAATTTTTTCGATAACTTCAAGGTATTTTTCGTCAACGACGCGGCGTTTGACTTTAAGCGTCGGCGTGAGTTCGCCGCCTTCGACCGTTAGTTCGTTTTCGAGCAAAGCGATTTTTTTTACCTTTTCATAATTTGAAAGATTCTGCGTAAGTTCGGCGATTTGGCGTTCGATGAGATTGATGACGCGCGGGTGCGAGCAAAATTCGGCGGGCGTTTTGATGTCGAGATTTTTCAGGCGGGCGTAGTTTTCAAGCTGCTTGAAATTCGGCACGACGAGCGCGGCGGGAAATTTTCTTTCGCTGCCGACGAGAACGACTTGACTGACGAAACGCGAGGCGACAATCATTTGTTCAATCGGCGACGGCGCGATGTATTTGCCGCCGGAAGTTTTAAATAATTCCTTTTTGCGGTCGGTGATTTTCAAAAAACCGTCCGCGTCGAGCGTTCCGATGTCGCCCGTTTTAAACCAACCGTCGTCGGTGAAAACCTCCGTCGTCGCCTCCGGTTTATTGTAATAACCGAGCATCACGCTCGGACCGACGACTTCGATTTCGCCGTCGTCGGCGATGCGAACCGAGATATTGCGAATCGGTTTCCCGACCGTGCCGAGTCTGGTGTTCATTTTCGTATTTGTCGAAATGACGGGCGAAGTTTCGGTCAAACCGTAGCCTTGCATAATCGCAATGCCCGCGCCGGTGAAAATAAGATGAATGTCATCGGAAAGTGCCGCGCCGCCCGAAATGCAAAAGCTCAAATTGCCGCCGAAAAATTTTCTGAGTTTGGCAAAAACGATTTTGTCGGCGATGCTGTGCTTGACCGCGAGCAGTCGCGGAATCGGTTTTTTATTTTCATTTCGCAGCGCATATTCTTTGCCGACATCAATCGCCCAATCGAAAATTTTCTCACGCATCGGACTCGACTGCGCGGCTTTGACTTTTGCCCGCGCATAAACTTTTTCAAAAATTCGCGGCACGCCGACGAACATCGTCGGCTGAACTTCGCCCAAATTTTCCGCCGCGCGTTCGATTGACTCGGCGTAATAAACAGCCATTCCGTTCAAGATGTAAAGATACATTCCCGTCCGCTCGAAAACGTGCGAGAGCGGCAAAACGGAAAGCGGTTTGTCTTTGGGCGAAAACGTATGTTCCGCGCCCGCGTCCAAAACATTTGAAACGAGATTGCCGTGAGACAGCATCACGCCTTTCGGTTCGCCCGTCGTTCCCGAAGTGTAAATTAAAGTGGCGATGTCATTCGGAGCGACGGCGTTAATTAGCTCTTTTATTAAGTTCGGATTTTCCGATTTTAATTTCGCGCCCGCGTTTTCTAATTCGACGAGCGACATCGTGTTTTCGATTTTTTCATTAGTCGAATTAAAAAAAATGGTTCGTTCGAGCGTCGGACATTCAGATAAAATTTCCCGCAATCGTTCGTAACATTCCGCGTTTTCGAGAAACAAAATTTTCGCGCCCGCGTCGTTGATAATGTATTGAACCGCGTTCGGCGCAAGCGTCGTATAAATCGGCGCATCTACAATTCCGGCAAATTGACAACCTGCGTCGGTCAAAGTCCATTCGGGCGAATTCGCGGCAAGTAAAGCAACACGGTCGCCTTTTCTTATTCTCAACGAATAAAGTCCGAGCGCAATATTTTCGGCGCGTGAAATCATTTCGTCCGAAGAAATTCGTTTCCACTCGCCGTCTTTTTTATAATTTAAAGCATCGGCGCGATTGTATTTTTTCGCCGCCTGCATAAATAATTCGGCGAGCGTTCGCGGTTCGTCGGCGTAGAGCGGAACGCGCTTGACGACGGATTGCCGACGGCGAACTGCCGACTGCAAATCGCGCGTCATCTCTTGACTCTCGACTCTCGACTCTCGACTCATTTTTGTAAAACTCCGCCAAAAAAAACTTTTAAAACTTCGTCTGCCATCGGCGCAAGCGGATATTTTCTTTTCGACAAAATCCAGTTCGTTACCATTTCGTCGAGCGCGCCGTAAAGAATTTTCGCCGCTGTAATGGCTTTTAAATCTTTACGGAAAATTCCCGTCTTTTGTCCCGCTTCAATCGTCTGTCGAATAATATCAAGATATTCGGCGAAACCGCCGCCGGAAAATTCTTCCATAAATTTTGTCGAGCCGCGCAGTTCGACTTGAAAAACGACGGCGAGATCGTGGTCTGCGCCGAGCCGTTCGAGATGCAGTTGCGCGATACGCTTTAGACGTTCGTCGGCTTTTTCGATTACCGAGATTTCTCGTTTTCCTTCAGCGATAAATTCATCCATCGCGCGGTCGAAAACCGAATGCAAAATTTCTTCCTTGCTTTTGAAATAAAGATAAACCGTGCCGTCGGCGATGCCTGCCGCTTTTGCAACGTCGGCAACTTTCGAGTTGAAATATCCTTTTTGCGCGAAAACTTTTATCGCCGCGCGAAGAATCGCCGCCCGTTTGTCGGTTATCGTTCCATTATTTGATTTGGTGATTTTCGCTTGTTTTGCCGATGTTTTCATTTGAATAAATTTCTACTTTCAAAATCCGAAAGTTTCGCGTTTCTGCTAATGAATGATGATTCATTCATTAAATAGATTAAACGAAGGCGGTAAATTTAGCAACACGGATTTTTCAAATGAAAATATGCGGAAAAAAGAAAAGCGATTTCGGACGCAAAATCCGAAACCGCAAATCTAAAATCGAAAACTAAAATGGCGGAGAGAACAGGACTCGAACCTGCAAGCCCTTACGGGCGGTAGTTTTCAAGACTACTGCATTACCAATTATGCTATCTCTCCGCAAGCGGGCGGCGAATTGAAAATATAACGCAAACTTAAAAGATAGACAAACGAAAATCTGCCGTCTCGAATTTTTCTCATTTGGTTTTAAACTGCCGCGCGAGTTCTTCTTTTACCGCGTCAACGCCTTTGATGCCGTTTCGCATAACGACGATTGCGCCGTCGCGGTTGATGACGATGTGCATCGGAAACGGAATGTTGATGTCGCCGTTTTTGTCCGGTTCGCCGAAACTCAGAATCGTCTGCATCGCGTCGGGGACGATGTTATATCGAAACGGATTTTTTTTGAGAAATTTTTCGAGGACGGCTTTTTTGTTCGTCGTCATTCCGATAAAAACAACGTCTTTATTTTTGTATTCGTCAACCACCGCGTTGAGCAAGTTGATTTCTTCGACGCAAAACGGGCAGTTGATAAACCATAAATTCAAAACGACGACTTTGCCTTTTAATTTTTCCGAATCGAAAGTCGCGCCGTCAATCGAAGCGACATCGAAAGCGGGCGCAAGCGGTTTTTCATCCGCACGTTTCTGGGCGAAAACAGACGATGCAATCAAAAGACAAAAAATCAAATATAAAGCAAAGCGCATAATTTTCCTCCGAGTCAAATAGTCGGACACAATTAGCTTCGATTAGCTTCGGAACAGATGATAACTGATAGCTGAACGCGCGTTTTTATCTACCAGCTATTATCTATCAGTTATCATCTGTTCCGAATTGCTGCCCGTAATTTTTGCGTCCGTTCGCTTACTTTTCTTATATCATATCTAACTCGCACTTTATAACATAAAGTTCTTGACAAATTAAACGACTTGATATAAATTCTCAAATTGTATGGCGAAGATTCAAGCACTCCGAAAAGAAAACGACGCGGCGAACGAGCCGATAAATATCGGCGACCGCGCGATGGACAATCTGAAGTTTATCCGCGAAACGATGGAGCGTTCGGCAGTTTTCACAAGCGTTCCGGGTTACGGCGGCGCGTTGATGGGCGCGACGGCAATCGGCGCGGCGATTATCGCGCAGAACCAAACGCGCATCGAAAATTGGCTGATTGTCTGGCTCGTCGAAGCGTTGCTGGCTTTTTCAATCGGACTATTCGCGCTGTGGCAAAAGGCGAAAAATTCCAATGTTTCGCTCGCGTCTGTTCCGGCAAAAAAATTTGCGTCGGCTTTCGCGCCGCCGATTGTCGCGGGAATCGTTTTGACCGCGCTTTTTTATTATCGCGGTTTTTACCCGTTTCTGCCGTGCGTTTGGCTGACGCTTTACGGCACGGCGGTCGTAACCGGCGGCGCGTATTCGGTCAAAATTATCTCGCGCGTTGGCTGGATTTTCATCGCTCTCGGCGCGGTTGCCGCGTTTGCTCCGGCAAGCGCGGGAAATTTATTGATGGCTCTCGGCTTCGGCGTTCTGCAAATCGTTTTCGGTTTGATTGTGGCAAGAAGATATGGCGGGTGAAAAGTAAAAAGTAAAAAGGCAAAAGTGAAAGAATAAATTATCTGATTGTGAAATTATGGCTGGGAAAAATGCGGCAGTAAAAAAAGATTTGGCGGCGAATAAAAAGGCGAATCTGCGAATCGAGCGAGCGGCGGAAACGGTTTCGACCGAACTCGAAAAAGTTATTCACGAGCGTCTGCGGCTCGGCATTATCAGTGCGCTCGCGGCGAACGAAAAAATGTCTTTCGGCGATTTGAAAAATCTTTTGCAGACGACCGACGGCAACATCAGCGTTCACGCCCGCAAACTCGAAGATGCCGGATATTTGACGTGCGAAAAATCATTCAACGGGCGCGTTCCTTTGACCGAATACAAAATCACGAGCGACGGACGAGAAGCGTTAAATCGTTATTTAAATCATATGGAAGCGTTGATAAACGCGATGAAGGCGAAATGAGTCTACCGACATCAGGAGGAAAATTATGGGCGTAGTTTTATTAGCGATGACAATCGGCGGTTTAATAATTGCCGCGATTTTGCTGACATTTTCTTATTTTACGAAGAAAATTTGGCTGCGAACATTTGTTCTCGGCGGCGTTTTTGTCTGGTTCGCTTCATACGCGATTTTGCTTTTTGTCGGTTCGTTTTTCAGCGAAGAAAAAACGCTCGCGCTGAACGAGCCGAAGGAATTTTGCGGATTCTATCTCGACTGTCATTTGCACGCGGCGGTCAGCGATGTCAGAAAAACGAAAACCATTGGCGACAAAACGGCGAGCGGCGAATTTTACATCGTGAAAGTCAAAGTTTCGAGCGACGCGAAACAGGCGACTTTGCATTTAATCGAAACCAACGCCGAAGCCTTCGACGAAGGCGGACGAATTTATTCGCGCGATTTGGAAGCGGAAAAATTTTTACCGACGGCGGACGTTTCGCTCAATCGAGATGTCGCGGCAAACGCGAGTTTTGAAAAGGAAATCGTTTTCGACATCAGCGAACCGGCGAAAAGCGTCAGGCTTTTAGTAACCGAAGGCTACGGCATTGACCACGCGATTGAAGCGATTTTAATCGGCGACGAAGACAGCATCGGACACCGGCGAAATTATTTTAATTTGGAGCAACAAACACAAACATCGAGCGTGAAGTAAATAATTGAGACTAACGCGAGGTTTAACTGATTAAGATTAAAATTCAGATTTTTATACTATGAACGAAAGAACAAAAACAGGATTGGAAATTTTAGAAGCCGCCGTTTTGCTCGGTGTTTTGGGCGATGTTTTGCTGCGCGAAACGCCCTGGGGTTTGAATGTTTTTTTGTGGATCGGCGCACTCGTCGCGGCGATGCTGATGCTGACGATTCGCCGCCGGAGCGAATTTTTAAATAAGCAAACCGTCGCTCTGCACGTCGCGCTCGTTTTCTTTGCGGCGATGTTTGTCTGGCGCGATTCGATGGAATTGAAACTTTTGAATTCGCTGGCGATTTTTACGATTTTGTCGTTGCTCGCTTTTCCTGCGCTGAAAATTAAAACGCAAATTGCCGGAATTATTCATTATGCTTTCGCCACATTTTGGTCAAGTATCAATGCAGCGTTCGCGCCGTTTTATTTGGTGTTCGGAGATATAAAATGGAAAACGATTCCGCAGAAAGGCTGGACGAAACATCTGATTTCCGTTTTGCGTGGATTGGCGATTGCCGCACCGATTCTGCTCGTTTTCGGCGCGTTGTTTATGGCGGCGGACGCGGTTTTTCAGGGAATTATCGAGCAGACTTTTCGCATTGATCCGGCGATTTTATTCACGCATATTTTGCTGACCGGAATATTCGCGTGGCTGGTCGCCGGTTATCTGCGCGGCTCGCTCGTCGGAACTTTTGCGGCGGAGAAAAAAGTCGAAACGAAGCCGGAAATAAAAGCGCAAACCTTGAGCGTAACCGATTTGAAAGAAGAAAAAGAAGCGGACGAAACCAAATCGAAAGAAGAGAAGAAAACTTGGAATTGGCGAAACTTCGATAATTCGATTTTGCCGAAATCTCTGACGCTCGGCGCGATTGAAACGAGCGTCGTTTTGGGTTTGATAAATCTGCTGTTTCTCGGTTTTGTCATCATCCAGATTCCGTATCTTTTCGGCGGAATGGATTTGGTGCAGTCAACGCCCGATTTTAAATTAGCCGAATACGCCAGACGCGGTTTCGGCGAACTCGTCTGCGTCGCCGCGCTCGTGCTGCCGATTCTGCTCGTGTCGCATTGGCTTTTGCGAAAAGATTCGCCGATGAACGAAAAAATTTATCGCGTTCTCGCGGGCGTTCAAATCGCACTGCTGTTCGTGATTATGATTTCCGCGACGCAGAGATTGATTCTTTTGACGGGAAATCTCGGTTACGGTTTGACGACGATTCGGCTTTATCCGATGGTTTTTATGTGTTGGCTCGCGCTCGTTTTTGTCTGGTTCGCGCTGACGGTTTTGCGCGGCGCACGTCAGCAATTTGCGTGGGGCGCGTTGTGGTCGGCATTGTTTATTCTTGGCACTTTGCACGTTTTGAATCCAGACGATTTTATCGTTCGCACGAATGTTCGGTTAATGAAAGAAGGTCGCGCGTTCGATTCGTATTACGCTGTGAACTTGAGCGACGATGCTGTTCCCGCGCTGCTCGAATCAATGAACTGGATGAGTTTTGAACAGCAGTGCGTCGTCAAAAATAAAATCGCGCGTCGTTTTGAACAGGCGCAGACGGAAAACGATTTTCGCAGTTGGAATTATTCACGTTACACCGCGCGAAACGCGATGAACAATTATGCGGAGAGCTTGAACACGGCAAATTGTCCGCCGAATACGCAGAGATTTGACGACAATTTTTAGAGCGACGCAGATTTTTCTTGCTTTTCAGATTTAGTTTCTTTTAAGATTGAGGCGCAAGCTAATAAAAACTTGCGCCTAATCTTTTTCTTCTTTAAATTCTGAAATTTCAATCAATCAAAAAATTTCATTGATTAGAAAACTCGCCCGCTAACGCAGGCGGTTCTGACAAAGCAATGCCAAACGATTTTCCGAAAAAACGCGATTACGTACGCGAATATCTTTCATATTTACAAGTTGAAAAAGGCTTGGCGAAAAATTCCGTCGAAAGTTATGAGAGAGATTTGACGAAATTAAAAAATTGGGCGGCGAAAAATGATTTTGATTTGCTCGCACTCACGCGACAGGATTTGCGCGAGTGGCTGATTGACCTTGCGGGCGAAAATCTATCGGAAAATTCCAAGCGCAGATTGATCAGCGCACTGCGTGGATTTTATAAATTTTTGCAGTTTGACGGACACATTACGAAAAATCCGGCGGAAGATTTAGTCGCCCCGCAAAAAGGTTTTTATCTGCCGAATTTTTTGAATCAAACTGATGTCGAAAGTCTGCTCGCCGTGCCGGACGTTTCGACGGAAATCGGTTTGCGCGACAAAGCGATTTTGGAATTAATGTATGCGTGCGGCTTGCGCGTTTCCGAAGCGGTTGATTTAAAGATGAGCGATATAGATGTTGATACAGGAATTTTGACGTGCAAAGGGAAGGGAAGCAAAACGCGCCGCGTTCCGGTCGGGAAAAGCGCAATCGAATGGCTTGTAAATTATCTGGCGATCAGGCGCGAAAAAGAAAGCGTCGAGATAAGCAATATCTTTGTGAGCAGTTTGGGAAAGGCGATAAACCGTCAGACGATTTTTCTATTCATCAAAGAATACGCCGAAAAAATCGGTTTGCAGGACGTTTCGCCGCACACGCTTCGTCATTCGTTTGCAACGCATCTGATTCAAAATCGCGCCGACATTCGCTCGGTTCAACAAATGCTTGGACACGCCGATATTTCGACCACGCAGATTTACACGCACATTACCGATACACATCTGCGGGCGACTTATGAGAAATTTCACCCGCGCGCTCATCAAAATCACGACCAAACCGAAAATCAAAGGGCGGACTAGAAATCTTTTTGCTTCAACTTGCAAGTTGTGGAAATCTTGGCTATCATTGCTATTTTGCTAATCGTCTCGAAAAGTCGGGTGTGGCAATAAAGAATTGATTGCATGGGTGGTCGAGCGGTCAAAGGCAACGGGCTGTAAACCCGTCGGATTAATTTCCTACGTAGGTTCAAATCCTACCCCATGCACCATAATTTGATTTTGGATTGGGGATTTTGGATTTCGGATTTTATTAAATCCCACGTCCGTCGGCGGGAGTAGCTCAATGGTAGAGCGTCAGCCTTCCAAGCTGAATGTTGCGAGTTCGAGTCTCGTCTCCCGCTCCACGAGTTTTAGAAGAAGCGTTTTTTGATTTTACGCGAGTTCAAGCCCGAGTAGCTCAGGGGTAGAGCGCATCCTTGGTAAGGATGAGGTCTCGGGTTCAAATCCCGACTTGGGCTCCAGTTTATTTTTTACGAAATTATTTGAAGAGGATAAATAAAAATGTCGAAAGAGAAGTTTGATCGCAGTAAACCGCACGTAAATATAGGGACAATCGGACACGTTGATCATGGGAAGACGACGTTGACAGCGGCTATTACGAAAGTGTTGTCAAAGCATAATCCGAAGATTGTGGTTCGGGCATTCGATTCGATTGATAACGCGCCGGAAGAGAAGGCGCGCGGCATTACGATTGCCACGGCGCACGTCGAATATGAAACGCAGAATCGTCATTACGCGCACGTTGACTGTCCGGGACACGCCGATTATGTGAAGAATATGATCACGGGCGCGGCGCAAATGGACGGAGCAATCTTAGTGGTTGCCGCCACCGACGGACCGATGCCGCAAACCAGAGAACACATTCTTCTGGCTCGTCAGGTTGGAGTGCCTTCGATGGTCGTGTTTATGAACAAAGTGGACGCGGTTGACGACGAAGAGCTGTTAGAGTTAGTTGAACTGGAAATCCGCGAGCTGCTCTCATCTTATGAATTCCCCGGCGACGATATTCCCGTCATTCAAGGTTCAGCACTTGGCGCGCTCAACGGTGAAGAGAAATGGGAAGCGAAAGTTGATGAGTTGATGCAGGCGGTTGACGATTACATTCCGACACCTGCACGCGATGTCGAGAAACCGTTTTTGATGCCGGTCGAAGACATCTTCACCATTCAGGGTCGAGGCACAGTCGCCACCGGCAGAATCGAGCGCGGAATTGTCAATGTCAATGAAACGGTGGAAATCATCGGCATCAAAGACACGCGCAACACGGTCGTTACCGGAGTCGAGATGTTCAAAAAACTTCTGGATAAGGGAATGGCAGGCGATAACGTCGGACTGCTCTTGAGAGGCGTGGAACGAAAGGAAATTGAACGCGGACAAGTCATCGCTAAACCTGGTTCGATTACACCGCACACGAAGTTCAAAGCCGAAGCGTATGTCTTAACCAAAGAAGAAGGCGGACGACACACGCCGTTCTTTACCGGCTATCGTCCGCAGTTCTACTTTAGAACAACGGACGTAACGGGTGTGGCGAATCTGCCGGAAGGAGTCGAGATGGTGATGCCCGGAGATAACATCCAGACGGAAATCACTTTGATTGCACCGATTGCGATGGAGAAAGGCTTGCGCTTTGCCATTCGTGAAGGCGGTCGAACGGTCGGCGCAGGCACCGTTAGTGATATTGTTGAATAGTAAATTAAGAGGTAAGAAGTAATGCCGAGAGATAATATAATTTTGCAATGCACCGAGTGTAAGGAGCGCAATTACGTAACGACGAAAAACAAAAAGAACACGCCCGGAAGGCTGGAGTTGAAAAAGTTTTGCCGTCGTTGCCGTTGCCACCGATTGCACAAGGAAAATAAATAGTTTCGAGTCGAGATTTGAGAGTGGAGAGCGGCGAATAAAAGTTTTATCATTTCGCTACTCTCCACTCTTCCCTCTCTACTAATCGAAGGGGTATGGTGTCAATGGTTAGCATTACGGTCTCCAAAACCGCAGGTCCGGGTTCGAGTCCTGGTACCCCTGCCACAAAAATTTAAGGAGAAAAAACAGTGTCAGAAGCGATTGACACCTTAGACAATAAGGGTAAAGACGGAAAGGAAAGCGTTGGCGAATTTATTCGTCATACGCGCGAAGAGTTGGATAAAACTACTTTTCCTTCGTCTGATGATGTTAAAAATACGACGCTGATTACGATTGCCGTCGTCATCTTTTTTGCCATTTATCTTTTTTTAGTTGACCGGGCATGGGTTTATATTTTAGAAGGCTTGACTTGGTTGATTAACAAAATTATCGGTCTATAAGGATTGTAAAAAATGAGACAGTGGTATTTTATCCACACATATTCAGGGCATGAAAACAAAGTGCTTGAGAGCCTCAACGCGCGTATCCGGGATATGGAGTTGGGCGAGCAAATCACGGAAGTTTTACTGCCGAAGGAAACCGTCGTCGAGATGCGCGGCAACAAGCGGATTGAAACGCAGCGAATGTTTTATCCGGGCTACGTTCTGGTCGAAATCGAATGTAACGAGCAAGGACGCATTCCCGATAATGTTTTTCACGCGATAAAATCCACGCCAAAAGTTACGGGTTTTCTCGGCGGGAAAAATCCAACGCCGCTGACGCAGTTGGAAGTTGATCAGATTGTTCACAATATCGAAGTAGCGACCGAGAAACCGAAACCGAAATTCTCGTATGCAATTGATGAAGTTGTCAGAATCAAATCGGGTCCGTTTGCGAGTTTTACGGGCAAGGTCGAAGAAGTGAACGAAGAAAAAACGACTTTGAAAGTTACGGTAACGATTTTCGGACGCGCCACGCCGGTTGAACTCAATTTTTTGGACGTGGAGAAAGTTACGTTTGCAGAGGAAGAATAAAGAGGACATTTTTGAGTTTGCAGTAAAATTCAAAATCGTAAATCAAAATTATGGCTAAGAAAATTTCAGGATACATCAAATTACAAATTCCGGCAGGCAAGGCTAATCCCGCGCCGCCGATTGGTCCGGCACTCGGACAACACGGCGTGAATATTATGGAGTTTTGCAAGGCGTTCAACGCCAAAACGCAAAACGACGACCCGGATATGAAAGTGCCGGTCGTGATTACGGTCTACGCCGACCGCTCATTTACGTTTGAAACTAAAACGCCGCCTGCGGCTGACCTTCTGAGAAAAGCGTCGGGCATTGCGAAAGGTTCGGGAACGGCGAACAAAGCGAAAGTCGGGACAATCTCGCGCTCGCAAATCGAAGAAATCGCCAAGAAAAAAATGCCTGATTTGAACACGACAAACGTCGAAGCAGCGATGAAAACCATCGAAGGCACGGCGAAAAGTATGGGTTTGACTATCGAAGGATAAGTTCAGAGTCCACGCTTCAGCGTGCCGTCTTTAAAAACGGCAAACTAAAGTTTGAACTCAAAACAAAGGGAGAAATGTTTGCGAATAAAAATTTCGCAAATTTAAAAGCATTTCGTTTGAACCTTATAAATAAAAATGAAAAGAGGAAAAAAATACAAAGCGGCTTTGGAAAAAGTCGAGCCGAGTAAAAAATATAATTTGGAAGAAGCGATTTCCAAAGTAAAAGAAATCGCGTTCGCCAAGTTTGATGAAACGGTTGAACTGACAATGTGGCTCGGCGTTGACCCACGCAAAGCCGACCAACTCGTGCGCGGAACGATTGTATTGCCGCACGGTTTGGGCGGCAAAGCGAAAGTCGTCGTGGTTATCACGCAGGGCGAAAAAATTAAAGAAGCCGAAGAAGCCGGAGCGGATTTTGCGGGCGGCGACGAATTGGTAGAAAAAATAAAAGGCGGTTGGATAGATTTCGACGCGCTGATTGCCACGCCGGATATGATGGGCAAGGTCGGTCCGCTCGGAAAAATCTTAGGTCCGCGCGGGCTTATGCCGAATCCGAAAACCGGAACGGTTACGTCCGACGTAAAAACCGCGATTCAAGAAACCAAAGCCGGCAAAGTCGAATATCGCGTTGATAAAACGGGCGTTATTCATTCGCCCGTCGGAAAAGTTTCGTTTAACGAAAAGAATCTTACAGAGAACGCCAGAGCGTTAATCAGTGCCGTGATAAAGGCGAAACCGACGACGGCGAAAGGTCGTTATTTGAGAAAAATCAATCTCGCGGCAACAATGAGTCCGGGCGTTTTGCTCGATGAATTAGCTTACGTCTAAAGAGTGGGGAGCGAATAGAGAAATGAAAACAAAAGCAAGAAAACAAACGGATTTGAACGCTCTCACAGAGCATCTGAATAATTCAAAATCGGCGATGATTGTCAGTTTTACAAAATTGACCGTCAACAAAGACCAAGAGTTTCGCAACCAACTGCGCGATGCCGGAGCAAATTATCAAGTAGTGAAAAATACTCTGGCGCGAATCGCGGTCAAAGGAACGCCGTATGAAGGCGCGAGCGAATATTTGAAAGGCGTAACCGGAATCGCTTGGACGGAAAACGATGCGGTTGTTTTGTCGAAAGCGGTTTCCAAATTCGTCAAAGACAACGCCGATATTTATACGTTCAAAGCGGGCATCGTCGAAGGCAGAGTCGTTGATTTGAAACAGGTAACAGAGATTGCGAGTTTGCCGTCAAAAGAAGAATTGATTTCCAAGCTGATGTTTGTCTTGAATGCTCAAGCGCAACGCATCGTAACGGTTATCAACGCCGTGCCACGCAATTTGGCGGTGGTCGTTAAACTAATCGGCGAAGGAAAAACCGATGCTCCGACAGAGCAAAAAGCCGAACCGAAAGAAGAGATAAAAGCGGAAGAAACCAAACCGGAAGAAGCCGCGCCGAATTCTGAAGCAAAAGCTGAAACGGAAAACGCGGCAGCACCGGAAACCGAACAAAGTGCCGGACAAGAAGCGACACCGGAAGCGGAAAAATCAGAATAGAAAAGTTTTCTAGCCGTACTCAAGGTAAAACGAGCGACGCGATATGTCAGGTCGCTTTTATGGCTCGGACGCGATTATTAGTTTGTGGTGCAACCAAACAAAAGGCGCGTTTCATTGGGTTCTCGCGGCTGACACAAGACGAATCGTTGTGATTACAGCGATTCACAATTTACAAAACACAGAACCCTATTTGGAGGAAAATAAATTATTATGGCAGTTTCAAAAGAAGAAGTAATCGAGTATTTAAAAGGTATGACGTTGTTGGAAGCGTCTGAATTAGTCAAGGAATTGGAAGAAATTTTCGGAGTTTCGGCGGCTGCGGCTGCCGCGCCGATGGCGATGGCGGCGGGCGCAGGCGGCGGTGATGCCGCTCCTGCCGAAGCTGAAAAGGATACGTTCGATGTTATCATCACAGCAGCCGGACAAGGCAAAATCAACGTCATCAAAGTCGTCCGCGAAGTCGTCGCCGGACTTGGTTTGAAAGAAGCCAAAGAATTGGTTGACAGTGCGCCGAAAGCCGTCAAAGAAGGCGTTTCCGCCGCTGAAGCCGAAGAAATCAAAACCAAATTGACCGATGCCGGAGCGACCGTTGAAATCAAATAATGATTGACAACCCGAAACGGATTTATCACATCTATACTCTGAATTGAAGTTCAGTCAGATAGTTGTTAAGATAAAAGGCAAGCGTTAAAAATTTTTAACGCTTGCCCGGTTTTATCAAGTTGAAATTTCGATTCGTTGAAGTTTCTTAGAAATAAACGAGAAAATTATTCTCGCGTCTAGCTTGGGAGCGTTAGTGTCCATTTTCGGCACTCTCGAAAAATTTATATTAAAAGCATAACTGCTGACAAAAAGCGGTCAGGGCATACTTTACCCTCGACCGCATTTGCCGTCTTTATTGAAAAGTTGATTTTATAATTTTCGAGCTAAGGCATCTTAGCAAGATGTAAAATTTAAATCAACAAAATTTTTCTTCAAAACCTGATTTTTCTAAAAATTATGATTGCCAATCCGCTACAAATAAATACCAACGGGCTTGGTCGCCGAACCAGCAAAGCACCGACGCGCGTTGATTTTTCTAAAATTTATACGTCCGCCCGCATTCCCAATCTGATTGAAGTTCAGCGCGAATCATACAGCCGTTTTCTGCAAATGGATTTGATTCCCGAAGAACGCGATATGGTCGGACTGCAAACCGTTTTTCAATCAATTTTTCCCGTTTCGGATTTCCGCGAAACGGCGACGCTCGAATTCGTCGAATATCAGATCGGCAACTGGCAGTGCAAATGCGGAAATTTGGAAGGCTTGGAACATCTTCGCGCGAACTGTAAAGAATGCGGCGCGAAAATAAAAGTTGATCCGTTTAATCCGGCGGAAGTTCTCTGCAACAACTGCGGAACTTTCAACGCCGTGCGTCCGACGCTCTGCAACAACTGCGGCGAACCCGTCGGTTTGAAACACAAACACGACCAGCAGGAATGTCAAGAACGCGGCACGTCTTACAGCGTTCCGCTCAAAGTTCGCATTCGTTTAACGGTTTATGATAAAGACCCGGAAACGAATGTTTCGACGATCCGCGACATCAAGGAAGAAGACGTTTTCTTCGGCGAAATTCCATTGATGACCGACAACGGAACTTTTATCATCAACGGCACGGAGCGCGTTATCGTTTCGCAGCTGCATCGCTCGCCGGGCGTATTTTACAAAGGCGACCGCGATTCATTTTTGGCGAAAATCATTCCGTATCGCGGTTCGTGGGTCGAGTTTGAATTCGACCAGAAAGGAATTCTGCACGCGCGTCTCGGCAAGCGAAAAATTCTGGCGACGATCTTTTTGCGGGCTTTGGGTTTGTGGCTCAATCCGCAGATTGATATGAAAACCGTCTCCGACAATATTTTGGAAGAAGTGGTCAAAAACGCCGAATTTACGAACGCCGATATTTTGAAACGCTTCTATACGACCGATGAAGTTGTCGTCGAGAAGGGCAAGCTGTTCGTCAAAATTAAAGAAGACGGCGAAACCAACTTGAAGGGAATGAAGGCGGAAGAAGACATCAAGGATAAAAAGGAAATCGTTGTCGGACACGGCAAAAAAATTACGGCTTCCGCGATAAAGGAACTCAGAAAACTCGGCGTTGAACGGGTCGAAGTTTCGCCCGCCGACTTTGAAGGCGCGGTTGCCTTAGATGATGTCGTGAACGTCGAAACCGGCGAAGTCATTCTCGAAGCCAATACCGAATTGACCGCCGACAAATTACAGCAAACTATCGAAGAAGGCGTGGAAACATTTTCGGTTTTCTTTCCCGAAAACGATGTTGTAGGCAGCATCATTCTTCAGACTTTGAAAAAGGACGTGATTACGAAACCGGTTGACGCGCTGCTTGAGATTTATCGCAAAATGCGACCCGGCGATCCGCCGACCGTGCCGACCGCTTATCGCCTTTTGGAAGGAATGTTTTTCGATTCGCGTCGTTTCGATTTATCGCGCGTCGGACGACTCAAATTCAATATCAAAATGGGCAGACCCGAACGCGAAGACATCAACAATTCGCTTCTAAAACCGGCGGACTTTTACGAAGTCGTCAATTATCTTCTGCGGATGAAGAGAGACCCTGAAAATTATTCGCAGGATGACATTGACCATTTAGGCAATCGAAGAGTTCGCGCCGTCGGCGAGCTTCTGGAAAATCAATTCCGCATCGGACTTGAGCGAATGGAACGCGCCATCAAGGAAAAAATGTCCATTCAGCAAGATATGTTCACGACGATGCCGCGCGATTTGGTGAACGCGAAACCTGTAACTGCCGCCGTCAGAGAATTTTTCGGCTCGTCGCAGTTGTCGCAGTTTATGGATCAAACGAATCCGCTTTCGGAAATTACGCACAAACGTCGTCTGTCTGCGCTCGGACCGGGCGGACTTTCGCGTGAACGCGCCGGATTTGAAGTCCGCGACGTTCACCCGACGCATTACGGTCGAATTTGTCCGATTGAAACGCCGGAAGGTCCGAACATCGGTTTGATTTCTTCGCTCTCTTGCTTTGCCAGAATCAACGAATTCGGTTTTATAGAATCGCCGTATCGCAAAGTCGAAGACGGGCGCGTCGTCGAATACGCTAAAATCATCAACGGCGGCGACACAAACTTGAAACCGCACGCGCACATTCCGATTGAGCAAATCGAATCAGCAAATAAGAAGGTTAGAAAAACCGACGGGCGCGAAGCCGAGTTTGAGCCGTTTCCGTTTTATTTGACGGCTTGGGAAGAAGACAAATATGTCATCGGACAAGCCAATATCGAACTTGGCGAAAAGGGCAGTATCGTCAATGAGCGCAACGCAGCCAGAAAGAAAGGCGAGTTTATCACCGCCGACCGCGAAGAAATCGAGTATATGGATGTTTCGCCGAAACAGCTTGTTTCAGTCGCGGCTTCCTTAGTTCCCTTTTTGGAAAACGACGACGCGAACCGCGCTTTGATGGGTTCGAATATGCAGCGTCAATCAGTTCCTCTGCTTCGCGCCGAATCGCCGTATGTCGGCACGGGAATGGAAGCGGTCGCGGCGCGGGATTCCGGCGCGGTCGTTATCGCCAAACGCGACGGCGTGGTTGATTACGTTGACTCGGAACGCATTATCGTCAAAGCCGATCATCAAGTTGACGGCACGATTTCGCGCGAGGTTACGGCGGACATTTATTCGCTCGTTAAATTTACGCGCTCGAATCAAAATACTTGTATCAACCAACGCGCCATCGTGCAAGTCGGCGAAAGCGTCAAGAAAGGACAAGTTATTGCTGACGGACCTTGCACCGACAGAGGCGAACTCGCACTCGGACGCAATGTTTTGGTCGCATTTATGTCGTGGCGCGGTTACAACTTCGAGGACGCGATTTTGGTTTCGGAAAAATTGGTGAAAGAAGATTATTACACTTCGATTCACATCGAGGAACTCGAAATCGAAGCCCGCGATACGAAACTCGGACCCGAAGAAATTACACGCGATATTCCGAATATCGGCGAAAATATGCTGCGCGATTTAGACGAATCGGGAATTATCCGCATCGGGGCGCAGGTTAAACCCGGCTCGATTCTCGTCGGAAAAGTTACGCCGAAAGGCGAAACGCAACTTACCGCAGAAGAAAAATTACTTCGCGCAATCTTCGGCGAAAAAGCCGGAGACGTAAAAGACGCTTCGTTGACTTGCCCGCCGGGAATTGACGGCACGGTCGTTGACGTGCAGGTTTTCACGCGCAAAGGTCAGGAGAAGGACGAGCGCAGTTTGGACATCGAAGCACTTGAAGAAGACGATTTGCGCCGCGATCTGGAAGACGAAATTCGTATCTTGAGCGAGCAGCGCGACGAGCGAATTTACGAGCTTTTTGAAGGTCGCAAATTGAAATCCGATTTGACCGACGGCAAAGATGTCATCATCAAAAAAGGCACGACCCTGATGCGCGAAAATCTGAAGGGCATCGAAACAAAAAATTTGCGAAAGGCTGATGTCGCCTCTGGCAACATTGACATCGCCGGAGAAATCAAGGAATACGAACAGCGCACGACGCGCCAGATAAATATCTTGAGCGACATCTACGAGGAAAAAATCACCAAGCTGAAGCAAGGCGACGAACTGCCGCCGGGCGTTATAAAAATGGTGAAAGTCTTCGTGGCGATGAAGCGCAAATTGAGCGTCGGCGACAAAATGGCTGGACGGCACGGCAACAAAGGGGTGATCGCACGCATTTTGCCCGAAGAAGATATGCCGTATTTGCCGGACGGAACGCCGGTTGAAATCGTGCTTAATCCGCTCGGTGTGCCGTCGCGTATGAACGTCGGTCAGATTCTCGAAACGCATCTCGGCTGGGCGGCGCGTGTTCTCGGACTTCATTTTGCAACGCCGGTTTTCGACGGCGCGAGCGAAAAGGAAATCAAGGAATATATCGTCAAAGCCAATGAAAAATATGACGAGCTAGGCATTCCGCCATCGGTCGGACCGTCGGGCAAAACCAGACTTTATGACGGAATGACGGGCGATCAGTTCGAGCAGAAAGTAACCGTCGGTTACATTTATATGCTCAAGCTTTCGCATCTTGTTGACGATAAAATTCACGCCCGCTCAATCGGACCCTATTCGTTAATTACGCAGCAGCCTTTAGGCGGTAAAGCGCAATTCGGCGGACAGCGTTTTGGCGAGATGGAAGTTTGGGCGTTGGAGGCTTACGGCGCGGCGCATATTCTGCAAGAGCTTTTAACTTGTAAATCCGACGACGTTGCCGGACGCTCGAAAATTTACGAAACAATCGTCAAAGGCGAGCAGAATTTCGAGGCGGGAATTCCCGAATCGTTCAATGTTTTAGTGCGCGAACTGCAATCGCTCTGCTTGGATGTCGAACTCATCACCGAAGATGAAATCAACATCGAAGAAGCGACGGCGGGCGTTCTCGAATTGGTTGGAGCAGATTAATCGAGTGCGGAGTGGGGGGGGGGGGGGGGGGGGGGGGGAAGGAAAAGAAACCCCCGCCTTCCACCCCACCCCCCACACCCCCCCCAACAAAAACGCAACCCAC
>JBPCMK010000031.1:0-15924 GCA_051002375.1 Pyrinomonadaceae bacterium | reverse complement strand
TGTCAAAAAACAGTTTTTATTTTCACTTGAAAGAATGCGAGTTTCGCTTCAATTACAGAAATGAAAATCTCTACTCTTTACTTTTGAAAATTACAAAAGATAATGGTCTTATCTAGTCTTGACCCTTAAAATTAAAGCCGAAACGCACGATTCGTTTCGTCGCGTGGATGAACGAGGAAAACGGCACGGCGGGCGGCAAAACTTACGCGCTGGAAGAAAACGCGGCGAAACATTTTGCCGTCATCGAATCGGATTTGGGCGCGTCGCATCCGGTCGGGTTCGAGTTTGTGGGAAAGACGGAAGCGTTAAATATGTTCGCGCCGATTTCCAAAATTTTAAGCGGGCAAGGCGCGTCGCTAACGCAGATGCAGCAAGAAGTCGGAACGGACGTTGATCCTTTGACCGAAAAAGGCGTGCCGTCGTTTTCGCCCTGGTTCGACCAGCGAACTTACTTCAAATATCATCACACCGCCGCCGACACTTTCGACAAAATCAATTTAATGGAAATGCAGGAAGTCGGTTCGGTGATGGCGGTTTTGGCTTACGGACTTGCAAATCTCGAACAGCCGATACCGAGATGAGTTTCAAGTTTCGGGTTTCAGGTGTTGTTATAAATAATGTCAAATGTTAATTTGAAACTTGAAAACCAGAAACCCGAAACCTATTTATGAACAGACCACCGCCATATTTTCCGCAAAATCAACTTTCGCCGTCGGACGAAAACCGTTACAAGAAATTCAAATTGATAGCTGCCTTAGCGATTGCCGGATTAGTTTTGATTTTAGTCGGAGCGGGAGTTGGAATTTATTATTTAATTCATTGGATAAGTTCATAATGACTGCAATCTGTGAGACGAAACCGAATCCACGCAAATTTCAGCTTACCACGCAAGATTGTAAAGAGAAGTTGTCCGCGCCCTCACGTCCAATGATTTGTTAGATGCGTGTTTGTTTTCACGAACGACCTTTCTTATTTTAAGATTGACTATACTTCCCAAAATTCCGCAAAGGCTAAATCTTTTTCCCAATTTTTGCCGTTTTCATCGAACGTCCACCACGCTGATAAAACCATTTGTGAGTAAGCCCATTTCCGCAAATCCAAAGGCTTGATTGCAAAGGCTTCGGAAAATCGCCTGACTGCATCGTTTAATTTCTCTTCCAGATTCGGTTCAGATGCCAGCCACCAATGATGATTATTCAAAAAAACAGCCGTTTCATAACCGACTTCGCCGATGATGCCTTTCGGGTCAATCGCCAAAAACGCCTCGCGTCCGGCAGATAAAATGTTTTCGTGATGTAAATCACCGTGAAGGAGAAATTTTTGCTTTGAAACATTACTTAACTGTTCGTAAAATTTGCGCGTTTTGTTTTGGAACTCAAACGGAAACTTTGTGTTGGCGGCTTCTTCAAAAAAATTGTTGAACCATTCATCCAAACTTCGGAAAGCGAGATTTGGCGGCGAGTCTTTCAGAAGTTTATCCATAATTGTAATGAAAACCTCAACTGCCTTTGCATCGTCGCGGCGGCACACCTCTTTTAAATTTTCACCCGGCGTTAGTTTTTCTAAAAGTATGGCGCGAAGGCTTTTGTCTGACTTCAAAAGTTTGACTGCGCCGTTGCCGTTCGCCATTTGTAAAAATCTTTCCTCATTGAAAATTTCAGGATTATTTAACGGCGGCGCAATCTTCAAAACCGCTTCGCCGCAGTCCGCGCAAACACACGGCGCAACGTAATTATACGATAAATTCTGAAAAGGCTTTTCTGCATTGAGCCGCCAACGACTTTCGATTTCTTCTATTATGCGCGGTAAATCATTCAACCATTGTTCGCCCAATTTACCGCATAAATCCAAAGTATTTCGTCTGAACTTTTCAGGCAGTTTAGCTATAAAATTTTTGTTCATTCGTCGTGATTGCGCCACGAAGCATCTAACGCTGGAATTGACGTGGGGCGAAACCGAATTCACGCAACTCAAAGTTTAACAAAACAAGTTTTTAAAGAGAAGCTGTTTCGCCCTCTCATCCAATGATTTGTTCGGTTTGTCTTTGATTTCAACAAGCCGTTTGTTTTCGCGCAACTTTCGAGTTAAACACACGGGTTTGCGCCGTTGGTTTCGCGCTATTGGCTTCCACAAAACTTTAATTTATACACAGTCTTCTAACCAATCAGCACTTTATTAAGCAAAGTTTGCCAGAATGCGTTTGCCGAGAGGATAACAAACAATGCGACGTGTAATGTCCACAACAGCGAAAACAAAAAATAAGGACTTTTCAATATTGCTCTTTGAAGTTTTAATTTTTCGTAAAGCAGAATTGAAATCGCAATCAAATATGGCGTGAATATCTCTACCAAAATTCCCGTTCCCTGACTTGTCAGATTGCTCGCCAATCTTCCCAAACCCGCATCCAAAATTGTCACTGACGCAGCCAAAATAAACGCGACGTGCCATCGCATATTGCGTTTATTGAACATTGAAATCAGATAGTAAGTGATAAAAAACACGGCACCCAAAATCGCTCCGGTTGCCGCTGCATAAGCCTGTTCCTGATTGTTTGCAAAGTTTCCCGGAAAATTCACCGCGACCATTCCAAGAATCGTGATGAACATTAACGGGGCTAAAACATAAGAAAGCTGTCCGATTTTTCTGTGCAGTTCATACTTTTTCTGCCTGATTAAAATCGGCTGCCAGATGAGCAAAACAAACCAGCATAAAAATACTGCTAAATGAATGTGAGTGAAAGAATGTAAGCCTCGAAACGTCGGAAAAAGCGCGAAATATGTTTTGTAAAAACCTGCAATACTGACCAATGCGATAGCGGCGAAAATAATGGTCAGAATTTTGTACTTCTTTTCCATAGACTAATTGGGTTTTATTTCATAAATAGAAAATCAAGCAAACTGCATTATTCTACCGATAACCATTCGCGCCAATCTTTGCCAACACGAAAAACCGAACTTTGATTTAGACTGAACTAAATTCGTGTTATACCGAATTCTTTATATCTTCCTCGATAGTAAAAGTCAATAAAAATCTGGCATTTGTCTGCTTTCGTTGGGCGAAATTCAATTCCGCATAATAAATTAGCGCGAATTAGCAAATTAGTATTTTAATAGTCCATATTCTTGACGCTTTGCTCTGTTTGCTCTAACTTACATTCAAGTCTTTTACAAATCTTTTTTGAAGTTAGAAAATATACGAATGGATACACGAATTCACCGCGAAGTTATCGGCGGTCATCTTCTCGTTATCGGCGGCGCGGAAGATAAATATAACGAGCGGAGAATCTTGCGAAAGTTTCTCGAACTGACGGGCAAGGACGGCGGCGAGACGCAAATTTTAATCGTGCCGGTCGCCTCGGACTTTCCAGAGTTTGCGGCGGATATTTACGTGCAGGCGTTTCGACGTTTGGGCATCGCCAATCCGAGAGTTTTGCGGGCGACCTCCCGACAAGACGTTTTTGCGGCGGACGCGGACGAACTGCTCGACGGCGTAAGCGGCGTTTTTATTACGGGCGGCGACCAGATGCGGCTCGTCTCGCTTCTCGGCGGCACGAAATTCTCGCAGAAACTCCGGCAGGTCGTCAGCGAAACCGACATCGTTTTAGCCGGAACGAGCGCGGGCGCAGCCGGAATGTCAACTTCGATGATTGTGCGCGGCGACGCGACTCCGCACCCGCATAAAAACTCCGTGCGGCTTTCGCCCGGTCTCGGCTTTTTGAAAAATATAATCATTGACCAGCATTTCACAGAGCGCGGGCGCATCAGCCGTCTGATTACCGCCGTGGCGTATAATCCGTATAATCTGGGAATCGGGATTGACGAAAACACGGCGATAATTCTTGACAACGAAGGTGTTCTGGAAGTGTTCGGCGAAGGCGGCGTAACGATTGTTGACGGTTCGCAAATCACCTATAACGAGATTGCCGAAGTTGACGATTTCGATGCGTTCAGCGTTTGCGGCGTACAGCTTCACATCTTGGGAAACGGTTTGATTTACGATTACTTCGGGCGCACGCCGCTTCAGCCGCCGAATGAGTTTTTGCTGCCCGATATTGAATAGAAGGAAGTTTCATCACAAAGGCACAGAGACACAAAGGACACAAAGAATTTAAAGTGAAAAGATTAAATCGAGATTACTAGAATTTTTCCTTACTTCTTTGGTGTCCTTTGTGTCTTTGTTGTGAAAAATAATTTATGAAAATTTTAGAAATCAGAACATTACGCGGACCGAATTATTGGAGTGGTTATTGGAAGCGGCTGATTATTATGCGGCTCGACATCGAAGATTACGAAGACCAGCCAACGAACAAAATCGAAAACTTTTACGAGCGGATGAAGGAAGTGATGCCGTCGCTCATCTCGCACGGGTGCAGTTATCAGGAAGAAGGCGGATTTTTGCGGCGCGTCGAAGAAGGAACTTGGGCGGGGCATGTTATCGAACATTTCGCGCTCGAATTGCAGACGCTCGCCGGAATGGATGTCGGTTACGGCAGAACAAGGGAGACGGGCGAGCGCGGAATTTACAACATCGTCTTTGCGTATTTCGAGGAAGAAGTCGGACGTTACGCGGCGCGTGCGGCGGTTCGTTTATTTTTGGAATTAGCGACTGGAAAATCAATCGAAGAAATCAAACAAACGCTCGCCGGCGAAGTTCAGGAAATGCGCGAAATCCGCGAGCGCGTGCGTTTCGGTCCTTCGACCGGCTCGATTGTCGAGGAATGTGAAACGCGCGGCATTCCGTTTATTCGTCTGAACGACCAATCGCTCGTCCAACTCGGTTACGGCATTCATCAACAGCGTATTCAGGCGACGACGACGAACAAGACGAATATGATTTCGGTTGACATTGCCGCCAACAAAGCCGCGACGAAAAAACTTTTGGGCGAAATGGGCGTTCCCGTTCCGAAAGGCTATCGAATTCGCCTTGAAGACGAAGTAAAGGAAACCGTCGAAGCTGTCGGTTATCCGGTCGTCATCAAACCGCTCGACGGCAATCACGGCAGAGGCGCGACCATCGGCATCGAAAATCTCGAAGACGCGATTGCCGCATTTCACGAAGCGCAATCCGAATCGCGCTCGAAATATGTGATTGTCGAAAAGATGCTCGGCGGATATGATTTTCGCGCACTCGTCGTCAATAACCGTCTGATTGCGATTGCCGAACGAACGCCCGCGCACGTGGTCGGCGACGGCGAAAGCACGATTCAGGAATTGATTGATAAAACCAATGAAGACCCGCGCCGCGGTTACGGACACGAAAACGTGCTGACGCAGATTGACGTTGACGCTTCGACCGAACAGCTTTTAGCGGCGAAAAATTATACGCTTCGCACGGTTTTGCCCGCGAAGGAAATTCTGCATTTGAAAACGACGGCGAATCTTTCGACCGGCGGAACTGCCGTTGACCGCACGGACGAAGCGCATCCGGAAAACATTTTCCTGTTCGAGCGCATCGGGAAAATCATCGGCTTGGACATTTGCGGCATAGACGTTATCGCGCCGAATATCACCGAGCCTTTGCGGGAAAACGGCGGCGGAATTATCGAAGTCAACGCCGCGCCCGGTTTCCGTATGCACCTTTCGCCGTCCGAAGGCATCGGGCGCAACGTCGCCGAATATGTCGTTGATATGTTGTTTCCGCCCGGCAGACCTTCGCGCATTCCGATTTTCGCCGTTACGGGAACGAACGGCAAAACGACGACGACCAGACTCGTCGCGCATATCATTCGCGGAAGCGGCTGCGTCGTCGGTTTTACGACGACCGACGGAACTTATATCCAGAATAATCAAATCACGGCGGGCGACAATACGGGTCCGGTTTCAGCGCAGCTCGTTTTAAAAGACCCTTCGGTGCAAGTCGCGGTTTTGGAGACGGCACGCGGCGGAATTATTCGTTCGGGTTTGGGTTACGATTTTTGCGATGTCGCGGTCGTAACGAACATCGCCGCCGACCATCTCGGATTAAAAGATGTCAACACGCTCGAAGATTTGGCGCGTGTCAAAGCGGTCGTGCCGCGCTCGGTTTCGTCGAAAGGTTTTGCGGTTTTAAATGCCGAAGACGAAAATGTCTACGCGATGCGAAAACGGGTTGACGGCACGGTGGTCTTATTTTCGCTGGACGAAACGAACGCGAATATTCGCCGCCACGCCCGACGCGGCGGAACTTCCTGCATTTATGAAAACGGTTTTATAACGATTTTAAAAGGACGCTGGAAAGTGCGCGTCGAAAAGGCGATCAACATTCCTTTGACTTACGGCGGACGCGCCGAGTTTATGATTCAAAATGTTCTGGCGGCAACCTTGGCGTGTTTCGTTCATGGCATTTCTCTGGAAGATATTCGCGTCGGCTTGACGACCTTTACGCCCTCGACGGCGCAAACGCCCGGCAGAATAAATTTTGTGGAAGTCAAAGATTTCACCGTGCTGATGGATTTCGCGCACAATCCGGCGGGACTCATCGGTTTGAAAAATTTCATCGAAAAACTGCCATACGAATCGAAAACCGCCGTCTTGTGCGGCACGGGCGACCGGCGCGATGAGGATTTGATTGAAGTCGGCAAAATTTCCGGCGAGACGTTCGATAAAATTATCTTACGGCGCGGCGACCATCTGCGCGGGCGCAGCGAAGACAATATGCGCGAGCTTCTGCTCGAAGGAATCAAGCAAAGCGGCAGAGACGTGCCGACCGAATATATCGCCGAAACACCCGAAGCGATAAATTACGCTTTGAACAGCGCGGGCAAAGGCGAGTTGGTCGTGATTTTAGGCGACACCGTTCGCACGGATATTGAAGTCGTCAATCAATTCCGCGAGCGCGTGGCAGAGTTGAACGGAAATTAGAAGAGAAGATTTTAACGCAGAGACGCGAAGACGCAGAGGCGCAAAGTTTTTAAATAATTTTTTGAATTTTCTTTGCGCCTCTGCGTTAAATTAAAAATAAAAAGGAGAAAGTCTAATGACGATCAGACTTGGCGACGACGCGCCGGATTTTACGGCGCAGACGACGATGGGCGAAATAAATTTTCACGAATGGCTCGGCGAAGATTGGGGCGTGCTTTTTTCGCACCCGAAGGATTACACGCCGGTTTGCACGACCGAACTCGGAATGGCGGCGAAATTAAAATCGGAATTTGACAAACGCGGCGTGAAAATTATCGCCTTGAGCGTTGACCCTTTAGATTCACACGAAGGCTGGTCGAAAGACATCGAAGAAACGCAGGGCGCGAAAGTGAATTTCCCGATGATTGCCGACGCGGATAAAACGGTGGCGAATCTATACGATATGATTCACCCGAACGCGAGCGACACTTTTACCGTCCGCTCGGTTTATGTCGTCGGCGCGGACAAAAAAGTGAAATTGATTCTGACTTATCCGGCAAGCACCGGCAGAAATTTTGAAGAGATTTTGCGCGTCATTGATTCTTTGCAACTGACCGCGAAACACAGCGTAGCGACTCCGGTGAATTGGAAGGACGGCGACGACGTGATTATTGTTCCGGCAATTTCGGACGAAGACGCGAAAGAGAAATTTCCGAAAGGCTGGCGCACGGTTAAGCCGTATCTGCGCGTTACGCCGCAGCCGAATAAATAAATAAAGCACAAAATTCTTGACGGCGCGGAAATCAATAAATAAAATTCCGCGCTATTTTTTCGTTTAAAATTTGTATAATCATTTATGAGATTCGAGTGGGATAAAGCAAAAGCCGCAGTCAATTTGAAAATTCACGCGGTTTCTTTTGACGAAGCCGTCGAAGCGTTTTTCGACCCGAATGCCGTTGAAGGTTTCGATGCCGAACATTCCGGCGACGAAGACCGTTTTTATATCATCGGTTTTTCAAGTCGGTGATTGCTTTACGTTGTTTATGCCGAAAGATTGCCGGGCAATATAATCCGAATAATTTCCGCTCGCAAGGCGGAAGAAAAAAAGCAGAAAGAGTATGAAGAAAAATAATAAAGACACGACTTTTCGTTTTCGCATTGTCGAGGAAAAAGATAAAGACGTAACGATTGAAATAGCCGCAGAAGATTATCGGCAACAACTTGCGGCGGGAGTTCCCGAAGATGAATTGCTGTCCGTCGGTTTTCACAAGGCGCGGCGCGGCGGTTTTCGTGAGCGTCATCCAAACGTCAGGTTGGAAGATGTCGAAATAAAAATTACAAATTCCGCGCAAGAATCGCTGTCTTCCGTTAAAAATGGTAATGAAAAAAAAGCTGCTTGAGACAGAAATTGCAGAAGCTGTTTCCAAAAAAATGATTTGCGAATCGTGCGGCAAGGAGTTTTCCTGCGGCGCGAATCTCGGCGAATGTTGGTGTTTTAATATTGAATTGAAAACGGAGACTTTGACGGAGTTGCGCGACAATTTCGAGAATTGTTTATGTGAAAATTGTTTATGGCAAAAAAGAAAAGCAAATTTTTAAGCGGCAAACGCATTGACCCGACACCGATTGATTCGAAAACGACGCTCGCCGATTTGATTGACGAATCTTTTATGGCGTATAACGCGGCGCGGATTCGTGAAGCGTGTCGGTTGTTCACGAATAAAATGCTTGAGCCTGACGTAACGGTCGGCGTAACTTTGACCGGCGCGTTGACTCCGGCAGGTTTGGGAATTTCCGCGCTGATTCCGCTGATCAAAGCCGGATTCGTTGATTGGATAATTTCGACGGGCGCGAATCTTTATCACGACACGCATTTCGGCATCGGTTTATCGCTTCATCAAGGCGACGCGAAAATGGACGACCGCATTTTGCGCGAAGAAGAAGTTGTCAGAATTTACGACATCTTTTTCGATTATTCGGTTTTACTCGACACCGACGAATTTTTTCGACGCATAATTGAAGGCGAAGAATTTCAACGCACGATGTCTTCAGCGGAATTTCATTATTTGTGCGGAAAATACGTCCGCGAACGCGAGAAAAAATTAGGCTTGGAAAATAAATCTCTGCTCGCCGTCGCCTACGAATACGGCGTGCCGATTTACACTTCGTCGCCCGGCGATTCGTCAATCGGAATGAACATCGCCGCCAAAGAATTGCAGGGCAGCAAGTTGATTTTAAATCCAAACCTCGATGTCAACGAAACCGCTTCGATTGTTCTCGCGGCAAAGCGCGGCTTGATTCATTCCAAGAAAAAATCGAAAAAAGGCGGAAAATCCGCGATATTTATTTTAGGCGGCGGCAGTCCGAAAAATTTCGCTCTGCAAACCGAACCGCAGATTCAGGAAGTTTTGGGAATTGACGAAAAAGGACACGATTATTTTTTGCAAATTACAGATGCCCGTTCGGACACGGGTGGATTAAGTGGCGCGTCGCCGAGCGAGGCAGTGTCATGGGGAAAAATTGACCCGGACAAATTGCCCGACGCGGTTGTCGCGTATGTTGATTCGACGATTGCGCTGCCGATTATCACGGCGTATTCGCTGGCGAGACACGAACCGCGCGAGCCGAAAAGATTGTTTGAACGACGCGAAGAATTTATGAAATTTCTCAAAGACGAATACGAAAAATCTACGCGAAGGTAAGAAAGTAAAAAGTAAAAACTAAAAACCGATGCCCGACTCGAACAATCAAAACGAAAACGAAGCGCGGCTGAATTTGCTGTATGAAATCGGGCGCGTTTTGGCTTCGGCGGAAACGATGAACGAAGCCGCGCCGCAGATTCTCGAAGCGATTTGCCGCCGTCTTCGATTCGATTTGGGCGAGTTGTGGCGCGTGAACAAAGACGAAGCGGTTTTGACTTTTGAAAATGCGTGGCATTATCCGTCGCCGCGCTTGGAAGGTTTGACTGCCCGCAGCCGCGAATACGAATTTATCAAAGGCGAAGGTTTGCCGGGCGAAGTTTGGGCGCAAAACGCGCCCGTTTGGATTGGCAGTATCGAGGCGGAAAATAATCTGCCGCGCAAACTTTTCGTCGAGGAACTCGATATGCGGAGCGCGTTCGGTTTCCCAATTCGGCTCGGCGAAAAGCTGCTCGGCGTGTTTAGCTTTTTCAGCCGCGAAGCGCGTCAGCCGGACGAGATTTTTCTGCGGATGTTCGCCGCCATCGGCGATAACATCGGGCAATTCGTCGAGCGCGAGCGAATCGAAAAACATCTGCGTCAATCCGAAGAAAGTTATCGAATCGTCGCCGAAACCGCGTCCGACGCAATCATCAAAATTGACACGGAGAGCAAAATTTTATTCGTCAACACGGCGGTCGAAAGAATTTTCGGTTACGCGGTCGAAGAGATTCTAGGCGAGTCTTTGACGAATCTGATACCGGAAGATTTGCGCGAGCAGCACCTTACCGGATTTCGCCGCTATCTGGAAACCGGCGAGCGGCAGCTTTCGTGGGCGGGAATTGAAATTCCCGCGCTTCACAAGGACGGACATATTTTTCCGATGGAGATTTCCTTCGGCGAATTTAATCAAAACAGCGAGCGATTTTTTATCGGCATCGCCCGCGACATCAGCCGCCGCAAGCGAACCGAAGCCGAGCGCGAGCAACTGCTGGAAAGCGAGCAAAAATCGCGTCAAATCGCCGAAGCCGCCAACCGCGCGAAAGACGAATTTATCGCCGTCGTTTCGCACGAACTCCGCTCGCCGCTCAATGCGATGCTCGGTTGGACGCGCATTTTGCAAGAACAAAAACCCGACGAGAAAACCATCGAATACGCGCTCGATGTAATCGTCAGAAACGCGCGTTCACAATCGAAATTAATTGAAGATTTGCTCGACATCGCCCGCGTCGGCGAAAAAAAATTGCGGCTCGATCTGCAGCCGACCGAACTCGCGCCGATTATCAACCAAGCCGTGGAAATTATTAAACCCGCGGCGACGGCTAAAAATATCCGAATTACGCAGTCGCTCGACCGGACGGCGAATTTTGTTGTCGGCGATGACGAGCGGCTGCGCCAGATCATTGAAAATCTTTTGTCGAATGCGGTAAAATTTACACTCGACGGCGGACTGATTAACGTGCGGCTCGAACGCGAAGACAACCGCGCGAAAATCGTCGTCAGCGATAACGGGCAGGGAATTACGCCGGAATTTTTGCCGCAGATTTTTGAACTCTTTAAGCAAGCCGATTTACCGGCGACCCGTCGGCACGGCGGTCTCGGCATCGGTTTATCATTAGCGCGGAATTTGGTAGAATTACACGGCGGCGCAATTACGGCGACGAGCGCGGGCGAAGGCAGAGGCGCGACATTTATCGTTCGGCTGCCGCTGCGGGAAATCGCGCCGATAAAAGAAAATTCAAGCAAGGTGAAGTTTATGGATTCGCAAGGAAAACTAAGCGGCTTTTGGATTTTGGCGGTTGATGATGAAGCGGATGCCCGTGAAATTGTTTCGTTTATGCTGCAAATAAATGGGGCGAAAGTAACGACGGCGAATTCGGCGGTCGAGGCGATTGATATTCTGAAAAGCTCCAACGGAAAACTGCCCGATATTTTGCTTTCCGATATTAGTATGCCGAACGAAAGCGGCTACGCGCTGTTGGAGAAAATTCGCGCTCTGCCCGAAGAAAACGGCGGGCGTATTCCGGCGGTCGCGCTGACGGCTTTTAATCGTCCTGAAGACCGTCAAAACGCCTTTGAAGCCGGATTTCAAAAACATCTCGGCAAACCCGTCGAAATGGACGATTTGATTTCCGCGATTATTGAAACGGCGAGAGCGAGATGAGTTTCAAGTTTCAGGTTTTTGTATTGTTTGTTCAACTTTGAATTTAAACAGTCAATTCTTTAACCTGAAACCTGAAACCCCGGAACCCGAATGAAACTAACAGCCGAACTCGACAACGAAACTCACGAAATAGAACTGTCCCGAAACGACTCGAATCTCACCGCCGAAATTGACGGACGCGCTTACGAACTCGAAGTCTCGCAGCCCGAACCGAATATTTATCTGCTCAAACACGAAAATAAAATTTATCAAATTTTCGTCGCGCCGAACGAAAAAACTTCCGAGCCTTTTATCGCCAGCGTCGGCAATTATAATTACGAAATAAAATTAACCGACCCGAAACGTCTGCGCGGAACAGACGCGGGCAAAGGACAAACCGAAGGCGCGTCGGAAATTAAAACGGCGATGCCGGGAAAAGTCGTGCGCGTTTTAGTTGAAGCGGGCGCGGAAATAAAACAGGGCGACGGCGTGATTATCGTCGAAGCGATGAAAATGCAGAATGAAATGAAATCGCCGAAAGACGGAATTATCAAAGAAATCCGTTTTGCCGAAGGCGCGACCGTCAACGCCGGCGACGTGCTGGCAGTTATCGAATAAACGATTTTTCTCCGTTAAATTTTCCCTTCGTTTTATAAATTAATCGGCAGAAATTAAATTCCAGAAAAACTTGTCACAATTTTTACGCTTTTAACGCTTTATAATCAGAAGCGTTTTTTCGTATTCGGAAAATAAATTTTGAGTTTATTACGAAAATTTTATAATGTAATAAAAACAATTTCCAATTTAGCAAAAAATCTAAAATAATATGACCAAACAATGTCCGAATTGTCAGCAGCCGAATCCGACCGAAGCGGCGTTTTGTCTGAATTGCGCCGCGCCGCTTCCGCCGTCGCCGCCGCCGAGCAGTAATCAGCAGGCGAATCAACAATGGAATCAGCCGAATTTCGGCGGACAGCAGGCGCAGCAAAATTTCGCCGCGCCGCCGCAGGCAAATTCGGGCAAAGCGAGTCAACGCGCCGTTATCGCGGTGGTTTTGACGGTCGCCGGACTTTTTTGCTGCGGACCTTTGGCGGGCATTCCGGCAGCAATTGTCGGTTGGATGGAAATGGACGCGATTAAAAAAGGGCAATCGCCGCCTGCCGGAATGTGGATGGCGCAAGTCGGTTTGTGGGGCGGAATTATCGTTTCAATTATCACCTCCATCGGCGGAATTATTTTTCTTCTGCTGTCAGCCGCGTCTTCGGGAACCGGTTATTATTAATTTTTTTTGTGTATGATCGAGCAAAATAATACAGCGATAGTTTGCCGAAACGGACACCGCCAAACAGTATCTAATTCCAAGTTTTGTATTTATTGCGGAACTGCTCTGAATAATTCGTCCGCGCCGCCTTCGAATCAGATATCGCCGAATCCGCAGCCGAATCAATCTCCGGCGACTCCGCCAATTCCGGTTAAACCGCCGTCGCAAATTTCCGTTCCGCCGGTTCAACCGCCGCCGGTTAATCAAAATCAACCGCCGCAAAATTTTCAGCCGCCGCAATCGAATAATCCGCCGTTTCAGCAGCCGTTTCAACAGCCGAATAATTACCCGCCGCAATACGAGAATCATCATCAGCCTTCGCTGCCGATTCAATATCAACAGCCGCCCGCGCAGATGATACGCGCGCTGGACTGTTACACTTGCGGCGGAAACGGTCAGAATTTGAACGAGAAGACGATAATCTGCAAAGACTGTAATTGGCTGCGACCGCTCGTTCCGGGTTATCAGGTTGACTCGACGGCTTTTGAATGGGCGGCGGACGGCAAAGCGATGGCGGCTTTGCGGGCGATAAAACCGCTCAATGCGGTTGCCAAAGTCGTGTCGGAAAAGGTCGGGCGGCGTTGGATCGAATCAACCTTTAACAGCGTTTTATTGAGCGAAAAACAGTTGCCGCAAATTTACGGGGCGGCGGTACAGGCGGCGCGAATTCTTGGAATGACGAATATGCCGGACGTTTATATTTCCGGCGAAAGGTCCTGGGACTGCCTGACTTTCGGCACCGACCGCGATTCGTTTGTCGTCATCGGTTCGGCGTTGGCGAGCAATTTTCAGGGCGCGGATTTATTTTTTCTGCTGGCGCGGGAAATGGGACACTGCCGCGCCGGACACGCGCTCTGGAAAACGGTTATCAGGTTTTTCTTAGGCGAGCAAGGTCCGGCGAAAGGCTTTATGGCGGGCGGAATTTTCAACGCGATTTTGAGTCCGACGGCTTTAATCAGCAGCGCAATCGAACTTCCGCTTTTGGCTTGGGCGCGACAGGCGGAGATTACCGCCGACCGCGCCGGATTATTAACCGTCGGCGACGAAGAAGTCGCCCGCCGCGTTTTGCTTACGTGGTCGCTGAAATCGGCGTATATTTATCGTCAAATCAATATCGAAGCGTGGCTCGAACAGCAAGCGGCGGACGATGACGGTTACTCGAAACTTTCCGAATTAACGACGACTTCGACTCCGTATCTCACGCCGCGCTTAAAATTGCTGACCGCATTTGCGAAAAGTCAGGAGTTGCAGCATTGGCGAAAAATGATTTCGGCGGCGATAAAAAAAGCCGCGCCCGAATCGCCGCCGCAATCGCCGCAAGTGCCGCAATCCGCCGCGCCGTCCGATGTCGTGAAATTAAAATGCGCGACTTGCCAATCTCCGATGCGCGTGCCGTTAAAAGTTTTAGCGGGCAAAACCGAATTGCCCGTCAAATGTCCAAAATGCGGGAAAATTACCCGCTTGAAAAAGTCAGTAAAACCGGCTGAAAAAGCGTCCGACGCTCCGCCGCCGAAAATAAAAAAAGAGGAAAATTTAAATTATGGCGACCAATGAAGCAACAGTAACGACTGATACAACGGCAGACGGCACGGAATTCGTGTCTGAAATACACTCGGTAGTTAATGAAACCGAAGCGGACGGCACGGAAGTAATGGCTGATATAACGACTACCGCCGACCCGGACGACCCGACGCAGGTCGAAGGACACGCGACAGTTACGGAAACCGCGCCCGACGGAACGGAAACCGTAACCGAAATTACCACCAGTGCCGACGGCACGACGACCGTCGAGGAGGATACTTCTTTTTCCGAAGAAGTTTACGAAGCGATATTCGGTGATGACACCGACGACGATGACGATAATAATGCGGCTGAATTTTCAAACGGTGAAGTTGCCGATAACAATGAATCTGAAATTACCGACGATGATTCGACTACTGAAACAACCAGCGCGGATTTTACCGGCGACGGTGAAACATTCGACCCGACGGTTATGCCGACGGACACGACGGAAACGCCTTTAACCGATGCCGGATTCGATTCTCCGATGAGCGTTGACGACACGACTTATTCGGTTGGCGCGACTTCGGACGCGAGCCTCGATTCTTCGCTTGAATCTTCGGACGCATCTTCGGAAGCATCAGAACAGGAAGCGCATACGCAGGCGGCGACCGACGCGCAAAACGCGGCTGACGATTTTGTCGCGTCGGGCGATTACGCCGCCGCCGCCGAAGCGCGTGAAACGGCGGAAAACGAATCGTGGGAAGCGGGCGACGATTCGATGCTCAGCGCGTATGACGCGCAGGATTTATCCAACGCCGCCGACAAGCAGGAAGATGCCTCCTATTACGAAGCGCAGGAAACCGCCGACGCGCAGGCGGGCAATTACGAAGCGGCGCGCGAAGACGCGAGCAACGCCGGATATGCGATGAATGATGCCGATATTTCCGCCGGCGGCAGCGACCACACCGGACAAGCCGATTCCGAATATACCAATATGGACAACGCGGTCTGGCAGGAAGGAATCGCTGACAGCGATATGGACAACGCCGCGTATTACGCCGAAGCCGGAAATACCGATGCCGCCGATTCAGCGCTCGATTCAGCCGCCGAACATCAGGGAATGGCGGACAATTACGGCGATTTGGGTGAACACGGCGGAGACATCGCCGCGTATGACCCTTCAAGCGAAGTTGAGACGGGCGGCACTTACGATTCGCACGTTGATACGAGTTACGATGCGGGAACGGACGATGTTTGATTTTAGGCGTGCAGTTGTATTTTGCAGAAGTAAAGACGAAAGCAGAACAAAAAGTTTTCCCTCCCCCCCCTCTTTGGAATTTTTCCTTATCAACCGTGTCCAAAATTTCCGCCAAAAGATTGCGAACTTCCGAGGCGGGCAAATCGGTCGGCACGGCTTTGACGGCGATTGTTCTGCCCGAAAGTTTCATCAGCGCGAAGCCG
>JBPCMK010000030.1:0-18244 GCA_051002375.1 Pyrinomonadaceae bacterium | reverse complement strand
ACCGCGCTCGGCGGCATCGCTCGCGGCGTGCAGGTCGGATTCGTGCGAAGCTACGCGGCGTTTATTTTATTCGGCGCGTTGATTGTGATTGGATATTTTATTTATTACGGGTTTAAGCTAGTTGGATAAAACAATGGATTTTATAACGGAAAATCTCCTGACGATTTTAATTTTGCTTCCCGTTTTCGGCGCGTTGGCGACACTGGGATACGCGCTTGTTTGGAAACAGGAAAGCGGATTGAAATGGATAACGCTCGGTTTTACGCTTGCTAATTTTCTCGTTTCGCTCGTCTTGCTTTTTGATAAAAGCGCGGCTTCGGGAAACGGCTTTTTCTTTGAGAAAAATGTTCCTTGGATTCGGGCAATCAATACAAATTACCACGTCGGCGTTGACGGTTTGAGCGTTTGGCTAGTGGTTTTGACGACGTTTATAATGCCTATTGCGGTCATCTCGACGTGGCGCGCGGTTGAAAAACGACAGGCGGCTTTTTATGTTTTTCTCCTGCTTTTGGAAAGCGCGATGCTCGGCGTTTTCGTGTCGCTCGATTTGCTAGTTTTTTATCTGTTCTTTGAATCGTCGTTAGTTCCGATGTTTTTTCTCATCGGCATTTGGGGCGGCGAAAATCGGATTTACGCGGCGGTTAAATTTTTCGTTTATACGGCGTTGGGAAGTTTGCTGATGCTCGTGGCGATAATTGGTTTGTATTATTTGCAGGCGAATGTCGCGGGCGTTGGTTCGTTCGATTATATAACTTTGCTCGATTCGATGAAAACCGGAAAACTGGTTTTTGCCGGAAACACGGGCGCGATACTTTTCTGGGCGTTCGCGCTGGCGTTTATGATTAAAGTTCCCGTCTTTCCATTTCACACCTGGCTGCCCGACGCGCACACCGAAGCACCGACCGCCGGTTCGGTAATTTTAGCCGCCGTGATGTTGAAAATGGGAACTTACGGTTTGATGCGGTTTAATTTCGGACTTTTTCCCGATGCGTCGCGCGAATTCGCTTACATATTTATTATTTTGGCGATTATCGGAATCATTTACGGTGCGCTCGTCGCAATGGTTCAGCCGGACATCAAAAGACTGGTCGCGTATTCGTCGGTCGCGCATATGGGTTTTGTCATTTTGGGAATGTTTTCGTTCACCGAAATGGGAATGCAGGGCGCGGTTTATCAAATGCTCAATCACGGCATCTCGACCGGCGCGCTATTTCTGCTCGTCGGATTTATTTACGAACGGCGGCACACCAGAGCGACTACCGAATACGGCGGCATCGCCAACGTAATGCCGATTTACGCGACGATTTTCGTTATCACGACGATGGCTTCAATCGGTCTGCCGTTTCTCAACGGTTTCGTCGGCGAATTTTTGACGATGATCGGAATGTGGACTTCGCACGCGCTTAATACGATAAACGGCTGGAATATGAATTACATCGCCGCGATGTTTGCCGGAACGGGCGTGATTTTCGCGGCGGTTTATATGCTTTGGATGGTGCAGAGAGTTTTCTTCGGCAAACTGACGAACGCGAAAAATAAAACTTTGCGCGATTTGAATTTTCGGGAAATCGGGTTGATTGCGCCGCTTTTGCTTTTGATGGTTTTTATGGGCGTTTATCCCGCGCCGTTTTTGAATCGCTCGCGTGAAGCGGTCGCTGCCATTCAGGAAAGAGTCGTCAAACAAGCGGGCGGCACAATCGAAAAAGCGGAAACGAATTTACCCTTGCCGAACAAAGCGAACGAAAATTATTTGGAATCGAAATGAACACAATGTTTTTAGCAGATTTAGTTAATCCGAATGCCGACATCACGGCGATTATGCCTGAAACGATGCTGGCGATTACCGGCGTAATCGTGATGTTGTTTGACAGTTTTGTTCCGAAACAACGCTGGATAACCGGCGCGGTTTCGCTCATCGGCATTGCCTTTTCCGCCGTTTTGCTCGGCTTGCTGTGGAACGATTCGGCGTATTCGTCGGCGTGGAACGGAATGATTGCTAACGATAGTCTGCGGATAAGTTTTTCGTTCGTCTTTCTAATCGTTACGGCGTTAACGATTTTGATTTCGTCCGTCTGGTCTGACCGCGAAGACGTTCCCGTCGGCGAATATCATTGTCTGCTTTTGTTCGCCACCGTCGGGATGATGTTTATGGCTTCGGGCAATAATCTGGTCGTGATCTTTCTCGGCTTGGAAACTTCTTCGATTGCGACTTATGTGATGGCTGGCTTGCGAAAATCAGATTTGCGCTCGAATGAATCTTCGATGAAGTATTTTATTCTGGGTTCGTTCGCGTCGGCGTTTCTGCTTTACGGAATGGCTTTGATTTACGGCGCGACCGGCACGACGAACATCACGGAAATTTCCTCCGCGATTGGTCACGCAAATTTTCCCGCGCTTCTTTTAATCGGCGGCGCGATGCTAATAATCGGTTTTGGTTTCAAAGTCGCCACTGTCCCGTTTCATGTCTGGACACCCGACGTTTACGAAGGTGCGCCGACACCGGTTACGGCGTTTATGGCGGCTGGACCAAAATCGGCGGCGTTCGCTTCGTTCGTCAGAGTTTTCGTTCTCGGCTTCCCGTTAATTGCGGGCGCGACCGCTTCGACTTATCTGCACGAATCGTGGATTACGGCTTTGACGATAATGGCGATGCTGACGATGACGGTCGGCAATATCGCGGCGATTGTGCAGAATAACGTCAAGCGAATGCTGGCTTATTCTTCCATCGCGCACGCCGGTTACGCGCTCGTCGGATTTATCGGCGCGGGAATGGCGGCGACGATTGAAAAGCGCGACGCGGCAATCGCTTCGGTGGCGTTTTATATGCTGACTTACGCGATTACGAATCTCGGCGCATTCGCCGTTGTTACTCTTTTGGGACAGAAAAACGACCGCCGCACCGAGTTTGAAGATTACAACGGTATCGGCTTCAAAACGCCCGTTCTGGCATTCACGCTTTCGCTGTTTATGCTTTCGCTTTTGGGTTTGCCTTTGACCGCCGGATTTATGGGCAAGGTTTTGGTGTTCCGTCCCGCGCTCGAAGCCGGAGATTCCCTGTTGACGATTTTAGTTATCGTCGCGGTCGTCAACACGGCGATTTCGGCTTATTACTATCTGCGCCTGATTGTCGTAATGTTTTTCCGCGAACGCGCCGACGAATGGCTCGCGCCGAAGATTCCGGCGGCACTCGCGGCGGTTTTGGTTATCACCATTCTCGGCGTTTTCTATTTCGGAATTTTCAGCGACACCGTGATTGAAAGATTTTCAAAATCGCCGATGGCGACAATGCAGGCAGAGAAATAATCAACAGGGATAAAGGGGATAAGCAGGGATTTTTAAAACATTTGTTTTTATCCCTGCTTATCCCCTTTATCCCTGTTAAATTCTTTTGTGCTATTCTGTTTGCGATATGGATATTTCCAGTGAAATTCGAGAAAAGCTAAACGCGGAATGGCTTCCCGAAATTTACCGCGCCAAAGTTCGCACGCAGCGGACACGCGCTCACAGTCTTGAAATTCCGAAACGCGAAAATCGCGCGATTATCCAGCACACGCTTCTCGGAGTCGAATTAAAAGTCGGCAACAATCGCTTTTCCTGTCCCGATTTATCAACCGCCAGATATTTGCAGATTTTCGCCCGCATCGGCTGTCAAAAGGTTGCCGTGCCTTACGACATCACAAAAATTTCGACGCTCGCCGATGAATTGGAATCCAGTTGGCAGAAAATCTTATTGCTGTTGGACAGTTCCGCGACTGACAAAACCGCGCCGGTCAAGGGTCGTATGCGCTCAAATTTGATAAAAGAAATTCGTCAGGAAATCAACGAAATCGGCGCAGGTTCGCTGATGCCCGAATTCAAACAAAGCACCAAGCAGCGCAGAAATTAAAGATTGTCTGCAAGAAATTTAAATGGGAGACTGATTTGTTAGGATTTGTTAGGATGGATTAAGATTTACTTTGAAAATATCTTAATGAATCTTATAAAATCATAATAAATTAGCGTCCTGTTCTTCTCCATTTACATTACAACTTTCAAAAGTGGTAAAATAATTTCCAGTTATGCTAGATTCAACACCATCAGCCATTTTGCAATCCGAAACGCTGCCGTTTCCCTTTAACAATCGCCCGTTTTGCCGTTATGAACCGATAGAAAAGCGCATCGAACACGCGAAGGTTTTAATCGTCAACGACCTTCTGCGCTACGACGATGATTTGTCGGAATTAGCAAAAGAAGAATGGAACGGCACGCGCGAAAGCAAACTGCGGTTCGAGCGCAAGATTTCGGGAATGGCGTGCGACAACATCGCCAAAAATGTTTTGCGGCTCGTGCGGAATCCGAAGACTTTGACCGTGCATTTATCCGAAGTCGGCGACGCGGCGAAAAGTTTCAATCCCGACGCGATTGTGATGAGCGGAACGCTTTCCGATTTCGATTATTACAATCCCGCGATGCTCGAAAAGTTTGCCGCGTTTATCAAGCAAACGCGCATTCCGGTTCTCGGCATCTGCGGCGCACACCAGCTTATCGGCGCGAGTTTCGGCAATCGTTTAACGACGCTCGACAATCTCGACGCGGCTGAAAAACGCACCGACAGAATTGTCGAATATCAATATCGCTTTATCAAAATCACCGATTCGACCGACCCGATTTTCGCGGGCGTGGCAGATGTCGAAAGCGGCGTTTGGCAGGATTACACTCTGGAAGACGACATCTTGCGCGTCTGGCAAAATCACGGCTTGCAGGTCGAAGGCATTCCCGAAGGCTTTCACCAACTCGCCACTGCCTATCTCTGCAAAAACCAAATGATGGTCAAACGCTCAGGCGGGCAATTAATTTACACCGTCCAATTTCATCTCGAAAAATCGTTTGAAGACTGGTCAAAAAACCCGACGCGATGGGAACACCCGAACGAATCGCGCGACGGCAGGATTTTATTCGAGAACTTTTTAAAGCTGGCTTTGCGGCACAATGAAACCGCCAATTGCTGATTCTCGCTTTGGCGAACCCGGAGGTATGAAGCAATTATGAAATTTTTGTTTTTCGCGCTACTGAGTTTTATTGCTCCGACGCTTGTCGGAGCGCAGGAAACAGACGCGGCTCGCGCTATATCGTTTCATATTTCGTCTTTCAACTCGCCTTTCGCAATGCAGGGCGATTTTGAAGGCGAGCTTCGTATTCTTTCCGACTCAATAGAGGTCAGCTTAACAAAAGCCGATGTTTGCCTTATCGAAAACCCCATTTATAAAGGAAGCAGAAATTTCGTTTATCTGAAATTCGATTTGGCGACGACAACCGACGGCGGCAAGTGGAAAATTATCGAAAGAAGCAAAGAGTTTTCCGTAAATAAAATTATGAATCCCGGCGACGATTATTCGATAAAAACAGCTTTCTTTTCGATACCGAAAGACGAAGCGACGGATTTATCCAAATATTGGATTGTCGTCGAAATTGGAGACAGTCTTCTCTATCCGATAGACGACGAGCCGGTCGAAGGATTCGCCTACGCTCACAGTTTCCGCGATATATTTACGCGAAAAGAAACAACGGTGAAATTTTGATTTCTTCAAGAAATTTGCAGCGAACAAATAATTTAAGAAGATAAGAACACGAAGCAATGCTAAATTGTTTCGTGTTTTTTGCGATTCAAATTATCTTTTTATTTTCCCGCTCTGCTATTGCAAAATCGGATGTCCGCCGCCTTTGCTGTGGTCAGCGGTTTGGTAATAAAGCTGGCGGTCGTTGTGATAAAGAACGATATGCTCGCCTTCGTAACGCACAACGTCGGAAACGCGCTCGAAATTTTTCGTATGTTCGGCGAAGACGAACGCGCAAGGATTGTAAGATAAAACCATTCCCGCCGCGTAAACAAAACCGCCTTGGTCATAAACGCTGCCCGCGTATTGCGCCGCGCCGACAGCAATATCGGGCGAATAATTTTTATTACTGTCCTGCGTTCGGTCGGGCTTGGCGATAAAAATCGTGTAGTCCGAATAGTTCAGACGTTTTCGGTATTGATGCTTTTCGGCTATCGCAAAAAGGTCGGTCAAACCATTATCAATCGCATCGAGCATTTTAGAATTCGGCTGTTTGACGGAGAATATGCGTGCGCCTTTCGGTGTCTGCGTAACAATCGAAAAGTTGTCGCCGGTAATTCTCACGGCTTCGTTTATCAAAGCGCGGTCGGCGCGAGTCTGCGCCGACGCATCTTGCGAAGTTATAAAACCGATAAATAATATCGAAATAATCTGCAACGTAAATTTTATTTTTTTCATAATTACCTCCCTCGAAATTTCCGTAATTTCAAGTTGCAAGTATTGTGCCGAGAGCAGATTTCGATAAAAGGAAAAGCCCCGATTAAATCGGGGCTTTTTCTTAGTTGAAAGTGGTGCTTAGGGCGGGAATCGAACCCGCACGTCCACAAGGGACACAGGATTTTAAGTCCTGTGCGTCTACCTATTCCGCCACCCAAGCACGAGAAAAAGATTATCACGAGTCGGCTTTGATGTTCAAAGAAGCAAGTCGAAATAACGCCAGAAAATGTTAAATGACAAATGCGCGGAGAACTGCGATACTATTGGCTGAGAATAGTCCGAATTTGAGGAAATAGAATGGAGCAGTTGACATATCTGCTGTGGATTGTTTTAGGTGTGGCTTTAATTATCGCCGAAATTTTCACCTTTGGCTTTGTCCTTTTTTGGTTCGGCATCGGTGCGCTCGCCGCCGCGCTTGCGGGCTGGTTCGGATTCGGATTCGGTTTGCAATTTCTGACTTTCGCCGTGGTTTCAATCGCTTTAACGGCGATGTCGCGGACGATTTTTGCAAGCTATTTTTCACGCGGCGACGAAAATGAAATAAAAATGGGAATGGACGCTTTGCCCGGTCAAATCGGCACGGTAACGATTGCCAGCAAAGGCGCGTTGCAGGAAGGCGCGGTCAAAGTCTACGGCTCGACGTGGACGGCTTTTCCCGTCGAAAGCGCAACGCCGCTCGTCGAAGGGGAAAAAGTCGAAGTCGTCCGCGTGCAGGGTTCTTCGATTTACGTCCAGAAAATAGACGAAGCGAGAAAACTTCCCGAATGGAGAGAAGAGAAGTAAAAAGGCAAAAGGTAAAAGTAAAAAGTTAAGAATAGATTCTTAACTTTTTACTTTTACCTTTTTACTTCTAAATAATCTCCGCCGTGTCTGCTTGGTCAGCCGTGTCGTGGATGCCGCCTAAGTTTAATAATTCTAGTTGAATCGCTTCATCGGTTGGTTCGGGCAAATCGTCTCCGGTGAGTTTGACTAAAATTAAAGTGATGTTATCTTCGCCACCGCGTTCGTTGGCTTCTTTGATTAGTTCGGCTGCCGCTATCTGCAGTTGATTAAAGTTTTCCACGATAATTTTCTGCATACCCGCGCCGCTTACTTTATTCGATAAACCATCGCTGCACAAAAGCAGAACATCGTCGCGCTGCGGCATCAATCGAGCCGCGACGGGGAAAATTTCGTTCTGCGCTCCGAGTGCCTGCAGGATGACGTTTTTGAGTGTGTGCGTTTCGGCTTCTTCAGGCTGAATTTGTCCGGCATCAATCAACTGCTGGACGAGCGATTGGTCTTTGGTTACTTGATAAATCTGTGAATTGCGAACCAGATAAGCGCGACTGTCGCCGACTTGAACCAAATCAACCGCTTCGGGCGTGATGCCGATGCCGGTAAAAGTCGCGCCCATTCCTTGATATTGCGCGTCGGTGCGCCCTTGATGATGAATTAAATAATTGGCGTAGACGGTCGCATCGTAAAGTTTCTCGATTAAAGATGCGTTAAAATCTTCGGGCGAGATGGTTTTTTCCGGGTCTTCGTCAATAAATTTTTGGCTAACGGTTTCAACCGCCATTTTACTGGCGACCTCGCCCGCGAGTGCGCCGCCCATTCCGTCCGACACGGCAAACACCACGCCGTTGTCGTCAACTTCAAACTTTTGCGATTCGATAATGAATTCGTCCGGCTCTTGCGAACTCATCCAAGTTTTCGCGTCGGTTATATGCAGCAGAAGATAATTATCTTCATTACCCTTACGAACGCGCCCAATATGCGATGTAGCGTGTGTTTCAACAGTCAACATAATTAAATAAGTCTGGAGAGTTTGGAGAGTTTGGAGAGTCTGGAGAGTCAGCTAAATTTTTGACTCCCAAACTCTCCAAATTCTCCAAACTCTCGACTAACCGAGTGCTTGATCTAAATCTTCTATAATATCTTCAATGTCTTCGATACCGACCGAAACGCGCACCAAGCCGTCTGTAATTCCTAACGACTGGCGTTTTTCCGCCGGAACTGATGCGTGCGTCATTGTTGCCGGATGCGAAATCAAACTTTCAACGCCGCCCAGACTTTCTGCTAAAGTGCAAAGTTTGACGTTTTCCAAAACCTTTTTTGCCTTTTCGAGCGAGCCAGTTTCAAAAGCTACCATTCCGCCGAAACCTTTCTGCTGACGCTTCGCCAATTCGTGCTGCGCGTGCGACTGCAAGCCCGGATAATAAACCTTTTCCACGCTTGGATGTTCGTCTAAAAATGCGGCAACGGCGCGTCCGTTCGCATCGTGCTTGTCCATTCTGACGACAAGAGTTTTCGTGCCGCGCAAAACCAAAAACGAATCGAACGGCGACAGAATCGCGCCGATGCCGTTTTGAACGAACTTAATCCACTCGGCATCTTCTTCGTTATTAAGAGCGACGAATCCGCCGATGCTGTCCGAATGTCCGTTGAGATATTTGGTCGTCGAATGAACAACGATGTCCACGCCGAATGTTATCGGCTGCTGCAAATACGGCGACATAAAAGTATTGTCGCAAACGACTCGCGCACCGTGCGCGTGGGCGAGGTCGGAAACCGCTTGTAAATCCGTTACGGTCATAATCGGATTGGTCGGCGTTTCGACGAAAATCATTTTCGTATTCGGCTTGAAAGCCCGCTCGACATTTGTCGCGTCAGATGTGTCAACGTAATCGAATTCGATCCCGTAATTCGATAAAATCTTACTGAACAGACGAAAAGTTCCGCCGTAAGTATTGTCGCCGACGATAACGTGGTCGCCCGCTTTCACAAGTTTCAAAACCGCGTCGGTTGCCGACATTCCCGAAGCGAAAGCATATCCGAATCGCGCCCCTTCGAGGGCGGCAATGTTTTTTTCCAGCGCGAGCCGCGTCGGATTCTGCGTCCGCGCATACTCGAAACCTTTATGCTTGCCGAGTCCTTCCTGAGCGTATGTCGAGGTTTGATAAATCGGGACGGAAACCGCGCCGGTCGCCGCGTCGGGTTCGTTTCCCGCGTGAATTGCAATCGTTGAAAAGCCCATAAAAAAAGCATCGAAATAAAGAAAAGTTAAAGCCTTTTTGAGAGAATAATCTAATAAAAACCTTAGTTTTACGAGAGTTTATGGTAACGTGCAAAAAGGAAAATTGCAAACGCGGGAATTTAGAAAGATGTAACTTCATACAATTTATAAACAACATTTTTTCATTTGTCTTCGCGCGTCTTTATTCAATTTTATATTTCTAAATCGGTTTCATTAAAGCCTGTGTCGAATCCTCCGTTTTTGAGATGCTTTTGTAGAAAAACAGTCAAATCACTTTAATTTAAAAAATAGCTTTTCCATATTGCCAAAAAACGGATAAAATGAAAGTTGTAGTTTTACAAATTCAGAGATACGCGAGGAAAAGATGCTACCAAAAGATGCAGACGAAGCACTCGCTCCGTCAGAGAGGCGGCAATCAGACCGCAAGAAATTGATTGTCAATGTGAATTTTGAAGGCGGCGACGGCACGGGAATAGCCAATACGCGCGACATCGGAATCGGCGGTTTATATATGCTGACGAACGCGCCGCTCGAAATCGGTGCGCCGCTTTTTATGCGGATGACAATCGGCGGCGAAGAAATCGGTCTCGACGGCGTGGTAACTTATACCGATCCCGACCACGGAGTCGGCGTTCGTTTTCAAGCATTGTCGGAGAAAAACGAAGAAATATTAAAACGCGAACTACACTTGGAATAGCGAAGAGTGGAGAGTCGAGAATGGAGAGGAAAAAACAAAATCCCTCCGTTCTCGACTCTCCGCTCTCCACTCAAAAATTTTATGTTTGAACAATTTACGCTCGGAATCGAAGAAGAATTTCAGATTGTTGACCCGACGACGCGCGAATTAAGATCGCACGTTTCGGAAATTTTGGACGAAGGCAAATTGCTTTTGGGCGAGAAATTAAAGCCCGAAATGATTCAGTCAATGATTGAAGTCGGCACGGGCGTCTGCCACAACATACAGGAAGCCCGCGAAGACATCTCGCGTCTGCGCTGCATTATTTCCGGTTTGGCACGAAAAAAAGGTTTGGCGATTGTCGCCGCCTCGACGCATCCGTTTTCGCACTGGGGCGATCAAAAAATTTTCGAGGACGAGCGTTACACATTCATCGTCGAAGAACTGCAAATGGTGGCTCGCTCGCTTCTGATTTTCGGTCTGCACGTTCACGTCGGCATCGAAGACAAAGACCGCCAAATTCATTTGATGAACGCCGCGCGGTATTTCCTGCCGCACGTTTTGGCGATGACGACATCTTCTCCGTTTTGGCTCGGACACAATACGGGCTTGAAATCCTATCGCTCGGAAGTTTTCAAAAAATTTCCGCGCACCGACATTCCAGATTATTTCGATAATTATCAATCGTATGAGCGATATGTTGACACGCTCGTTAAAATGAACTGCATTGACAACGCCAAAAAAATCTATTGGGACATTCGCCCGCATCCGAATTTTCCGACGCTCGAATTTCGCGTTTGCGATATTCCGACGCGGGTTGACGACACCATCGCCATCGCCGCTCTTTTCCAAGCCATCGTCGCCAAACTCAATCAGATGCTCGACAAAAATTGGGGATTCAGACTTTATCGCCGAATGTATATTCAAGAAAATAAATGGCGTGCGGTGCGTTACGGCTTAGACGGAAAACTGCTCGACTTGGGCAAGCAAAAGGAAGTTCCGGTCAAAGATTTAATTTACGAGCTTCTTGATTTCGTGGACGATGTGCTTGACGATTTAGGCTCGCGCAAGGAAATCGAACACATCCACACGATTTTAGAGCGCGGAACTTCCGCCGACGAACAGTTGCAGGTTTGGGAGGAAAATAATCAAGACTTTAAGCCGGTCGTTGATATGCTGATGAAGAACACTCTGGAAAATGTTCCTGAAAATTGTTTTGAATAAGCGTCGGCAAATTTTATTTTACAATTTTCTGATTTCGACTTTTTCGCTTCGTTTTATCATCCTGACGACTAATTCGAGAAACGAAAATCTTCGTCGTTTGGAAAGCGTCGCCGCGCGAAATTATTTGATTTTGCGATGACCGACGCTTTTTCATATTTATAATTTTCCGCTTTTTAACCTATATCGTGCAGAGCATCAACGATATTGTAAATCGTTCCGCATTAGACATCTCGTTCGCTTTCCGAATAAAATGCCATAGAATCCTGCTTTTATCGAATATCGAATTTATTTTTTGTAGTGGCACAAACATTGCTAAATACTTCGCGGATGTCGTAGTTTGAAAAATCCGCGAAGACGGAGGTTAGATTATGAACTTACGGCGAATAACGACTAAAGTCTTTGCGTTTTCCTTTTTGCTCTTTATCAATTACAGTTCGGCGAACGCCCAAACCGATTCGAGTATTTATCGGCTTCCGGCAGGAACACTGATTCGCGTTTCAATGGACAACGAAATCAATTCCAAAGTCGCCCGCACCGGCGATACTTTTACCGCGACGACTTCCGCGCCTGTGATTGTGAGCGATACGGCGATTTTGCCGACCGGAACGATTGTCGAAGGAATCGTTACACGAGTTAAACGCGCTTCGTTCGGCGGAAAAGGCGGAAGTATGGAAATTTCGTTTCAGACGCTTCGACTCGCTAACGGCACAAAACGCGAAATCGCGGGCGAGTTGGTTAAAGAACTAAAAGCCGAATCTGCAGCGACGGCGAATGTTTTAACCGTTCTCGGCGGAACGGCAATCGGCGGAATCGGCGGCGCGGTTTCAAAAGCTCAGAATGGCGCGTTGATTGGCGCAGGCATCGGCGCAGGCGCGGGAACGAGCATCGCCTTTTTGAGAAAAGGCAAAAACGTGGGCATCAAAACGGACGAAGAATTTGAAATAAAACTGACGAAGAACGTAACTTTGCCGGTTCAAGATTTTTGAGAGATTTTAACGAGTTTGGTCGCGGGCGATTCGCTTGGGCGACCATTCAAAAGCCCGACGCGAAGGGGAGAGCGCGTCGGGCTTTTTTTATTTTTTATAAATATTTTGTCTTCGAATTTTGATTTTTCGTCGCAACTGAAAACTACCAAAATTCCATTTAAAGACTAGTTTGTTTGGCGTTCGGCAATCGGCTATGATACAAAATAGCTTTTATCAAACACATTTATTTTCAAACAGAGAGGAATAAAAATGATTAGACGTAACAAAATTACGGTGGTCGGCGCGGGCAACGTCGGCGCGACCGCCGCGCATTGGATTGCCGCGAAGGAATTAGCCGACGTGGTTCTGGTTGATATTGTCGAAGGCACGCCGCAGGGAAAATCGCTTGATTTGGCGCAAGCCGCGCCGGTTGACGGTTTCGACGTAAAACTCGTCGGCGCAAACTCGTATGAAGAAACGAAGGATTCGGACATCGTGATTATCACCGCCGGTTTGCCCCGAAAGCCCGGAATGAGCCGCGATGACCTTTTGAAAACGAATTCGGATATTGTCGGGAAAGTTACGGACGAAGTTGTCAAATATTCGCCGCACGCTTTTATCATCGTCGTTTCAAATCCGCTCGACGCGATGACGCAAGTCGCGTTTAAGCGTTCGGGTTTTCCGAAAAATCGCGTGATGGGAATGGCTGGCGTTTTGGATTCGGCGCGGATGCGATGTTTTTTAGCCGAAGCGTTAGACGTTTCCGTGCAGGACGTAACGGCTTTTGTTCTCGGCGGACACGGCGACACGATGGTGCCGCTGCCGCGTTATTCGACCTGCGCCGGAATTCCGATTACGGAACTTTTGCCAAAGGAAAAAATTGACGAAATTATCAAGCGGACGGCAAACGGCGGCGCGGAAATTGTCGGACTTTTGAAAACCGGCTCGGCGTTTTACGCTCCGTCGCTCGGCGCGGTCGAGATGGCGGAATCAATTTTAAAAGACAAAAAACGAATTCTGCCGTGCGCGGTTTATCTCGAAGGCGAATACGGCATCAATAATTTATTCGTCGGCGTTCCGTGCAAACTCGGACGTAACGGCGTGGAGCAAATCATCGAAATTTCATTAACCAACGACGAACGCGCCGCGCTTCAAAAATCGGCGGGCGCGGTTCAGGAATTGATTGACGTTCTCGGAATTTAACTTTTTCCAAAACAATTTTTTTCTCAAAAGGAAAGTCTTTCGCGGCTTTCCTTTTTTGTTTGTCTTCATTCAATTTGATTGATTCAATCTTTCAATCTGACCGAAAAAATCTTTCTCAAAAATTGCTTTGATTAAATAAACCTTGCTATTTCTTCATTTAATGGTTTGGCACAAACATTGTTAAAAGAACTGCGGCGATTTATGTATCGAACGCCGAGATTTTCTAATTCCGATGGAGCAAACAAAATAATGTTCTTCAACAAAAAATTTAATTTCTTAACGAAAGCCTTTTCATTCGTTTTACTGAGTTCGTTTTTATTTACGAACGCTTTGATTGTGCCGACATTCGCCAATACTGCGACGACGAAAAATTCGGTCAAAGCGTCTGCGCTGAAAAAACACGCGACGGATTTAACCGAACTTGCACGCGGCGGCAGACTTGCAAATAATACGGCTTATCAATCTGAAGTCAGCCGCTTAATTAAAGCCCTGGCGGGCAATGATTTTCGCCAGCCGGTTATCTTGGATGAAAAAGGCGAAAATCAAGAATTAGTTATTGAATCGCTTGCTTCGCGCATCGCTTCCGGCGATGTTCCGGCGACTCTCAAAAACAAGCGCGTTCTCAAACTCGAACTCGCCGCGCTGTTCTCGAATGCAGAAGACAAAACGGAAGCGTCGCAGACGGTCGCGCAAATCGTCGCCGAACTTGCCGACGCAAAAGATGACACGATTTTGTTTGTTGACGAACTGACGAACTTCGTCGGTTCGGCTCAAATCAATAATGCTCTGACGAACGCTCTTTTAGAAGGAAAGATAAAAATCATCGGCGGCAGTTCAAAAGCCGCGTATGCCGCAAACATCGAAAACACGGCGGAAGTTGCCGCGCTTTTTCAAACGATTGAAATCGGCGCGGGCAGTTTTGATTCGGAAGACATCGAACGCAAAAACTTAGCCGAAAACGAAGACTTTCACGGCGATAATGTGTCTTCCGATTTACGCGAAATGATGGCAAACGATTTGACCGGCAAAAAGCGCGTTGACGTTATTCTCCAATCGAAAGATGCCGACAATCCGGTTTTACAAGCGATGATGACTGAAAATCGTGTGCGTCTCGAAGACCGCATCGGCGACACAAACACGATTGTCGTCAATCTGCCTTTGAGCGCGGTCGAAACGCTTGCCCAAAGCGGACTCGTCAATTATATGTCGCCCGACCGTCCGGTGAGTATGCTCGGACATCTGGAAAATACGACCGGCGCAGCTACAACGCGCTCGCAGCCGGCAACGACGGGTCGTCCGGCTTACACGCTCGACGGCACGGGTGTCGGCGTGGCGATTCTCGATTCGGGAATGCTGGTTACACATCAGGCGTTTAAGAACAACAGCGGCGCGAGCCGAATCGTTTATACTCAAAATTTTGTAACGACGACTTCCTCGACCGACGACGACTACGGACACGGCACGCACGTTGCCGGAATTGCCGTCGGAAACGAAAATAATAACGGCGGCGCATATCGCGGTGTTGCTCCGAATGCCAATATCATCAACTTGAAAGTCTTGGACGGAAACGGATTGGGAAAAAGTTCATGGCTTCTCAACGCGCTCGATTGGGTGATAAACAATCACGCAGCTTATAACATTCGCGTTATCAATCTAAGTCTCGGCGGTCTGGCGATTGATTCGTATACGAACGACCCTGTTTGCCGCAAAGTTCAAGCCTTGACTGCGCTCGGCGTTTTGGTGGTTGCCGCTGCCGGTAACGAAGGCAAAAATTTTATCAACGGGCAAAAACTCTACGGACATATTCATTCGCCGGGCAACGACCCTTCAGCTTTGACGGTCGGCGCGACTAACACGCTGTCAACCGACTCGCGGAGCGACGATTTGATGGCGACGTTTAGCTCGCACGGTCCGACACGCTCGTTTTATACCAACGCTTCAGGCGTAAAAGTTTATGACAATGCGATAAAACCCGATTTGGTCGCGCCCGGCAATAATATTATTTCGGCGAAAGCTAAAGCGACGAGCTATATGATTACGCATTACACGAATTTGTCGGCGGCTGCGCTGAATTTTACCAGCACTGACAGTTTGCTTTATATGTCCGGTACTTCGATGGCGACTCCGGTCGTCGCGGGTGCAGCGGCTCTGCTTTTCCAGGTCAATCCGAATCTTACGCCCGGTATGGTCAAGATGATTTTGGAATACACGGCGCAGCCGATTGCCGGTTACAATATGCTCGAACAAGGCGCGGGAGAATTGAATATCGAAGGCGCGGTGCGGCTTGCCAAATCGTATCAAACTAACATTAACTTCAATACGGCTGGAGTTTCCGGTTTGCCGCTTCTGGCAGCAGGAAACAGTTTTCCCGTTTCGCAGACGACTCTTAACGGAACGACGTTTAATTGGGCGCAGGGAATTTTGACCAATCACGCTTATCTAAAAGGACAATCGCTCGCCACGAATTTCCACGAAGTTTATCGAAACAATTCGTGGTTTGAAAAAGGCGTTTCGCATAACGGCACGTATAATTACATTCTAAACAGTAATTTTTATAATCCGGCGAGCATAGCGATTACTGCTAAGGCTTTAACCAGCAACGGCACGGCAATGGGCGGCGGCGCGGTCTTTCAGGCTTTCGGCGTAACTGTTGCGAATGGCGTTTTGGTCAGCGACGGCGTGTTAGTCAGCGACGGTGTTTTAGTCAGCGATGGCGTACTGATTAGCGATGGAGTTTTAATCAGCGACGGCGTGTTAGTCAGCGACGGTGTTTTAGTTAGCGACGGCGTGTTAGTTAGCGACAGCATGATGGCTAATTCTAATGCAAATGTAGTTTATGGAGATCAATAATCCTGTCGGTAAAAATTATTATGAAGGAGGAAATCACTATGAAATTACAAGTTGCCGCAAACTCAGTCGCTAAACAACCGAAGTCCGACTTTCAACCGATTTTCGTCAAAGCAGTTCCGAATATGGAACGCCTGCAAATTTTGACCGAAGCCGACCGTGCGGAAGTTTTGGGATTCTTGAAAATGCGTCCCGTGCATACGGTCGTGATGACGAGCTTTATCTGCGATAACGGAATGGAAAATACCGACAATCGCGGTAAATTCTATGGCTATCGCAACGCTTTTGGAACGCTCGAAGGTGTCGCGCTCATCGGACACACGACGCTTATCGAGTCGCGTTCCGACGAGTCGTTAAGAGCATTCGCGCTTGCCGCCCGCAAATCGGAAACGCCGATTCACATGGTAATGTCGGATCACCAAACAGTTGATCTTTTTTGGATTACCTGCAAAGGCGAAAATTGTCCGCCGCGCGTGGTATGTTCCGAGTTGCTTTTTGAATTGAATTTTCCGTTTCCCGTGCAGCAGTGCGATTGGGACGTGCGGCTTGCCGACGCAAGCGAACTCGCTTTTGTCGCCGAAGCGCACGACGAAGTTGCCTTTGCCGAAAGCGGCAGCAGTCCGATGCTCAAAGACCGCGAAGGTTTTTTGAAACGCTGTCTGAAAAGAATCGAAAAGAACCGAACTTTCGTCGTATTTGACAACGGCAAATTGGTTTTCAAAGCCGACATCGCCGCCGAAACCGACGACGTAGTTTATCTCGAAGGCATTTACGTCGCTCCGGAATATCGCGGAAAAGGAATCGGCGCGAGTTGTCTTTCAAAACTCGCTCTTCAACTGATGACACACGTCGAAAATGTTTGTCTGTTGAGCAACGCCGAATTTACCGGCGCACATCGGAGTTTTGCCAAAGCCGGTTTCAAAAATACGGATTGCTGCAAAACTATATTTGTTTAATAAAAATAAACATAGACAAATTGTTTTTTGCATTTTATAATCTATGGAAGGTTCATCTATGAGCCTTCCTTTATTTTTGAGGCTTTTCTTTTGCCGACCGAAAGCCTGCAAACTCGATATTTTAACCGAATAAAAAAGTAGAATTTGTTTCATCGTCCGTTCCTCAAAATAATTTTTCGGCTTCCCGCCCGGCTCAACAGCTATGAACACGCAATCAAAAACCAAACTTTATATGCTGGCGGTTATCGCCGTCGGTTTAGCGTGTCTGGCAAATGCGGTTTTCAACTTATCCTATCAAAAGTTCGACATTTATTTTTTAATTCTCTTTATTTTCACTATCGGAATCGGCTCGCGGATGACGCTTGAAATTCCGCGCTTCCAATCGCACATCGCCGTCTCGGACACTTTTATTTTTCTCGCTCTGCTTTTATACGGCGGCAAGATCGCCGTCGTTCTCGCGGCGGTCGAAGCGGTTTGTTCGTCGTGGCGTTTCTGCAATAAAAAAATCACCGTTTTATTTAACGCGGCGGTGATGGCACTTTCCACCAGCGTCGTAGTCTCGACGCTCAAATTGACCGGTTTTTACACCGATAGCCAGATGCGCGGGCAGGGCGAAAATATCAACGGTTTTTTCATCGCATTATCTCTGATGGCGTTGGGACAGTTTATTGCGAATACGACACTCGCCTCGATTTACGGCGCGTTGAAAAGCGAAAAGCCGTTTTGGGAATCTTGGAAGACAAAATACGCCTGGACATTTATCACATATTTCGTCGGCGCGTTCAGCGCGGGAGTTTTGCTGCAAACTTCAAATTATTTTGGTTTCGGCGTGGTCGTAGCGACGTTTCCGATTATCTATTTCGTTTATCTGACTTATCGGATGTATATGAAAAACGTCGAGATGGCGACCACCCAAGCCGAACAAGCCGGAAGCCACGCGCGGGTTCTCGAAAAACAAGCGGCTGCCTTGCGCGAATCCGAGGAACGATTTCGGAGCGCGTTCGATTACGCGCCGATTGGCATCGCGCTCGTTTCCCCTGACG
>JBPCMK010000029.1:0-43261 GCA_051002375.1 Pyrinomonadaceae bacterium | reverse complement strand
AGAAATGGACAATGCCAATCCAGAACTGGAGTCTGGCGATCAATCAAATGGCGATACTTTTCGAGGGCAGAATGCTGATTCCGGGACTGACAGAAAACTCATTTACACAAAATATCTGACACCCTCCGTCGAAGCGTTGATTGATGACAAAATGGAACTGCCTAAGAAATTTTGATTGTTGTTAGAAAGTTTATTTTTGTGTTTAGGTAAGATTTAATCTTAAACGAACATCAAGTTTATTATCTCTTTTCCCTTTCCATTATAATTACCATTTCTTCCCTGTTGGCGGTCAATGCTTGAATCGAAGCACTAACCGACGATACGACGCGCCAACCTTGAGCAGAATACTCATTCAACGCTGCCTCAAGCATCTCGGAGTTAAACCTTCCACCAAAGAAACTATCTTTTTGAGTTAAAATCTTATATTCAAAATGATGCTTCTTGTTTGCTAACAAGGTTACTGTGTCTATTGGAGTTCCACAGCGTTTGCACTCGGTTTCTTTTCCAAAGTTCACGAGTCCACACTTAATACATTTTATACTGCTAAGATTATTCGACATCTTTGTTTAGCGGGCTGGATTAAGTTAGTTACTTCTAATCATTATTCGAGAATTTTTATTTGCACGAACAACTTCTAAACCTTTTTTATAGGTTTCTTCGTTCGGGGAAAGTCTTGTAGCGAGTTCAATCTCTTTCTCAGCTTCATCTAACTTGCTTTGAGCATTAAGAGCAGTTCCTAAGTTATGATGATAAGCCGCATTATAAGGCTCAAGCCGCACCGCTTCACGGAAAGCAGTTTCAGCTTCGGCATATTTGTTTTGTTGAAATAATCCAACACCGTTTTGATTGTAACCCTCTGCGTTAAGCGTTGGCTTTATAGCACCCGAAGCCGCTTTTATGCTTTCAGGAGTTTCTTGCCCAAGTATTTCCGCTACTTGTGCTTTCTTGTCTTGAGTTGTAGCTGTTGTCTTACCTTCATCAGCTAAAAGTATCTTCGGCAGGTCGCCTTTCAATTTTCTTGCAAGACGATTAGCAACTTTTGATTGCCCCATACTTTTGAACTCGCTAAACCAAAAAGACTTATCGCCAGATGCACTAGCCCAAACAACAGTTTTATCACTAACGCGAATGACTTTTATCGAACCTTGATTTCTATCTTTTTCAGTGCCGAAAACAGTGTCATACCATTTGTTTTGACCTTTCGCGCTACTGCTAACGATAATGTAATCTGCCGCTTCTTCGCTGGCTGTAATTTGAACAGGAACTTTGTTTTCTAACAAAGCAGCACTAATAAAGTTACCGAATCCATCTTGAGTTGGAGCGATAAAAATTTTAGGTTTCGTTGCGGTATTACGAATTTTAGTAGAAACAGTGGAAACTTGCTCTTGTTTAGTGTTTTCGGTTGCATTCTGCGCGAATATATTTACCTGAAACACGCAAAGAAACGACGTAAGCACTATGGCGTTATAAAGGAATTTTGTTTGCATAAGATTTTAATAAAGTATCGGTAAGATGAACTGCGAGTTTGATAGAATACTTCGTTTGCCCTAAACATTCGCATAGCACAAACATCTTTAGCATACAAAAACATTGTTTAGCGCGTCAAGTATTATCGTTAAGAGAAAAACGGCAAGTCAATTATTCAAGCTAACCTTCTTGCTTATTCCTAACAATTAGTTCGCACGGCTCACACTCTAGCGCATTACATAGCTTTTCGAGAATAGTAAAAGAGATGCCGTCTGTTTTGTTACGAGCAATTTTGTGGAGCGTCGAATATGGAACGCCGCTTGTCTTAGCTAACCAGTAAAGCGAACGACCAATTAAGTGAGTTTCAATATCAATTTTTACATTTGAGTTCACATAAAATTTATAACTTATCTGTTACGTTCTTACAAGTCATATAAGCTGTTAAGTGATGTATAACGTATAGTGTTGTGCTATATTACTAAAGATGATATAGTAGCGTTGTTGCTAAATAAGCAACTATTTTAAGTTCTTTGAAATTGGAGTATAAAAAGCTATGACAACACAACAAACAGTTGAGCAAGATAGTTCAACTCTATTTGCTGACTATGCAAGATTAGAGTTGGAGTTAGACATTGCAGTTGATTTGCAGCTAAAGATTAAACAAGCGTCTATATGGACTTATAACGCTTGGACGATTACAGATGCTTTTCTTGAGCGTGATGAGTCTAAAGAGTTAATTGATAGACTTGAACGACAATCAACAGATGCAGACGTTATTAAAGCAGATGTTGATGCAATGGTTAAAAACTTGCGAGATAGAAAACGTAAGATGACTAAAAAGCTAAAATGGAAAGTGTATTCACCAGAAGTTAAAGCTGAACAGTCAAAAGCAGTTGAAATTGCAAACGACCAAGTAGAAGCGATTGCAGACAAGTTGTTAGCAGAAAAAGAAGTTGCTAATAAACCACAGTTGGCAATTGTGAAATCTGAAAGCGTTAGCAAGAGTAAAAAAACTAAGAAGTAACTTAACTGTGTGTTGTTGGAAGATAGCTTGATTTTGATTGAACTAGAAAAGCGTTTTTTGCTCGTCTAGTTTTAATTTTGGGGTTGAAAGCGTCATTCAAAGCGTCATTTTGAAAACAAAAAGAAAAGAGATGCTTTTTACACATCTCTAAGTTCTTTCTTTTGTTAAAGTTAAATGGTGATCCGAGAAGGACTCGAACCTTCGACCCAATGGTTAAAAGCCATTTGCTCTACCGACTGAGCTATCGGACCAAATCGCCGAAAATAAATGCTTGTCGTTCGGCGAAACACTTATATTACACATTGAAAAAAGAGTTTGCAAGCCGCGTATCAAATGACTTTTATTCGGTAGAGCAAATGGCTTTTAACCATCTGCTCTCAAGAGGCGAACCAGCCTTCCATCACCGAATCCTGCAAAATGATGGTTTGGTCGCGTTCGGGTCCGGTCGAGATTAAACCGATTTCCACGCCAATTGCCTTTGATAAAAACTCGACGTATTCACGCGCCTTGTCAGGCAAATTTTCTATTTTCGTAACGCCCAAAGTTTCCGTCTTCCAGCCCGGAAGCGTTTCGTAAATCGGTTTTATTTTTTGTAAATCCTGTGAAACTGCTGGAAAAGTTTCGACTCTTTCGCCGTCAATTTCATAACCCGTGCAGACTTTTATTTCGTCGAGCGCGTCCAGCACATCGAGTTTTGTCAGCGCGACCGAATCAAATCCGTTCAGTTCAGCAGCATAGCGCGTTGCTATCGCGTCAAACCAACCGCAGCGACGCGGGCGTTTGGTAACCGAGCCGTATTCGTTGCCGCGCTGCCGGATTAAATTCGCCGTCGCTTCTTCCGCGTCGAGCATTTCGGTTGGAAAAGGTCCTTCGCCGACGCGCGTCGCGTAAGTTCGGACGATTCCGAGAACGCCGGAAATGTGGTGCGGCGGAATTCCCGCGCCGACCGCCGCGCCGCCCGCCGTTGGATTCGACGACGTAACATACGGATAAGTTCCGTGGTCAACATCGAGCAAGGTCGCCTGCGCTCCTTCGAGCAGAATTTTTTTATGACGCTTTTTGGCTTCGGATAAAAAGTGCGAAGTCTCGGCGACAAATGGGCGCAGGCGTTCGACGAGCGGCGAGATTTCATCGAAAATCTGGTCGGCGTAAAGCGGCGGCTGTCCGTAAGTTACGATTATTCGATTGGCTTCTTCGAGATTGCGTTCGATGCGAAGTTTAAGAAGTTCTGGAACGAGCGCGTCGGAAACGCGAATGCCGCGCCGTCCGACTTTATCTTCATACGCGGGACCGATGCCGCGCAAGGTCGTGCCGATTTTTTCATTGCCGAGACGCTCTTCCGAAGTGTGGTCGAGTGCGCGATGATACGGCATTATCAAATGCGCCCGGCTCGACACTTTCAAGCGTTCGGGCGTAACAGAAATTCCCTGCGCTTCCATCTGGTCAACTTCCTCGAAAAATGCCTTCGGGTCAATCACCATTCCGTTGCCGAGAACGCACGTTTTGTCTTCGTGAATAATTCCCGACGGCAGAAGCCGCAAGACAAACGCCCGCTCGCCGACATAAACCGAATGTCCGGCGTTGTGTCCGCCTTGATAACGCGCCACGATGTCGAAGCGGTCGGCTAACAAATCAACAACTTTTCCTTTTCCTTCGTCGCCCCATTGTGCGCCGATGATGACAATAATCATAAGTTTATTTCAATTACGAATTTCAAATTACGAATGTCGGAATTTATTTTTCAATTCGTAATTCGTAATTTGAAATTCGTAATTAAACATTCGTTATTACAAATGTTTTTATCCGCGTTCCTTCTTCCGCTTCGACATCGAGCAGGATTTTTATGTTTTTCAAATTGAACGGCGGCGCGTCCAGAACCACTGCCGAATCGAACTGCACGCGGACGCTCGGACCGTGCGGAATGTCGAGATTCGGCTCAAAATCCTTTTGCGGATTCGGATAATGTTCCGTGATAATTAAAAATTTATATTTGCCCGCGCTTCGTAAAACCTTTTCGATTTCCGCATTGGAAAGATGCTGCAAAACTTGCCGAATCAAACACAAATCGCCGTCGGGCAAATCGTCTTCGGCGATGTTCACGCAGCGAAACTCGATTGTTTCGCTTTTGTATTTTTCGTTCAGATACTCGATTAACGACGGCACGACATCGCAGCCGATATAATAAAAATCATCGGAAACAAATTTTGCAGCGACGCGAAAATCGCCGCAGCCCAAATCCACCACGCGCTCGATTTTATTTCCGGCGATAAATTTTTTTATCGTCTTGGCATAAACGTCGGCGTATTTATTGGTTGAACCGTCGCCCGAATAAAACTCGCCCGCCGCGCCGCCCCAAGCGTTGCGCTCGTAAATCGCGCTGAAAGTTTCCGCCGCCGTTTTGTCGGCAAATTTCTGTTGATTGGCGGCGGCGATTTTGCGCCTGCGCCAATCGAGAAGCGACGGCGGAATTATGTTTTTGACGGCGTTTTTGAGATTACTCATTCGACGAAAATTTAATTTTGTAAAGTCATTTGATAAAGCGACAAGTATTTCCGCGCCGCGTTCACCCACGAATTATCCGTGTTCATTCCGTTCCATTGAATTCGTCGCCATGTTTCCGGCTCGTAATACGCGAACAATGCTTCGTAGATTTTTTCCGTAAATTTATCGGCGCGAAATTCGTCAAATTTGAAACCGTTGCCCGCGCCGCTTACGCGGTCGAAATTTTCCACCGTGTCGTCAAGTCCGCCGACGGCGCGGACAATCGGAATCGTGCCGTAGCGAAGCGAATACATTTGATTTAATCCGCATGGTTCAAACCGCGACGGCATCAAGAAAATATCCGCGCCAGCTTCGATTTGGTGCGCGAGAGATTCATTGTAGCCTCTGTAAATTCCGACTTGACGCGGCGCGTAGTTTTTTAATTTTTGGAGGAAATCTTCATACTCCGACGCGCCCGAACCGAGCGAGATGAAATACGCGCCGGTCGCTAAAATCTCGCCGACCGTTTGCTGAATCAATTCAAAACCTTTCTGCAAAGTCAGCCGCGTAACGGATGCGAAAATCGGTTTATCCAAATCTTCCGGCAGAAAAAATTTGTGCAGCAGAGCGCGTTTGCACGTCCGTTTGCCGCTCAAATCCTGCGCGTCGAAATGCGCGGGTAAATCCGCGTCGGCTGCGGGATTCCAAACGTCGTAATCCACGCCGTTGACGATGCCGAAAAGCCGGTCGCTGCGCTGCCGCAAAAGCCAATCGAGTCCGTAACCGTTTTCCGGCTGCTGAATCTCGTAACCGTAACGCTTTGAAACCGTCGAGAGCATATCCGAATCGGCGAGTCCGGCTTTAAGGGCGGAAGCCGCGCCGTTAAACGCGAAAGCGTTGCGGGAAAAGTCATCGCCGAAGCCGAGTTTCCAAAGTTCTTCCATTCCGAACGCGCCTTGATAAGCGAGATTGTGAATCGAAAAAACCGTCCGCGTGTCGCGCCAGAACGAATCCCAACGACGCAGTTTCGCAATCTCGACCGCCGCGAAACCGCAATGCCAATCGTTCAAGTGAACGATGTCTATTTCGTTTCCGATTCGCCTTAATAAACAAATCGCCGCGTGATTGAAAAAAGCGAAACGCTCATAATCTTCACGATAGCCGTAAATCGAATCGCGGAAAAAAAGTTCGGGCGCGTGAATCAAAAACGTCGGCGATCCGTTCGCTTCCGAATAATAAATCTGCGCTCGAAAGTTTTGACCGCGCCAATCAACCTGTAAATCGTCAATCGCCAGATGGTCAATGTATTTTTCTTCGGTTTGCCGGTAAAGCGGCGTAATCAAAAGCGAATCAACGCCGACTTGCCGCAGAGCCTTCGGCAGTGCGCCCGCGACATCGCCGAGACCGCCGGTTTTTGAATATGGAACTGCTTCCGCAGCGAGAACCGCAACACGCATAAAAGATTCGAGCGACTAAAATTTTCAAGTCGAAGTTAATAATACTATCTGAATCGAAACTAAACCAACCGGGCGCGAAAATTTCTGCGGCAGTTCGGGAATTATTCAGCTTTGAAATGTAGAGAAGAATCGTTTCAAACTTTTACGCTTTTTCGCGCATCTATCTATCAGTCTTTAATCGAGAAGGTTTAGAAAAATGAAAAGAACGAAATTTATTTTATTCGCATTGTTAGTTTTATGTCTTACGGCGGCGACGGGCGCGTTTGCCCAAACGTCGAACATTGTCAAGCAAGATTTGAGTCAAGCGGAAATTGACCGCATCGTCAAAAAATTTACTGCAAACGAAGCTGATTTTCGTGAAGCGTTAAAGAATTACGTTTTTAATCGAAGCGCGGCGATTCAGACAATCGGAATGGGCGGACAAATTACCGGCACATACCGGCGCGATTCGTTTTTGACTTTTACAGCCGACGGCGCGCGTTTTGAAAAAATAACTTTTGAGCCTGTTTCCACCTTGACGGAAATCACGGTTACGCCCGAAGATTTGGAAGATTTGGGCGGCATCAATCCGTTCGCTTTAGAGCCTTCGGTTGTTTCACAATACAATTTCAATTATCTCGGCAAGGAGAAAATTGACGAGCTTAATTTGTATGTTTTCGACGTTACGCCGAAGGAAATTCCGAATCCGAAAAAGACGAAACAGCGTCTTTTCACGGGCAGGGTTTGGATTGACGACCAAGATTTGATGCTTGTTAAATCTAAAGGCAAAGCCGTTCCCGAAACTAAGCAAAACAAATATCCGGTTGTCGAAACGTGGCGCGAAAACATTGACGGCAAATACTGGTTTCCGTCTTACATCGCATCCGACGATGAACTCGTTTTCGACAGCGGTCAATCCGTCAAACTCAAGATGCGCGTCAAATACACCGATTACAAACAAGGTAGAAGCGACGTGAAAATTCTTGACGACGACACGCCCGTGAAGGAAACGCCGAAGCCGAGTCCAACGCCGAAGAAACCCTAATTGAGCTAAAATCATTAAAAGCGGAGAATCGAAAATTCGATTCTCCGCTTTTGCATTTCCGATAAACTTTTTCCCGCAAATTCACCAGCCCGCTTTTGAACTCGTTCCGATCACGACGTGGAAAATAATCGGCGAGTTGGCAAGCAGAATCGTCAGCCAAGCGCGGCGGCGAGATATGTCTTCAGCAAGATAAAAAACGCGCGGCGGAAAATAGACAAACAGCGCAAGGATGATTAAAAAGACAAATCTGCTGAAGAATTCGGAAACGCTCGAAACGTGCGGAAACCCTAGTTCCGAAAATAAAAGCCAATTCCAAGCGAGTTGAAAAAAAATCATATTGATAAAAATGCAAACGTCGCCAAGATGCTCGCTCAGCGGGCTTCTAAAAAATGCGGACGGGTCTTTTTTCGGCGGCGAAAAATATCGGTAAACCAAAAAGGTTTGAACAGCCGGGACAATTATTCCGAGAAGAGTTGTAGAACCCATAAATGCCGCGCTCGGCTTTTCGTCGCCGTAAAAATATTGCTGAACAAAAACGGTGATACCTACAAAAATAATGATATTCAAACAGTAAAATACAATTGGATTAAACAAACAGCCGAATGCAAATTCATCCTCGTTCATTGTTTTGCCCTGCATTTGCAAGCGATGATGAAAATGCCAACGCCTGCAAATCGCGCCTGTCGCAGGCAAAACAAAAATGCCGACGCAGAAGAGAAACATCATCACTTCGGCGACGAAGTCGCCGTTGCCCGCTTCGTCGGCTAAAGTAATGAAGCTTTTGACAAGTATCCTTATCAAAAAAAGATTGAGGAGAAAAACGAAAATGTCGAGCAGCATTCCGCGATTCGTCTTGGCGAAAATATCTGCGAATCGAAATGGTTTCGGCGGCTGCGGATTGTCAGCGGTAACTTGCGGATTGTCGTCGGCAATCGTCATTTTATCTTTCGTCTTTTTTCTTGCCATTTTGTTCGCTCCTTAAAATTACATTAAAAAGATTTGCGCGTTAGCGGGCAGCAACATCGTTGACTTTCGACACCAAACAGGAAAAACCATATCTTAAAAAGGCAACCGTAAAATAGCTTTTTGTTACCAATTCGCATTTGAATCCGTGCCGAAAAGAAACCGAAGTATTAAAGGCGAATTAGCGAGCAGAATCGTCAGCCAAGTTCGCCGACGGTGTATATCTTCCGCCAGATAAAAAATGCGCGGCGGAAAATAAACGACCAGTGCCAGAAAACACAAAACAAATAATCTTCCCGCAAACTCGGTGAAATCCGCGACTTTTCCTAACGGAGCTAATGTCAGCAGATTCCACAGCAGTTGAAAGCAAAGCGTGTATAAAAAAATGCAAACGTCGCCGAGATTTTCGCTCTGCGGGCTTTTGAGATACGCGCTCGACGGCTCGCGTTTCGGCGGCGAAAAATAGCGGTAAATCAAAACGGTTTGAACGATTGTGAGAAAAAGCCCGAAAAAAATTGACGAAACGAAAACCGCTTCGCCCGGTTCACGCCTGCCATAGATAAACTGCATTAAAAAAGCGTTGATGGCTGAGTAAATTACCAGATTCAAACAAAAATAAAAAATCGGATTGAACAAACAGCCGAACACAAAATTTCCGTCCTTTATCGTTTCGCCTTTCATTTGCATACGACGCTGAAAATGCCAACGCTTCAAAACCGCACCCGCCGCCGGCAAGACAAACAATCCGAGACAAAAAAGAAACACTGCGAATCCGGCAATTTCGTCGCCGTCCGAAGCGTCTTTGATCAAAGCGACAAATTGTTCGGCGAGCAGGCGCATCAGAAAAAGATTGGCGAGAAAAACGACCATATCGAGCAGCAGACCGCGATTCGCGCGGGCGAAAATGTTCGCGGTCGGCGGTTGTTTAGAAGGCGTTTGAACTTCGATTTTTTCTTTTGATGTTTTTTTCTCAGCCATTTCGCATTTTAGAAATTGTTTGGAAATTATGTATTTGTCAAAAAATGAAACCCGACCTATTCGCTGTTCAATGTTACCCGTTCATTGTTTTTCAGAAAAAATTGCCTGACAAATAGCGAATAGTGAAAAGCGAACAGCGAATAGTTTTCTCTGCTCATATCTCTCAAATGAATTTCCAAACAGTTTCTCAGACTGCGCGATAAACTTTTGCCAGCCGTTTATGTTAAAATTCGCTTGCAGAAAAAACTATTTTCACGATTGTTCGCCAATAAATTACGCAGAGGTTTTCCCAAATGATTCGACATCGTTTCCTAAATTTTTATCCAGCGGTTTGCCTGATTTTTCTTCTCGCCAATATAGCACACGCGCAAACGATTCCAAGCCCGAAATCCGTGCTCGGCTTCGAGCCGACGCAGGACAAAACCATCGCCGATTGGTCGCAGATTATGAATTATTTTTCAAAACTCGACGCGGCGAGCGATAAAATTCAAGTGCGGGAAATCGGCAAAACGACGCTCGGCAAACCGTTTATCGTCGCGTTTATTTCTTCGCCTGAGAATATCAAAAAGCTCGAAAAATATAAACAAATCAATCAAAAACTCGCCGACCCGCGATTGATAAAAGACGACGCAGAACTCGAAAATCTCGTCAAAAACGGCAAAACAATCGTGTCAATTTCTTGCTCGATTCACTCGACGGAAATCGTCGCCTCGCAAATGTCTATGAACCTCGCATACCGACTTGCGACGGCGACCGACGCGGACACGCGGGAGATTTTGGACAACACGATTTTGATTTTGATTCCGTCGGCAAATCCTGACGGAATTGACATCGTGGCTGATTGGTATCGCAAAACTTTGGGAACACCCTACGAAGGAAGCGAACCGCCGGAACTTTATCATTTTTACGCCGGACACGACGACAACCGCGATTGGTTTATGCTCGATTTAAAGGAAACGCAAGCCGTTACAAAACTGTTCTGGCAGGAATGGTTTCCTGAAATCGTTTATGACATTCATCAGATGGGGCAGACGGGAGCGAGATTTATCATTCCGCCTTTTTATGACCCGCCGAATCCGAATATTCCGCCGCTGATTTTGAGAGAAGTCGGCTTGCTCGGCTACAAAATCGCGGCTGATTTGCAGGCGGAAAAGTTCGCGGGCGTGGCGACGAATACGACGTTCGATACCTGGTGGCACGGCGGTTTTCGCAGTGCGCCATATTTTCATAATTCAATCGGAATTTTATCCGAAGCGGCGAGCGCGAATTTGATGTCGCCGGTTTATATCAGCGAAGAAAAATTGCGGCAGACGCGAGCCGCCAGAGGTTTGAAATCGCCGCTTGAAACCGCGACGAATTATCCGCAAATTTGGCAGCCGAAGTATTGGGGCGCGGGCGACATCGCCGCGATGGAAATGACCGCTTCGCGCTCGGTTTTGCAAATGGCGGCGAAGTTTCGCGCCGATTATTTGCGTAACTTTTACGAACTAAACCGCGTCGCCGCGCAGACGAATTCCAATACGAATCAGCCGCTCGCATATGTGATTTTCGCCGGACAAGGACACGAGGAAACGGTTTCGCGTTTCATTGAAATTCTGCTCGCGCAAGGCATCGAAGTTTATAAAATGAACCGCCAGCTAAAAACTTCGCTCGCCTTTTCAAACGCCGTTCACACGGAAATTCCTTTGGGAAGTTTTTTGATTTTTCTCGACCAGCCGCAGCGCAACAACGTCGAGGCGATTTTCGGCAAACAAATTTATCCGAACCGCGTTGACGAAAAAGGAAATGTTGACGTGCCGTATGACGTTGCGGGCTGGACTTTGCCTTTGCAGATGGGCGTTGAAACTTACGCGGTTACGCAAATCGTCGAGTATCCGAACAGTGCGCGGCAGCTTGAAAAAATTACGAATATCAATCAAGTTCGCCAAACTTTGAATCTCGACGCGGCGAAGGAATCATTTGCGAAACTCTCGAATCCGCTCAAAACGAATCCGCGCGTCGGAATTTACAAAGGCTTTACGGCTTCGTCGGACGAAGGCTGGACGCGGTTTGTTTTCGACACTTTCCAGATTCCCTTCCGCTCGATTTCCGACGCTGATTTTCGCGGCAACAATTTAAATTACGACGCGATAATTTTGCCTTCGAACGGCGAAAAAGAAATCGTCGAAGGATTAAAAGCGGAAAAATATCCGAAGCAGTTCACGGGCGGAATCGGCGAGCAAGGCATTGAGAATTTGAAAAAATACGTCGAGAACGGCGGCAAGCTGATTTGCTTTGACGCTTCGTGCGAGATGATTATCAAGCGGTTCGATTTGCCGTTGAAAAATGTTTTGAAGGATTTGAAACGAAGCGAATTTTATTGTCCCGGTTCGATTTTATCGCTCGATGTTGACAACACGAATCCGCTCGCCAAAACTTTCGGCAAACAAGCCGCCGCGTATTTTATCAACAGTTCGGCGTTTGAAATCACCGACGCGAGCCGCGTCAAATCAGTTGCGACTTACGCGAAAAGCAACGCTTTATTGTCCGGCTGGCTATTGGGCGAAAAATATCTCGACGGCAAAACCGCGCTCGCCGAAACTGATTACGGCAAAGGCAAAATCGTTTTATTCGCCTTTCGCCCGCAGCATCGCGGACAAACTTTCGGCACATTTCCGTTTATTTTTAACGCGCTGGAAAAATGAAAAGAAATTTATGAAAGCAAAAACTCAATCGGTCAAAAATAATCTCGGTTTGGTGTGCATCACGACGACCGATGCGGTGCGTTATAAAACCGTTACGCGCAAACGGCTTTTGTCGTTTGACGAGGCGGCGCAGCGCGAGATTCTCCGCACGCTTTACAGGGAAAATATCGTTCGCATCAATAATGCGATTGATTTCTGCGCGACGAACGACATCAATCTTTATCGCTTGACTTCGGGACTTTTTCCTTTTTCTGACGAACAGATTGGCGCGGAAATTTTAGACGAATTCGCCGACCAATTATCGGTTACCGGAAATAAAGCGATGGCAAATAATCTGCGAATCGTGATGCACCCGGATCAATTTGTCGTCTTGAGTTCCGACTCGGAAACGGTCGTTGAAAACAGCGTCAAGATTTTAAAGATGCACACCCGAACTTTGGATTTATTAAACCAGCCGCGCTCGGAATGGGCAACGATGAATATACACGGCGGCAAAGCCGATAGAATTGATAATCTCGTCGCGGCGATTGAAAAATTGCCCGACGAAATCCGCTCGCGCATCTCGTTTGAAAACGACGAATATTCTTATTCTTCGGCGCAGGTTCTCGAAGTTTGCCGACGCGCAAACGTGCGAATGGTTTTCGACGCGCATCATCACGTCTGCCGCGAAAAACTCGACAGCTACGAAGACGAATCCGTTGCGGAAATGTTTTGGGCGGCGCGTGAAACATGGGCGAAACCGGAAAACCAACTCGTGCATATTTCCAACGGACGCGAAAAATTTCAAGACCGCGCACACAGCGATTTGATTTACGCGATGCCGACGGCTTTCCGCTTCGCCGAATGGATTGAAGTCGAAGCGAAACACAAGGAAATCGCCATCGCAAAACTGAAGGGCGAATGGTCGAATCAAAAATAAGCGTGCCGAATGCTTTGTAAATTCTTCGTTTTCTGTTAAGAATTAGATTGTTTCTTAATTCCCTAACACCCGATTTAAAAAATTCAAAGCTATGTCGAGATTGCTGAACGTAACTCGCTCTTCGCTGCTTCGTTACAGCGTCGGTTTAATCGCAGTCGCCGCCGCGCGGCGCGAATAAAATTCCCGAATAGACGGAGAACCAATATGGATAAATCACTATTACGAGTGCTTCTCGTCGAAGACGACGAAGACGATTTCCTGCTCACACGGGATTTGCTTGGTGAGATTAAGATGTTTGAATGCGAAATCGAATGGGCGGCAAATTTTGCGGCGGCGAAAAAAGCGTTTGCGGAAAAAACCTTCGATATTTGCTTGATTGATTATCGTTTGGGCGAGCGCACCGGACTCGAATTGTTGCGCGAGGCTGTCGCCGATGGTTTTCGCGCTCCGATGATTTTGCTCACCGGAGAGGAAAATCGCGCGGTTGATTTAGACGCGATGAAGGCGGGCGCGGCGGATTATTTGATAAAAGGAAAGATGGAAGCCGCGCTGCTCGAACGCGCCATCCGCTACGCGCTCGAACAAAGACGCGCGGCAGAAATTTTGGAAGAAGCGGCAAGACGCGAGCGGGCGATGATTGAAAACGCGCTCGACGTAATCTGCACCGTTGACCGCGAAGATCGTTTCGTAACCATCAATCAAGCGTGTTTCAAAATGTGGGGCTATCAGCCGCAGGAAATCATCGGTCGCCAGTATATTGATTTGGTTGCGCCGGAAGACGTGCCGAAAACGATTGAAATCGCCGCGCGAATTATGTCCGGCGAAGAAATAACCGGTTTTGAAAATTGCTATCTGCACAAAAACGGCTCGCTCGTTCATCTAACCTGGACTGCTTACTGGTCGCCGAACGAACAATTAATGTTCGCCGTCGCGCACGACATTACCGAACGCAAACGAATCGAAGCGAATTTGCAGGAAAGCGAATACAAATTGCGCTCCTTGCTCAAAAGTATGCGCGAAGGCTTGCTTCAGGTAGATACTGATGACCTGATTCTCTTTGCCAACGATTGTTTTTGTGAGATGACCGATTATTCATCTGACGAATTAATGGGAACGGATTGGGTGCGGTTGGTGTTCGACGAAGACGGACGAACGCTCGTCAAGCGGGTCAAGAAACGGCGGTTCGAAGGCGTGTCCGACAATTATGAGCTTTGCCTGAGGAAAAAGTCGGGCGAACCGCTCTGGATTATCGTCGGCGGTGCGCCGACTCTTGATGCCGAAGGCGTTGTAACCGGCTCGATTGGGGTTTTCACGGACATCACCGAACGCAAACGCGCTGAAGAGAGACTTTTGCACGACGCTTTTCACGACGGCTTGACCGGCTTGGCAAACCGCACGTTTTTCACCGACCATTTGCAGATGACGATTGACCGCACAAAGCGCGATCCTAATGAAATGTTCGCCGTCCTGTTTCTCGATTTTGACCGGTTCAAAGTCATCAACGATTCTCTGGGACACACCGAAGGCGACAAATTGCTGCGGCAAATCGCGCAAAGGCTCGAATCTTCTTTGCGTTCCGGCGATTTGGTCGCCCGCTTGGGCGGCGATGAATTTACGATTTTAGTCAATAAAATTAAAGATTCGTCCGTCGCTCTGCGCGTTGCCGAACGACTTCAAGAAAGATTGCAAGCTCCCTTCGAGATTGGCGGCGGCGAAGTTTTTATCTCCGCCAGCATCGGCATCGCGCTCAGTTTGACGGGACACGAAAAAGCCGAAAATATGCTGCGCGACGCGGACATTGCGATGTATCGCGCCAAAGCCAAAGGTCGGGCGCAGCATCAGGTTTTCGACCAGACGATGCACGAACACGCTCTCAAGCAACTTCGGCTCGAAACCGAAATGCGGCAGGCTATCGAGCGCGGCGAGTTCACGCTTCATTACCAGCCGATTGTAAATTTGGAAACCGAAACGCTCGTTGGTTTTGAAGCTCTTATCCGCTGGAATCATCCGTCACTCGGAATTATTGCGCCGTTTGAATTTATTTCGGCGGCGGAAGAAAACGGTTTGATTCTGCCGCTCGGAGATTGGATTCTGCGGGAAAGTTGCCAGCAGTTGCGCGAATGGCAAAACAGCATTCCGGCGGCTTCGTCTCTGACGGTCAGCGTCAATCTGTCGAGCAAACAATTCGTGCAGCCCGATTTAGCGGAACGCATCGCCGCGACGCTTGCAAAAACGAAACTCAAACCGCGCTTTTTGAAACTCGAAATCACCGAAAGCCATATTATGGGAAACACCGAAACGGCAATCAAAACACTGAACGGTCTGCGCTCGCTCGGCGTTGAACTGAGCCTCGACGATTTCGGCACGGGCTATTCTTCTCTGAGTTATCTGCACCGTCTTCCGGTCAGTTATTTGAAGAGTGACCGTTCGTTTGTCGCTCAAATGATAGAAAGCGAAGAAAACGCCGAGATTGTTTCGACAATTATTAAACTAGCGCGAAATCTAAAAATGAAAGTCGTCGCCGAAGGCATCGAAAACACCGAACAACTCGCGCATTTGAAAAATTTAGAATGCGAATACGGGCAAGGCTATTTTTTCTCGAAGCCTCTGGAAGCGAAAACAGCAGAGATGTTTATCGGCGAGAATTTGAAGAATTTTATGTCGCGTTAGAAAAATTCTCGAAAGCTTATTTCAAATTCATAACGCTCAATTAAAAAAGGTAACCTTTTTATTAGTTACCTTATTCATTTGAAAATTATTTTGCGCGTGTTCAGCTTTGCATCGAAGCCAAAAATTCCGCGTTGGCTTTCGTTTTGCTCAGTCTTTCAAGCACGACTTCCATCTGCTCGACCGGCGATAACGGATTGAGAACGCGGCGCATCACCCAGATTCGATTTAAATCTTCTTTACTGAGGAGCAGTTCTTCCTTGCGCGTTCCCGAACGCTGCAAATCAATCGCGGGGAATAAACGCTTATCGGACAATCTTCTATCCAAATGAATTTCGCTGTTGCCCGTTCCTTTGAATTCTTCAAAAATCACGTCGTCCATTCTCGATCCGGTATCAATCAAAGCGGTGGCGATAATCGTCAAACTTCCGCCTTCTTCGATATTGCGAGCCGCACCGAAAAATCGCTTCGGTCGCTGAAGCGCGTTTGAATCAATACCGCCCGACAGAATTTTCCCTGACGGCGGAACGACCGCGTTGTGCGCTCTGGCAAGTCGCGTAATCGAATCGAGCAGAATCACGACATCGCGTTTGTGTTCGACGAGTCGCTTCGCTTTTTCAATCACCATATCGGCAACCTGAACGTGGCGCGTCGGCGGTTCGTCAAACGTCGAAGAGATGACTTCGCCTTTGACCGAACGCTGCATATCGGTAACTTCTTCGGGTCGCTCGTCAATCAGCAAAACAATCAAAGTAACTTCCGGATGATTTTCCGTAACCGAATTGGCGATGGTTTGCAGAAGCATCGTTTTGCCGGTGCGCGGCGGCGCGACGATTAACGCCCGCTGTCCTTTTCCGATTGGCGTAACAAGGTCAATCACCCGCGCCGAAACATGTTCCGGCGTGGTTTCCATTTTCAGTTGCTCGTCCGGGTAGAGCGGCGTGAGATTGTCGAAAAAGATTTTCTCGCGCGAATGTTCCGGCTGTTCAAAATTGATTGCCTCGACTTTGATCAGCGCGAAATATCGCTCGCCTTCCTTCGGCGGGCGAATCTGTCCTGAAACGGTGTCGCCGGTTCGTAAATCGAATTTGCGAATCTGCGACGGCGAAACGTATATGTCGTCGGGTCCCGGCAGATAATTGTATTCGGGAGCGCGAAGAAATCCGAAGCCGTCGGGCAGCGTTTCAAGCACGCCTTCCGAAAAAATAAGTCCGCTTTTTTCGGTTTGCGCGGCGAGGACTTTGAAAATCAATTCCTGCTTTCGCATTCCCGACGCGCCTTCGACATCCAAATTCTTCGCAATATGCGTCAGTTCCGAGATGGACATATCTTTTAATTTCGCCAGGTCCATCGTTACGCCGTCGGCGGGCAAATCCGAGCTTCTGGCTTTTGGTTGCTTCGGCGGAGCTTCGCCGTCCGCCGCTTGCCCGTCAACAGCGTTTTCGGCGTTTCGCTCGAAGCCGTTTTCTTTGTGGCTGGTGTCTGCTTTGTTCGTTCTCGTTCTAGTTGTTCTGATTGGCATTTTTTTAATTTCGTTTGTTAAATTTTTGGGAGTCGCTCTAGCGGTTTTTCAAGATTAGCGAGTTTTAATTTACGATATTTACAAAGCCCATTTTATAAATTATAAAATTTTGTAACGCCCGAAATCTTGAAAATAATTTGTATGGAATTCCGTTGTGATGCAAAAGTAGAAGCCGTTTCAGCTTTCAAAAACCCTAGAGCTAATTGGGAATAGTTAATTATTACTCTATTCAAACAAATAAATCAACTAAAATTTCAACTTTTTCGCAAAGAATTTTCGATTTCGCGCCAGACCGCTTCTCTGCCTTTTCCCGTCAGCGACGAGTATGGGACGATTAAACTTTCGGGCTGTAAGGCTCGCTCGATTTCCTGCAAACTTTTTCGCAATTTATTATTCGATAATTTATCCGCTTTGGTTGCAACGATAAAATTGTTTTTATGATGATGAGTTAACCACTCGTGAAGTTGTATGTCGAGCGCGGTCGGCGCGTGGCGCGAATCCACGAGTTGAATCGAAAGAATAAGCTCGCGCCGTTTTAAAAGATATTCTTCCGCCATTTCTCCCCAATCGGAGCGCATCGCTTTGGAAACTTTCGCGTAACCGTAACCGGGCAAATCCGTAAAATAAAATGATTCGTTGATTAAAAAAAAATTGATGCTCTGCGTTCTGCCCGGCGTGTTCGAGGTTCGCGCCAAACCTCTGCGCTGAAGCAGCGAATTGAGCAAACTCGATTTGCCGACGTTCGAGCGACCCAAGAAGGCGATTTCCGGCAAACCGTCCGTCGTCCAATGACCGGCATTAAACGCGCTTTTGACGAATTCGGCAGAGGTAATTTTCATAACAATTACAAGCCGTCTCAAAATATAGCGGCGCGTTCAGAGTAACGGCTCAAGCCGTTACTCTGAACTTTGAAAATGATTTTTGAGTCGGCTTCTGCTTTGTCTTTTCCAAATTTAAGTTAATCCGGCAAAGTAGAATTAAGCGTTTTGCGACATTTGTTTTCTCGCGTCCATCCAACGCTTCATTGTTTCGCGTGATTGAGCGAGTTTTTCCTTTGCGTCGGGCTGCCGCATAATCAGTTTTTCCAGATGTCCGAACATATTCGGATTTCCCATCGTTTCCCGCAGTTCCGCTAAAAACGGTTCTATTTTGGAAAACACGACAATATGTTCGCCTGCCGATTCGTTGAACATTTCTTCGTCAATCGCGCCGTGATTGACGAAACTCGCCGCCATATTCCAATAACTCGTAACCATTCGGTAATATGCGCTCGTTTCCGGGTTTATCATCGCTTGCATTACGTCCTGCGCGGTTTCCGGGAAAAAGGACAATATCCAATTTCGCGCCTCGCGCATTTTCGCTTCGCGCCGCAAGTCATATAGTTTTAAAATCAAATCAGCCGATTCCACTTTACTCATAATTTTTCTCCTCTATTTTTATTGACAAATTTGTAGATGCATCGGCACGAACCGATGCGTCTGTTGTAATTTCCTTGATTTCTATCAAATTAAATTCTACTTCATTTTACAAACAGCGCAAGTTTTGCCATCGCTTGTAAATTTTCTTCGATAATAACGGGCAGGTTTTTCAAAAACGCGCGCTTTTCCGCGTTGGAATCAAACTCGTATTTTATTTTGCCGTTCTCGATGCGAAGTTTGATTTCCCGCGTAACACTTTGGCGAGTGCGCGTTCCGTCTAGCAAAATCAACAAATTTCGGATGACATCATCTTGAATGCCGATGGTAGATTGCCGAAGCGTTGCGACCAAATCATTGTTTCGCGCCCGAAGACGCGCTATCGGACTGACCATCGGTCTTTCGCCCGGTCGGGCGACAAATTCCGGTTCGTGAAGATATATTCCAATTAAGTCCGAGCCGAAAATTTGCAGTAAAATGCCGGCTAAAATGGTTTCGTCTTTTTCGTTTGTCGTAAAGTCTTCGCCGATTTTTCGTTTGAGCAAATTTTCAGCCGACACGACGAGTTCGGAAAAAGCGACCGAATGCGGAAAAGTCTGTCCGAGCAAAAAAAGCGCGGCTTTTGTCAAGGAATGGTCAATCTGAATTTTCCGGTTATTTTTACCCAAGACCGCTTCTATCTTGTTCGGCGCGAAATCGGGTTTTGACGCGGCAAACGTCAGTTCGGAAGCGATTCGAACATCGCGCATCGCTTCCGGGTTCGGCTTGTAATTGACCTTGATTTTCTTGCGGCACAAAAGCGTTTGGCGAAAACGCCGATTTACGAGAAAATCAATATACTGCTCGCGTTTAATGATGTCGTCGCCGAATTGTTCTAAAACTTCAAGCACCCGCGGACTGTAATTTCCGTCGTTGGAAGTAAAATAATTGGCTTCGGTCAGAAATTGTAAATCGTGTTTTTCGGCGGCTGCCATAAATTCGTGAAAATAAAACGGCTGATTGATTTCCGCCAAATCGTCGTGAAAAATAAGCTGCGGCGGTTTCTCAGCCGATTGCTGAAATTCGCTTTTCAAAATTTGTTTGTAAATTTTATCATCCGTTACAAACTCGCCCAGCATATTCAATAAACCGAGCGATTCTTTTACTTTTTCCGTCGCCGATTCGATATTGCTCGTATGATAAAGCATCATTCCGCGCATCATTTGACGCAGATGACAACCCGGAAATGCGTTGTAGCTGATGTAAGCGATACCTTGTTCGCCGAGCAGTTCGCCGCAAATAGCCAAAATCTTTTCGCGGACAAATTCGGGTATCCAAGAATAAAGCCCGTGTGCGATGATGTAATCAAATTCGCCGTAATCCGCGCGGTTGATCTCCATAATATCGCCGTGAATAAGTCGTAAATTTTTCAAGCCGACGTTTTGCGCGACCAAATCGCCGTGCGCGATTTGATTTTTCGACAAATCAACGCCGACAAATTCGCTTTTAGGAAGCGCGTAAGCAAACGAAACGAGATTGCTTCCGTTGCCGCAGCCGAGTTCCAAAACGCGGCAATTCTCCACCGATTTCGGTTTCATTCCCAAAAATGTCGCCATCACCGCCAAGCGGTCAGGATGCGTTTGCGGATGTAAAAAACTAGGATACGCGATTTCGTCGTATGTAAATTTCGTTTCTGCCATAATGTTTCGGGTAATTAAATTCGGTTTCGGATTTTTCGTTTATAACACTCGAAAATCATTCGTTTGCGTATTATCTTAGAAACACAGGTCGTTGGCAATCGCAATGAACCAAGCTATCAATTATCAACTGTTTTTCAGAAAATAAATTCGTATTTTATGTCTCTGCCCGCAAAAATCGAAGCCTTTATCAAACATCTGCCCGACGCGGACGGTGCGCGGCGTTTCTATTTGCAGTTCGCCGAAAAATTTCCCGCCGAAGAAAAGAAACTCATTCGCAACGAAGTTTTGCTTTCCGACGTTTTGACGCTCGCCGCATTTTCGCCTCTGCTGGCGACGACCATTTTGCAAAATCCCGATTATATCGCGTGGCTCAATCGCCAGCGCGTCTCGACCAAGGTGCGCGGCAAAGACGAAATTCTCGAATCGCTCGAAAGATTCGCGCTAACCAATTCGAGCGTCGAGACGAACATTTTGCTGGCGCGTTTTCGCCGCCGCGAACTGCTTCGGATTTATCTGCGCGACATTCGCAATCTCGGAACAGTCGCCGAAATCACCGAAGAAATTTCCAATCTCGCCGACGCGATTTTGGAATATGCTCTGCGGCACGCGCGGCAGGAACTCGACAATCGTTACGGTTCGCCGCTCGAAACGGACGAGAAAAATCGCTCGCGTCCGGCGCGTTTCTGTGTCGTCGCGCTCGGCAAGCTCGGCTCGCTCGAACTCAATTATTCGTCGGATATTGACCTGCTTTTTCTTTATTCCAGCGAAGGCGCGACGAGCGGACGCGGCACGCGCGGCGGCGCGGTTACAAACCGCGAATATTTCGTCAAGCTCGCCGAAAACATCGTCAAAATCGTTGGCTCGCAGACGGGCGAAGGCGCGGCGTATCGCGTGGATTTGCGTCTTCGCCCGCACGGTCGCGTTGGCGCGTTGGCAGTCGCTCTGAACGAAGCGGTTAAGTATTATCAAACTTCGGCGAGAGCGTGGGAACGGCAAGTTTTGATTCGCTCGCGGGCGTGCGCGGGCGACCGGAAAATCTTTCAAGAGTTTTTCAGGCGTGTCGAATCGAATGTTTTCTCGAAAAACGAATCGGTGGAAAACGCGCTTCGCAACGTGCGGCTTTCTAAAGAAAAAATCAACCGCGAAAAAATCTCGGACGCGAATTTCAACGTCAAATTAGGGCGCGGCGGAATCCGCGAAATTGAATTCATCGCGCAAGCCTTGCAGATCGCCTACGCGGGCAAAGACGAATGGCTTCGCGCCGCGCACACTTTGAAAAGTCTTTCGCGGCTCGCCGATAGAAAACATATTTCCGAAACCGAACTGACCGAACTTTTCGACGCTTACGAATTTTTGCGGCGACTCGAACATCGCTTGCAGATGGAAAACGGTTTGCAGACGCATCTCGTTCCGGCGAACGCGGACAAAAGGTTTTTGCTCGCGCGGCGAATGAATTTTAATAATCTGAAAAGTTTCGACGCGGCGGTGAAAATAAATTCTCGTAATGTTAATCAAGTTTTCTCGCGCGTTTTCGATGCCGAAGAAAATCACGCGCCGGACGGCAAGCGCGATACGACGCGCAATTTTGCTTTTAGTTTTCCGGTTGAAAAGCAGTTTCCGTTTGAAAACGACGCGCTGAAAAAAATCGGCAAAGTCTCGCCGCATTTCGCCGAGATGATCCATACCAATCCGAATCTGGTCGGATTTTTGCCAAACGATGAAGACGAATTTATCGAAAAAAATTACGGGCAAATTTTTCTTTCCGTCCTCGAAAAAGAATCAATATTTAAAAACGAATTATCAGTTTTAAGAAAAAATCGGTCGCGGTTTTTTCTCGAAATCGCCGCCTTTGATATTTTCGGAAAAATGTCGCGCCGCGAAGTCAAACGCCTTCAAACGCGGCTTGCCGAAGCGAGCATCGAAACTGCGCTTTTCATCGCGCGCCGCGAACTCGAAAGGCGTTTTCAAATTAAAATAGACGAGTTTCCCTTCGCCGTTCTCGGTCTCGGCAAACTCGGCGGCGGCGCGATGGATTACGGCTCGGATTTGGATTTGATTTTAATTTACGACGACGAAAAATCCGCGCCAATCGAAAATCTGACAAACGCCGAATTTTACGCGCGGGCGGTCGAGATTTTCGTTACCGCGCTTTCGAGTTTGACGCGCGACGGGCATCTCTATCGCGTGGATTTGCGGCTGCGTCCCGACGGCAAAAACGGCGCGTCGGCAATCGGCAAAAACGCTTTTCTCGATTATCTGAAAAATCGTTCGGCGATTTGGGAATGGCTCGCTTACGTCAAACTGCGCGGCGCGGCGGGCGATTGGAAATTGGCGCGGGAAACTGAAATCGAAGCCAGAAAAATCATTCACGAAAACGCGCGAAAACTGACGACTGAAAATTTCGGACTCGAAAATTTGAGCGCGGAAACACGGCGCATCAGAGAACGGCTCGAAGCGGAAAAAGCGGGCGGACGGCGCGGCAAGGAAATTGACATCAAATTCGGCGCGGGCGGATTTTTGGACATTTATTTCGCCGTCCGATTTTTGCAGTTGCGCGACGATGTTCCCGATTCGGAAGAAAATCGCGCGACTGATTTTACGCTCGAAAAACTTTACGAAAACAAATCGCTCGCTGAAGAAGATTTTCGCAATTTCTCCGACGGCTACGAATTTCTGAGCGAACTCGACCACAATTTGCGTCTCGTGGCGGGGCGTTCGAGCCGGCTTCCGATTGCCAATCAAAAGGCTTTGCAAACGATTATTAAACGAATGAAGCTCGCGTCAATTCAAGATTTGCTCGAACAACTAACCGTGCATCGTTTGAGCATTCGCGCTTCGTTCGAGAGCGTTCTTAAAATTGATAAGCGTCTCGACTAACGACAAGCGGCGCGATTCGATAAAACAATTTAATTAGTTCATCTTGTAAAATTTTAATTTAGCGTTTAAAATCAGCGAGATTTCTAAAATTAAAACTCTTCCAAACAAAAATTCTAGGAGCAATAAAAATGAAAAGTATTCGATTTCTGTCCGTTCTTTTTGTCATTTCATTTTGTATGGTGGCGAGCGTCGCGGTTCGGGCGCAGAATGAAACGGTAACCAATCAAGAAGTTATTTCCTTAACTAAGGCAGGTTTGAGCAAATCAATTATCATTAATAAAATCCGCACGTCGAAATCGAATTTCAATCTTTCGACCGACGCTTTGATCGAACTGAAAAAAGCGGGCGTGGACGACGATGTGGTTGCCGCGATGCTGCAAGCGAAAAGCGGAACATCGGCGACTTCCGGCGGTGGCGCGGTGATGGCGACGGGCGGCGGAAATCCGAACGATCCGATGTCGCCGCACGATTTCGGAATTTATATGTATGAAGAAAAAAACGGCGAAAAAGTGATGACTCAATTACTGCCGAGCGTGTCGGCGCAAAACCGCACGGGCGGCGGTTTTACGCAATCGGTTACGCCGTTCGGTCTGGGCAAAGTCAAAACCAAAGCGAACTTGCCGGGAACGACCGCGAAACTGCAAATTAAAGAAGCGCAGCCGGTTTTTTATTTTTATCTCGATACGAAAAGCGGCGGTATGAATACTTCGAGCGGCATTCCTTCGACCCCGAATGAATTTACATTGATTAAATTTAATATTCGCAGCGACAACCGCGAAGTTACGATTGCCAAATCAAACGCTTATGGCGCGAAGGGCGGTTTGTCTGACGAATATGTCGTTCCGTTCACGGCGGAAAGCGTCGGCAGCGGAATTTTCAAAGTTACGCCGTCGAGCAGTTTGAAAAACGGCGAATACGGATTTTATTTAATCAACTCCGGCGGCTCGAACACGAGCGCGGCGGTCGGCGCGAAATTCTTCGACTTCGGCGTTCGCTTAACTCCGTAAATCTTCCAAAACCGGAAACAAAAAAGCGTCGCGTCATTCGTTTGCGCGACGCTTTTTGTCGGCTATTTTACGGCTGCGAAAAATAAAAGCAACAAGTTATGCTGAAAGCGAATCAATCAGCATACGGACGCAGCCGATTGTTTGTTTGCGCTGTTCGATTGAAATCGTCGTGTTATAATTCTTTTTATTATGGGACAAATAACGATTGAAATTCCGCAAAGCGTAAATCGAAAATACCGAATCGTTTCCGAGAGTTCGGCAAAAAAAGTTTTGTCGAATCTCGAACATCTTGTCGAGCAGGAAAACAAAATTGACGACGATGAAATTTTGGGTTTGTGGGCTGACCGCAAAGAATCGGTCGAAGAAATTGCGAGAGATTTGAGAAGAAAATCGAATGACCGCTCGCTAAAATAGATGATTGAGTACTTGATTGATACAAACGTATTTATTGCCATTCTCAAAGGCAATATAAAGTTAAAATCTTTTATCGAGAGTCTTGTCTGCGCCCTCGACACGACCATTTATGCCGAGATGATTCAAGGCGCGAAGAATAAAACGGAAGTTCAAAAAATCGAAAAATATCTGACCAGATTCGAGTTGATTCATTTTGATAAAGACGTTTCGCAAAAGACGATTGAACTTATCCGCACATACTCGAAAAGTCACGGCTTGATGTTCGGCGACGCAGTTATTGCGGCGACTTGTCTGGAAAATGATTTGACTTTAATAACGTGAAGGATTTTCGCTTTATCAACAATCTGAAAATTACACAACCGTAATGAAGCCGTTCAAAATCAGAAATATCGAAATCAATCCGCCGCTCATACTCTCGCCGATGGCGGGCGTAACCGATTATTCGTTTCGCCGCGTGGCGAAAAATTGCGGCGGCATCGGTTTGACCGTTTCCGAATTTATCTCGGTCGAAGGCTTGACGCGCGGCAATCCGAAATCGAAACGTCAGATGCGATTTTGGGAAATCGAGCGACCGTTTGCCGTGCAGATTTTCGGCGGACGGACGGAGCGAATGGTGATGGCGGCGGAAATGGCGGAAGAAGTCGGCGCGGATATTTTGGATATAAATTGCGGCTGTCCCGCGCCGAAAGTCGTCAAAAACGGCGGCGGTTCGGGGCTGCTTCGAGATTTGCCGCTGCTCGAAACGATGCTTAAAGCAATCAAAAAATCAATCTCGATTCCGCTGACTTTGAAATTTCGCTCCGGTTACACCGACTCGACTTTGAATTTTTTGGACGTGGCGAAACTCGCCGAAGATTGCGGCATCGAGCATCTTCAGCTTCACGGTCGAACGAAGGAACAAGGCTACAAAGGTCTCGCCGATTGGGATCACGTGCGGCAGATAAAAGAAGCGGTGAAAATTCCCGTATCGGGAAGCGGCGATGTCGTAACAGTCGAGGGCGCATTAAAAAAATGGAAGGAAACAAATTGCGACGGCATTTTAATCGGTCGCGGCGCGATGCAAAATCCTTGGATTTTTCGCCAGATTCAAGACGTTACCGAAGGACGCGAGCCTTTCACGCCGACGCTCGAAGACAAGCAGAAAGTCTTGCTCGAATACTTTGAAATGCTGCGCGAAGATATGCCGGAACTTGCGGCAATCGGCAAGATGAAACAGCTTGCCGGACAATTTACAAAAGGCTTAATCGGCGGCGGACAGTTTCGGCAGATGCTTTATCATTCGCATTCGGTTACGGAAATTTTAGACAACATAGGAGTTTATTTTAAAACTTTGAACGCAGGCGAAATCTATGGCGACGGCGCGGTCGAAGCGGACAAAGATTTGGAATTCGAGTCGTGCGACGCGGCAGTCAATTCTTGCGAAGTCGCAATTATTTAGAAGTCATTTGAAAACACGGAAAATATAAATATTTCAAAGTCGAATTATTCATTCTTCATTGTTAATTGTTTATTGCTAAACAGCAAAAATGCTTTATTCATTGGAAAAAAATGAACAATTAACAATGAAGAATGAATAATTATCGCTCACTGTCAATTTATCTTTTCGAGTTCTCACGCCAGCTTCATAAAAAGTTTATGAAGGCGCAAAAATTTTATGAATTTTACGAAGGTTATTTTGATTTTGGCGACATTTTTTTCGGCATCGTTTTATGTTCGAGCGCAGGCGAAACCTTCAGCCGCCGCGCCGAAAATAACTGTCAGCCCGCAGAAATCTTCGCCCGCTTACGCCGAACTGCTTTTGCGGCGCGTCGAGCGTGAATCGGAGTTGGAAGAATTTCTGCTTGATTACAAAGACGATTTTCCGAAGGTCAAGGAAATAAAATTCGAGATAGATTCGCTGCAAAAAGAGATGGACAGAATTCTCGCCGTCAACGCGGCGGACGCGGCGAAACTCAGTCTTGCTTTGGGCAAATTGATGGTGCGAAAAACCGAACTCGAAACGGATTTATGGAACTTGCAGCAGCAATACAGCGACGACCACCCGGAAGTCAAACGCGCCCGCCGCAAAATAGAAATTTTTGAAAAAGCCATTAAGGGAATCCTTTCCTGAAATTTATGAAACGTAATTTGTTTTTATCAATTTTATTTCTCACGCTTCTCTGTTTTGCAAACGTCGCGGCACAGTCGCCCGACAAAATTCTAAAGCAAGCGAGTCGAGCGTTAGGCGGCGAAAAAAACTTGCGAGCGATTCGTTCTTCTCAAAAAAGCGGAAAAATAATGCGCCTCAAAGACGGCGCGGGCGGCGCGTTTGAAATGCAGTCCGCCGCGCCGAATTTTTACAACGAGCGTTACGATTTGAACGGTTTTGAAATCGAAACCGGATATAACGGAAAGTCCGGCTGGCGGCGCGATTCGCTCGACGGATTGCGAACTCTGACCGGAGAAGCGAGCCTTGATTTTGCCGCCGAAGCCGTTTATAGAAATTCGCGCTGGCTCGATTACAAACGCAATAAATCGAAAATAGTGGCGAGCGGAAAAGCGAGCGTCAGAGGTAAATCCGCCAACTCGGTTATCTTGACGACCGCCAAAGGCGTTTCGATAAAAATGTATTTCGACGCGGCAAACGGTTTGCTTTTGCGCGAAGAAATTCCGGGCGGCGACATCTTAAAAGTTTTTGATTACGATGATTACCAAATCGTTGACGGCGTTCAGGAAGCGTTTTTAATCAATGAAAAAATCGGCGAAGACGCTTACGAAATTCGTCTCGAAAAAGCGAATCACAATCAGCCAATCGTTAAAGACGCATTTAATTTTCCGGTAATTTCGGGTGCGCCGCTTCCCGATATTCCGCAGCTTTTACGGGAATTGCAGGCGAACGAAGATAAGGTTGACGAGATTTTGGAAAATTATTCCTACACGCAAAAATCCATCAAACGCGAACCCGGCAAGGACGGCGGTGTGCGCGAAACCGATTCGGAAACTTTTCAAATTTCTTATTACAAAGGCAGAGAGCTTCGGCGGCTCATCGAAAAAAACGGTAAGCCTTTGTCGGAAAGCGAACAGGCGGACGAAGACAAAAACGTGCAGAAGCGCGTCGCCGAAATTGAAAAACAAATTGCCAAAAAAGAAGCCAAAGCCGCGCAATCTCCCGACGGAACGCCAGAGGACGAGCGCATTTCCATCGCCGAACTGCTTCGCGCTTCGCGTCTCGTCAATCCGCGCCGCGAACGATTTCGCGGGCGCGATGTCGTCGTTTTCGACTTCGAGCCGAATCCTGATTTCGATTACAAGAATGCAAAAAGTTTTCTGAAATTTTTCGGCAAAACCGCCGGCGTGATGTGGATTGACGAGCGCGACAAACAGGTCGCGCGGCTCGAAGCGTATCTCGCCGACAATTTTAAAATCGGCGGCGGCTTGGTCGCCAATTTGAAACGAGGCGCGTCGTTCGCGCTCGAACAAGAGCGCGTCGGCGACGAAGTTTGGCTGCCGTCAACCGCCGACATAAATCTTTCGGTAAAAGTTTTGCTCGTCAAAAATATCAACGTCAATCAAATTATCAAATCCTACAATTACCGGAAATTTAAAACGGAAGTGAAAGACGCGAAGGTTGACGAGATAAAAAAATAGTTTCGAGTTTCAAGTTTCAGGTTTTTGAATTTGTCGTTGGACTTTGAATTTGCAATCGTCAAAAATAAACGCGGGATTTTTAACTTGAAACTTGAAACAGAAACCTGAAACTCAAAAATTATGCGACGCGCGATTTTTCCCGGTTCATTCGATCCGCCGACCAACGGACATCTCGATATTATAAGGCGAAGTCTGCCGCTTTTCGATGAAATCGTCATTGCCGTTTTAAACAATCCCGAAAAAAATCCGATGTTCACGGTCGAAGAAAGATGCGATTTGATTCGTGAACTTTTGCCGACGATTGAAGCGAGCGCGTGTTGTTTGACGGTTGACAGTTTTTCCGGCTTGACCGCCGATTTTGCCAAAAATAAAAATGCGTCGGCAATTGTGCGCGGCATTCGCGCCATCTCCGATTACGAATACGAACTGCGAATGGCTTTGATGAATCGTCGTTTAGAGCCGGAAATCGAGACGGTTTTTTTGATGGCGGCGGAAGAATATTCTTACGTTTCGTCAAATTTAATGAAACAGGTTTTCACGCTCGGCGGGCGCGTCGAAGGTCTCGTGCCGGAACTCGCCAAACGAAAAATGCGTAAAAAAATGAGCCGCAAACAAAAAGAGTAACACGAATGAAAAGGAGAAAAGGAATTCGGGTTATTCGGGTTATTCGCGGCAAAAATTTATTATGATTCTCCAAGTTCATCACGCGCAAATCACGATTCCGAAAGGCGCGGAAACCGAAGCCAGAAAATTTTACTGCGAATTTTTAGGCTTAAAAGAAATTCCGAAACCGGAATCTTTGCAAACACGCGGCGGTTTCTGGCTCGCACTCGGCGCGTTTCAAATTCACGTCGGCACGGAAGACGGATTTGACCGCGCGAAAACGAAAGCTCACGTTGCGTATTTGGTCGAAGATTTGAACGGCTGGCGCGGGCGTTTGGAATCGAACGGCGTGAAAATCGTCGAAGGCGTTCCGATTCCCGATTATTCGCGTTTTGAATTTCGTGACCCGTTCGGAAATCGTGTAGAATTTTTAGAAAGAATTTGAAACGCCGCGCGTTTTTACAATTGCTTTTTTTCGATTTTTCAGGAGGTTTAAAATGAAAACAATACTGATTTCCCTGCTAATTGTTTTCTCGTGCTTTGCTGAAACTTATCCGCAGCAGCGAATGGCAGACGAAGACGTAATCAAAGTTGATACGTCGCTTGTCGTCGTGCCGACGAAGGTTACAGACCGAAATAATAAAAATATCACGAATTTGAAGCGCGAGAATTTTCGATTATTTGAAGATGGTGTTGAACAGAAAATTGAAAATTTTGAAGATGCCGACGTGCCTTTTACAATCGCGTTGGCACTCGACGTGAGCGATTCGACCGCCGCGAAATTGACGAAAATCAAAGTGGCGGCAATCGCTTTTTTAGCCGAACTTCGCAAGAATGACCGCGTGTTGATTTTTACTTTCGACAATCGTCTCGCTAAAGTTGCTGATGGAACGGTCGCCGATTTATCGAACATTCAAAACTCGATTGCTTTTTCGCAAACCGGCGGCGGCACGAGTTTGTATGATGCGACGACGACTATCATCACCGATTATTTGGCGAAAATCGGCGGCAAAAAAGCGTTGATACTTTTCACCGACGGCATTGACACGCAAAGCGTTTATCAAACCTCGGCGAGTTCGGCGCGTTTGGCGGAAGAATCCGACGTTTTGATTTATCCGATTCAATATGAAACCGTCGGCGACGTTTTGAAGCCAAAGACAGCCGATTTGCCGTTCGGCGCAAGTGTGCAGATTGTTACGGTAAAAGGCGAGCCGCTGCCGGCGGCGTTTAAACGCGGAACTTTATATTTGAATTCGCTGGCAAATGGCACGAGCGGACAATTTTTTTACGCCGACACGCCGGAGAATTTGTCAAAATCTTTTGCCCGTATCGCCAAAGAATTAAGCCAGCTTTACGGTTTGAGTTATTATCCGCAAAACGAAACGGCAAACGGCAAGCGGCGGCAAATAAAAGTAACGGTTGACGTGCCGAAGGCAATCGTTCGCCCGCGCAGAAGCTATATTTTTAATCGCTCGAATAGTAAATAAATTTTTATTTTTCGACACTTTTTTGAAATTGCTATGAATAATTTTCCCGTTTCTAAAAACGTCGCTAAAATGAAAATGTCCTCAACGCTCAAAGCCGGACAAATCGCCGCCGAATTGCGCGAACAAGGCTTTGACATGATTGATTTGACAATCGGCGAGCCGGATTTTCCCACGCCGGAATTTATCAAAGAATACGCTTGGGAAGGTTTGGAAAAAGGCTTGACCAAATACACGCCGACCGCCGGACTGAAAACTTTTCAAGAATCAATCGCCGGATTTTACGCCAAGGAATTCGGCGCGAATTTTTCGCCGAAGGAAATCATTGCGACCGACGGCGGCAAGCAGGCATTATTTAATGCCGCCTGCGCTTTACTCGACGCGGGCGACGAAGTTTTGATTCCGAAACCGTATTGGGTTACGTTTCCCGAAATCGTCAATTTCACGGGCGCGAAAAACATTTTTATCGAAACCGAAACGACCGATTTTGTTTTGACTGCCGAGCAAGTTAAAAACTCGATCACCGATAAAACGAAACTCTTAATTATCAATTCGCCGAACAATCCGACCGGAAGAGTCATTCCGAAAAACGAGTTGATAAAAATCGTCGAAGTGTGCGCCGAGAAAAATATTTATGTTCTGACCGACGAGTGTTATTTGTTTTTCGCCTATCCGCCCGCGAAGGTTTTCACGTCGGCTTCTTTGCCGGAAGATTTACGAAAATATGTCTGCGTCGCCGGTTCGTTTTCCAAAACTTATGCGATGACCGGCTGGCGCATTGGTTATACGATTGCCAATGAAGATTGGACGCGCGAAATGACAAAACTGCAAAGCCATTCGACTTCGCACCCGACATCTTTCGTGCAGTATGCCTGCGCCCGCGCGATGGAAAATTACGCCGCGTCGAAAGCGGCGGTCAATTCGATGCTCGCCGAATACGAGCGGCGCAAAAATTGGCTGATTCCCGCTTTGCAATCCGTCGAAGGCTTCAAATGCGAAATGCCCGAAGGCGCGTTTTACGCCTTCGTTGACGTGCGCGAAATGCTTGGCAATAAATTCAAAACTTCCTCGGACGTTGCCGAATTTTTATTAAACGAAGCACACACGGTCGTAACCGACGGCGCGGGTTTCGGAGCAAGCGGATTTCTGCGAATCTCTTATGCGACTTCGATGGAGAATTTAAAGAATGCGGTCGAGCGGATAAAGAATTTATTTAGTTCCGAAACGCAAACGATGGCAAAGTAGAATCTGACACTTTACCGAGTTTTTAATTGCCGCCCGTCATCAACAAACCGATTTCCTCGTTTGAAGTTTCCTTCGGATTAACTTCGCCGACGATTTGCCCTTGGCGAATAACCAGCAATCTGTCGGCGAGCGCAGTAACTTCTTCGAGTTCCGCCGAGACAAGCAGAATCGCGCTTCCCGCGTCTCTTAACGCAATCAATTTGCGATGGATGAATTCGATTGCGCCGATGTCCACGCCGCGCGTCGGCTGCGAAACGAGAAGTAGTTTCGGGTTCAATTCAAACTCTCTGCCGATGATGAGTTTTTGCTGATTGCCGCCGGAAAGAGCGCGGGCAGGAAGCGCGGCGTTCGGCGGGCGCACGTCGAAATTTTCGATGATTTCATTCGCTCGTTTTTCAATCGCCGCGTTATTTAAAAAACCGCCTGCGACAGCGACCGGCGGGCGATAATGAACGCCGAGCATCGAGTTTTCCGCCAAATCGAAATCAAGCAAAAGCCCGCGTTTATGGCGGTCTTCGGGAATGTGCGCGATGCCGAGTTCTTTGCGTTTTCGGGCGGAAAAATTTGTGATGTTTTTTCCCTCGAACTGAATCGTTCCGCTTTGATTTGAACTCGAAACGAGTCCGGCGACGGCTTCGATTAATTCGGTTTGCCCGTTGCCTTCGATGCCCGCGATGCCGACGATTTCTCCGGCGCGAACATCGAACGAAACTTTGTCTAACGCTTCGCCGTGCGCGTTTTTGACCGACAGATTTTCGACTTTCAAAATTATTCCATTCGGATTCGCGTCGGTCTTTTCGACGCGCAAAAGAACGTCGCGTCCGACAATCATTCTGGCTAAATCCTTCGCGTTTGTCTCAGACGTTTTCACATTGCCGACGACTTTGCCGTCGCGCATCACGGTTACGAAATCGGAAATCGCCAAAACTTCTTCGAGTTTGTGCGTGATGATGACAATCGTCTTTCCCTGTTCTTTCATCAGACGCAAAATATTGAAAAAATCTTCAACTTCCTGCGGCGTTAAAACTGCCGTCGGCTCGTCCAAAATCAAAAGCTCGGCATTACGGTAAAGTGCTTTTAATAACTCGACTCTCTGCTGTGCGCCGACGGAAATATCTTCGACGACGGCACGCGGATTTACGCCTAAACGCAAATCGTTCGACAAAGCCGTAATATCGTCGTTCGCTTTTTCCAAATCGAGATTCACCGCGCCGCCCGTCTCCGCGCCCAAGATGATATTTTCGGCGACGGTCATCGTGTCAACAAGCATAAAATGCTGATGCACCATTCCGATTCCGAACCGGATTGCATCGTGCGGATTTTTGATTTGCACTTGCTTGCCGTCAACGAAAATCTCGCCGATGTCAGCCGTATAAAATCCGTAAGCGACGCGCATAATCGTAGATTTGCCCGCCCCGTTCTCGCCGACAATAGCGTGAATCGTGCCTTTTTCGATTCGTATTGAAACAGCGTCGTTGGCGATGACATTGCCAAAAGTTTTCGTGATATTTTTCAATTCAAGCATAATAACTTATCATAAGCAGCTAAAAAATTAGATTACCTTTGCCTTTTGCAGGATTGTTTTCCTTTAACTGGAAATCTTCTCTCTTGCTAGGATATTGCAAAATGAATTGTGGATTAATCCAAAAATTATTATCACCTTTAATTTGTAGCTTGTTTAATTGTGAAATACCTTTATTGTCAAAAATATCGCTTTGTTGATAGTAATATCCAGCCTCTTTCCAAGCCCATAAATTCTTAGAATTTTCCGCCCAAAATAAATTGCCGGAAAACTCGACATCAGGAGATAAATTATTTCCCTCTGCTCTTACTAAATGTTGGTTCATCCTAGCAAATATAATGTTGTCCTTAATTATTATATTCTTGAGTGTGTCCTTATAATAGCTCCCAAAATGTAATTCACCTTTCGACCAAGCACCACTATATGTTTTAGTTCCGTTTCCATAAAGCGTATTATTTACTACATTACAATTCCAAACATAGCTCTTCATTTTTTCTTTGTCAGGCTCATGCCCAATTCCGATTCCAGTTATTAGATTATTGAAAATTACATTATTTCGTATTACTACAAACTGAATTTTGACATTTGGCATTTCCTTTTCGTTTTCAGCTCCTACTTGAATTCCAAATCCAAATTTAAAGATTGTATTTTTTTCGATGAGTATTTTGCCTGCATCGAAATCAGTTCCTGTTCCGCCGTCAATATAAACTCCAGCCACTTCGGGATAAGCAGCATTTCCCTCTTGTAAATCGGAAATTACATTTCCAACTATTTCTCCTACTGTCGGCTTATCTTTTGAATTCTCCTCAAATCCGACTATATCAATTCCAATATTATTAACATTAAAAATTGTATTGTCATTCACGTGAAAGTTTTTCACATTATTTTTAATTGTTACAGCTTCGCTGCTGCCTAATCTTAAATTAGTAGCAGTATTTCCAACTACCCAAACATCTTCTATCGGAGTTTGCTTTTCCCCCCAAACTACAATTCCGTGAGCATCGCCACAATTATTTTCATGCCCAATTTTATATACAGTATTTTTTAAGATTTTAATGTTCTTGAATCCATTTTCTTTTTGTGTTTCCTCATTTAAGGCAAGTATCCCAAAAATATCTACATTACACTTTTCTTTATCACTTTTAACAAAGTCTTTTCCTTGAACATTAAAATTTTCTAATTTAATATCGTTTCCCTCTATACTAACAACTGCAGGATGGTCGCCAGAAAAATCTTCTCTGATTATTGTAGGTTTCTTATCACCATTTGTTTGCCCAATAATTTCTAAGCAATCTCTGTCAATATTAATTTCATTCTTTTCAACGTAGTCTGAGCTTACATTGATGATTGCTTTCGTATAAACCTCTTTATTTTGAATTAATTGTTTTGGGTAAGCCATTTTTATTTTATTTATTGCCTCTTCTATGGTGTTGTATTCTTTGCTTGGAACATAAATACTGATGCTGCCGTTGCATTCAGCCCTAACCGTATTACTGAAAAGAAAAATAACGAAAAAAAAGATTGCTGTCGTAATTAAATTTTTCATAATTTGCTCCTATTTTGCCATTGCATCCGTTACTTTGATTTCGCCGCTGATAATTTTGGCTTTCGCTTCGTCAACTCGTTTGAGCATTTCCGGTGTAATCAGCATTTTATTATTGTCGTCCATCGCAAACGCCACGCCGTCTTTATCGAGTCCGAAAACGTGAAAGCCGCCTTCAAATTTTCCGTCGAGAACTTCCTTGACGACATCGTAAACGGCGTTGTCCACGCGCTTGACCATCGAGGTTAAAACGAACCCGGGTTTCACACCGTTTTGATTCGAATCAACGCCGATGACAAATTTGTTCGCTTCGCCCGTCTGCGGATTTACGCCGTATTGCTCGACCGCGTCGAATACTCCGAGACCGGAATTTCCGGCGGCGGTGAAAATTATGTCCGCGCCTTTTTCGATTTGATTGAGCGCGAGTTCTTTTCCTTTTCCCGGATTATTCCACGCGCCGTCGGTTACGCCGACGTAGTTGTCATAAATTTTGACGTTCGGATTAACCGATTTCGCGCCTTCGGCGTAGCCAGTTTCAAATTTATGAATCAAAGGAATATCCATTCCGCCGACGAATCCGAGAACGCCCGATTTCGATTTCATCGCGGCGAGCATCCCAACCAAGTAAGAGCCTTCGTGTTCGCGGAAAACCAAGGAGGCGACATTGCGTTTCGGCGTTTTGCCGTCGGCTTCAAAAATCACGCCGTCCACGATGGCGAATTTTATATTCGGATAATCGGTCGCCACTTTTTGCATAATCGGACCTTGCGCGAAGCCGACACCGATTATCAAATCGAAATCGTGTTCGGCAAATGCCCGCATCGCCGGTTCAATCGAAGTCGGATTGCCCGGCTCGATGTCGTTCAAACAAATCGGCAAATCCTTTTGAGCGCGTTTCACGCCTTCCCACGCCGCCGCGTTAAACGAGCGGTCGTTTTTGCCGCCGATGTCGAAAACGATGCCGACTTTTATTCGGCAATCTTTTTTCGCTTCGGTTTTCATTTCGCACGACGCGCCGAAAATTGCCAGACAAACAATAAATAAAAATAAAATTTTGGTTTTCATATTTTATATTTAGCCACAGAGTTCACAGAGAACACGGAGATTTTTTAAGTTTTTTCTCCTTATTCTCTGTGAACTCTGTGGCTAAATTACTTCTTTAATCAACCCGAAATTCCGCGTAGATTTTTCGTCTTCGATTTTATACGCATTCGTCAATTTTTCATAAACCGAATCGGCTTGCGTTTTATTTCGGCAAAAAATAACGCCCAAAGTTTCGTCCGCATATACTTCGTCGCCGAGCTTTTTCGCGCATTCGTAACCGACCGCGAAATCAATTTCGTCTTCGACTTTGATTCGTCCGCCGCCGATTCGGGAAATGCTTTCGCCAATCGCCTGCGCGTCAATCTCGTTGATAAATCCCGTTTGTTTCGCTTTGATTTCAACCCGAATTATTTTCGCGTCGAGCAAATTTTCCGGCTGATCGCAAATTGTCGCGTCGCCGTTTTGCAGTTCGATGTTGCGCCGAAATTTTTCCAACGCCGCGCCTGAATCTAAAACTTTTCTAATTTTTAATTTTGAATTTTCGATTGAATTTTCCACGCCGCACAAAACTAATATTCGCGCCGCGAGTTCGACGGAAAGTTCGAGCGTCGGAAGCATTCCTTCATCAATTTCGTTTCTCAAAATTTTCACGCACTCGAAAACTTCCAGCGCGTTGCCGACGAATTTTCCGAGCGGCTGATTCATATCGGAAATCAACGCTTCGGTTCGCACATTAAAAGCGTTTCCCGTGCGGCAGAGCGCGACGGCGAGATTTTTCGCGTCGTCAAAGTTTTGCATAAACGCGCCGCTTCCGGTTTTGACATCTAAAATCAAACTGTCGAGACCTTCGGCTAATTTCTTCGACATAATCGAAGCGACAATTAAAGGAATTGATTCGACCGTCGCCGTCGCGTCGCGCAGCGCGTAAAGTTTTCTATCGGCGGGAACGAGCGATTTGGTTTGTCCAGCCATCGCGTAGCCGCAAGTTTTGATTATCCGTTTGAATTCCTTGGTTGAGAGATTGACGTTGTAGCCGGCGATTGATTCGAGTTTGTCGAGCGTTCCGCCCGTGTGTCCGAGACCGCGACCGGAAATCATCGGCACGGCAACGCCGCACGCCGCGACTAGCGGCGCAATTATCAAAGAAGTTTTATCGCCCACGCCGCCCGTCGAATGTTTGTCGGCAAGCGGAGCGTCAATGTCGGAAAAATCAAGCCGCTCGCCCGACGCGAGCATCGCTTCGGTCAGAAAATTACCTTCCGCTTGCGACAAATTATTTAAAAATATCGCCATTAAAAGCGCGGACGTTTGATAATCCGCCCAAGTTCCGTTCGTTACGCCTTTGACGAAAGAATTTATTTCTTCGGACGAAAGCGTTTCGCCATCGCGTTTTTTAGTGATAATTTCCTGCGGTTTCATTGTAAAATTTTAGAAATTTATGTCGGATTACTTGACGGAAAAAATTTCAAAAAATATGTTTATTTTTTCGCCCGTTTCAGGCATAATAAATTTACTATGAAAATGAAACATATCACAGCCGTCGTCGCCTTCGTTATAACCTTTGGTCTTTGTGTTTTACTTCTCGGAGTGCCGGAAAATAATCTTCCAACTCAATCGTCCCGCTTTCAAGCGGACAATGAAATGGGACAGCAGATTGCTTTTCTCTTGCAGGAAGATGATGACAACGGGCGTGAGAGCGGCGCGAATTCCCAACTAGCCGATACGCCGTTTGGATATGCCGAAGAGGTCAATCAATACGTCAATCACTCCGAAGCGATTGACGATTCAAATCTGCCGGCTGACTTCCGAATAGCGTGGCGGGCGCATCTGAAAGCGTGGCGCACAAACGCCAATTTTCTCAAACGGAGCAATTTATCGAATCAAAAAATGACGGAAAATGAATTTTACCAAGCATATAATAATCAAAATAGAGAGATAACCGAAACTTGGCTGAATGTCTTAAATGTGGCGAGAAGATACGGCGTGGATGTTCCGCCGAATGTTTATTAAATTCATTGTTCAAAAATAGAAAGTCGTCTCAAAATTTACAACGTGATTTTTGAGACGACTTTTTATTTTTTCTCAAGCAAAACGACGGCTTCAGCTTTGACGGCTTCGCGTCGTCCAACCGCGTCAACCGCTTCGCCCGTTTTCGCTTTGACTGAAACGCATTCGATTTCAATCTCCAAAATTCCGGCTAAATTTTCGCGCATTCGCTCGATGTGCGGGCGGAGTTTCGGCTTTTCCAAACTGATTGTCGAATCAACATTGACGATTCCGTAACCTTTTTCTTTCATCAAACGCGCGGCTTCGGTGAGAAAAATCGAACTGTCGGCGTTTTTCCATTTGGCTTCGCGGTCGGAAAAATGCGAGCCGATGTCGCCGAGCGCGAGTGCGCCGAGAATCGCGTCCGTTATCGAATGCAAAAGCGCGTCCGCGTCGGAATGACCGACCGCGCCAAGGTCTGATTCGATTCGCACGCCGCCTAAAATTAACCGCGCGTTTTTTTCGAGCCGATGCGTGTCGCTGCCGAAACCAATTCTATACATTTTCGATTTGTGATTTTCGATTCGCTGATTTACTCAAGAAAATTTCCGCCAGCGCGAAATCTTCCGGTGTCGTGATTTTGAAATTTTCCGCGCTTCCTTCGACGACTGAAATTTCACAGCCGAGTTTCTCAACTAAAAAACATTCGTCGGTTGCCGTTTCGCTTAAATCCGCCGCTTCAAAAGCGCGTTTGAGAATTTCGTATCGAAACGCCTGCGGAGTCAACGCGCGTCGCAATTTCGCGCGGTCAATCGTGCCTTTAATTTTCCCGTCCGCAACTTTTTTTATCGTGTCCGTAACGGCGGCGACCAGACAAGCCGCGCCGGTTTCCCGCGCTCGCTTGATTGTTCGAGAAATTTCTTCGGTCGAAACGAGCGGACGCGCTCCGTCGTGAACGGCGATGATTTCCGTCTTGTCTTCGTCAATCGAATTCATTCCATTTAAAACCGATTCGGCGCGAGTCGCTCCGCCCGCAATGATTTTTACGAGTTTCCTTAGATTATATTTTTCGACTGCGGTCTGGAAATTTTTAATTTCCTCAAATGGCAAAACGAGAATGATTTCATCAACAAGCAGACAAGATTCAAACTTTTCCAATGTGTGAACGATTAGCGGTTTTCCGAGAATTTCGAGAAATTGTTTCGGCACGTCTGCGCCGAATCGCTTCCCGCTTCCGGCGGCGACAATAATTGCTGCGTTCATAAATTCAGAAAAAGAATTAACAGGGATAAAGAAGATTAATAGGGATAAAAAACGAATGCTTCAAAAATCCCTTTCATCCCTTTTATCCCTATTAATTCTCGTCTTATTCTATTTCCTCGATAATCGTCGTCTGCCTCAGTTCGCGCGTCGCCTTTCTAAATCCGGTCGAGCGCGATTCGTGAATGTTGTTTGAATTTTCAAAATCGTCTTTTTCTTCCCAAAGCCTGCCGAAAATCATTTTCCCGGCGGTCGTTTGCAGAACGCTCGTTACGGCAACGTCCGCCGTTTTTCCAATTAAACGCCGCGCGTTGTCCACGACGACCATTGTGCCGTCGTCGAGATACGCCACGCCTTGATTGTATTCTTTGCCTTCTTTCAAAATAAAAACGCGCATTGCTTCGCCCGGCAAAACGACGGGTTTGAGAGCGTTGGCGAGTTCGTTGATATTCAGAACGCTCACGCCGCGCAGTTGGGAAACTTTGTTCAAGTTAAAATCATTCGTAACGATGACTGCTTCAAGCTGTTTGCCGAGTTCGATGAGTTTCAAATCAACTTCTTTGACCGCCGGAAAATCCGTCTCGACGATTTGAATATCAATCTGATTGTTGTTGCGAAGGCGTTGCAGCATATCGAGTCCGCGCCGTCCGCGCTGGCGTTTGCTCGAATCGGGCGAATCGGCGACTTGCTGGAGTTCGGTCAAAATAAACTGCGGAATAATCAAAGTTCCGCCCAAAAATCCGGTTTCGGCGACATCCGCGATGCGTCCGTCAATAATCACGCTGGTATCTAAAATTTTATAATCGCGCTTGATGTTTTTGTCGGAAAAAAATCCGCCGAGTGCGGACAAATCAAGGAATTCGCCTTTTGCCGCGCCGACCATCAAGCCGATGTAACCCATAAAAAACGCCAGCGAAATCGTCAGAAAAGTTTGCAATTCGCCCGGCACGGCGTATTCTTTTTGCAGCGAAATCAGAACGCCGATTAAAAACGCTCCGATAATTCCGAGAATCGAACCGATTGCCGCGCCGATTAAAGTTTTAAGGCTGGCGCGTTTAGCGCGCATTTCAAAGACAATAACGAAAAGCGCGATAATCGCGCCGAAACCGGCGGAAATGAATTGCCGCGTGTCCACGTCGAATGTTTTCGGCAGATGCGTCGTCTGCGCCAGCGGATTGAGCAGATAGCCCATCAATGCCAGCAATAAAACGAATCCGATTCTGATGATGAGAACGTCGAGTTTCATACCGTTTGAAATTTTAACACGAATTTAAATTAACCGATAATGAAAATTAAACGCTCAAATCGGGTGAAATTCTAATAAAATTCAAATGAAAATAAAAAAGCCCGAGAAAAAGTCAGACCTTTTTCTCAGGCTCGCCCGAAATCAATTAAAAATCAAGCGTTGCTGCCGCCTTGATTTTCAGCAGTCGCCATTTGTCCCGGCGCGGCTTGCGCGATTGATTGATCGGTTTTGCTGAATTCATTGCCATCGTTTTTTTCCCCCACATCAATGGTTCGCCCGGTTTTTCCGCCGCCGAGATTTTGCCCTTGATCGCTCACCAAAGACCCTTCATCGTCAATTTTATTCCGTGTTGTTTGATTTTCGTTTTCTCGATTTTTATTATTCATCATTTTTTTGCCCCTTGAAATTAAATTTCCCGTTCTATTTTAAGACGAGTAATTTTTATTTCAAACAACTTTCGTGCCTTTCACGCGCCACCGATTTTATGTGGTTTTTATTGTTTGATAAAATATATTTGTCTGTTAAGAATACGAAAATTTTTCAACAATCGTATTGTCTCGATTTTTATTTGAACGCTTTTCACACATTTAATTTTTTTATGGCTAAAACTCCAAATACGATTTACGTCTGCCAAAACTGCGGCGGGCAGCAGAGAAAATGGCACGGCAGATGTCCCGACTGTGGCGAATATAATTCGCTCGTCGAAGAAAAGTTTCGCCCGTCGCCGCAAGCGGTCGGTAAAACATCTTCGTCGGTTAGCGCACGTCTCGGCACAAACGCTTTCCGCGAAGTCAAACCGATTTCATATTCTGAAATCGAATCGCAGGACGACGCGCGAACTTCGAGCGGAATTGAAGAATTCGACCGCGTTCTGGGCGGCGGCATCGTTGACGGCTCGCTCGTTTTAATCGGCGGTTCGCCGGGCATCGGCAAGTCAACTTTGATTATTCAAGTCGCCGACAAACTGAGTAAAAATAATACAAAAGTTCTCTACGTTTCCGGCGAAGAAAGCGAGCGGCAGATAAAAATGCGCGGCGAAAGGTTAGGCTTAAACGCCGAAAATCTTTTTTTGCTGCCGGAAACGAATCTCGAAAATATCTTGGCGGAAATCGAAAAATTACAGCCCGACGCGGTGATTGTTGATTCGATTCAAACCGTCTTTTCGGAAAAAATTGAATCCGCGCCCGGTTCGGTTTCGCAAGTCCGCGAAGTCGCCGGACAATTTATGATTTTCGCCAAAGCGACGGGAACGCCGGTTTTTCTGATTGGTCACGTTACAAAGGAAGGTTCGATTGCCGGACCGAAAGCACTCGAACATATCGTTGACACGGTTTTGTATTTTGAAGGCGACCGCCATCACAATCATCGAATCATTCGCGCCACGAAAAACCGTTTCGGCGCGGCAAACGAAATCGGCATTTTCGAGATGACCAGCGAAGGTTTGAAAGCTGTCGGCAATCCGTCGGAAGTTTTTCTTCAGGAGCGACCGGAAGGCGCGAGCGGTTCGGTCGTAACGGTTTGTATGGAAGGCACGCGCCCGATGCTCGTCGAAATTCAGGCTCTTGTTACGGGAACAAAATTCGGCACGGGCAGACGAATGGCGCAGGGTTTCGATTACAATCGAACATCCCTTTTAATCGCCGTTCTGGAAAAGCGCGTCGGCTTTCAACTCGCCAACGACGACGTTTTCATCAACGTCGCGGGCGGCTTGGAAATTGACGAACCGGCGGCGGATTTGGGCGTAATTGCGGCAATCGCTTCGAGTTTCCGCAATTTACAAATCCCGCCCGACACCGCAGTTTTCGGCGAAGTCGGCTTAACAGGCGAAGTGCGCGGCGTTCTCCAAGCCGAAACCAGAGCGCGAGAAGCGCAAACACTCGGTTTCAAAAAATTGATTCTGCCCGCGTCGAATAAAAAAGGTTTGGAAAAACTTTTGGGAATGCGCGTCGTCGGCGTGAAGAATTTGGAAGAAGCATTAGATGAATTATTCTAAAGTATGAAACGAATCGAACCGAAAGACGGACAAGAATCGGTCTGGGATTATCCGCGCCCGCCGAAACTCGAATTGACCAATAAGCATCTCAAAATCATTTTCGGCGGCGAAATTATTGCTGAAACGAATCGTGCGTTTCGCGTTTTGGAAACGAGTCATCCGCCGGTTTATTATTTTCCGCCGGAAGACGTGCGAATGGAATTTTTGACCGAAGCAAGCGGTGCGAGTTTTTGCGAATGGAAAGGCGGCGCGAATTATTATGATTTGCAGGTCGGCGATAAAATCGTTAAAAACGCGGCGTGGTTTTATCCGAATCCGACGGAAAGTTTTGCGGAAATCAAAAATTATCTCGCGTTTTATCCGTCGAAAATGGACGCTTGTTATGTGGATGATGAATGGGTTCAATCACAGGAAGGAGATTTTTACGGCGGTTGGATTACGAATGAAATCGTCGGACCATTTAAAGGCGGCGCGGGAACTTGGAGTTGGTAGAAATACATAATGAAACGAACTTTTTCAGAAGAGAATCTTGAAAACTTTTATTTAAAGTTAAACGAAAAACATTACGAGTTTCAAAATTTACAACTCCAAGTCCGAAATCCGGTTCACGTCGTTTATGGCGGCGCGAATCTTTTCAAATCCGACACCACGCAGAAACTCGGTAAAATCGCTCTGAAATCAGTCGAAACTTACGCGCCGAATTTTGTTGAATTTGCCAATGCGATGTGGCTCAAAGGCGCGGACGCTTTGCCAAAATACGATGACGTAATTAAAGAATTGGAATTTCAAATCATTGATAATCCCGAACGAATAAAAACGGAAAATTTTAACGCTTGGTTTGCGTGGACGATTTATCAAAAGACGATTGAAAAATTGCAGCGCGAGCCGATTGAAGATTTTCGGATTGACTTTGAAGACGATTACGGAATTCGCTCAAACGAGGAAGAAGATTCGCACGCGATTTCCGCTTCGGACGCGCTTGCTAAAGCGTTTCTCGAAAATATAATTGAAGCCTGTGCATAAATCATATTGGAATCCGCCAACGAGCAGATTCGACCTGTTCTTTGACAACAGATAAAGGTTTATTCTGACGAAAATTCATCAGAAAAACGAGTTGATAGAGCCACACA
>JBPCMK010000028.1:0-14994 GCA_051002375.1 Pyrinomonadaceae bacterium | reverse complement strand
CGGGTGCCGGAGCCGCGGGGGGCGTGGGGGGCCGAGGTGCAGTCTCTCCCCTCCCCCCCCCCCCCCCCCCCCCCCCCCCCCACTCCGCATTAAGACAGTTCTTTTCCCGTTAAAATTCGGTAAGCGTCCAGATAACGCGCGGTCGTCGCTTCGACAATTTCCGGCGGCAGCGCGGGCGCGGGCGGTCGTTTGTTCCAATCCAAAGTTTCCAGATAATCGCGGACGAATTGTTTGTCAAAAGACGCTTGCGATTTGCCGGGCGCGTAAGTTTCCAAAGCCCAAAAACGCGACGAATCGGGCGTGAGAACTTCGTCAATCAATAAAATCTCCCTGTCCTCGTTCGTGCCGAATTCAAATTTCGTATCAGCGATGATAATGCCGCGCGTCAAAGCGTATTCGCTCGCTTTGGCGTAGATTTTCAAAGACAGCGATTTCAATTTTTCGGCGGCGGTTTTCCCGACGATTTTTGCAAATTCGGCTTCCGTGATATTTTCGTCGTGTCCTCTTTGCGCTTTCGTTGCGGGCGTGAAAATCGGCTGCGGCAGTTTTTCGCCTTGTCTCAGATTTGGCGGCAAATTGTGTCCGCAAATTTTTCCCGTCGCTTGGTAATCTTTCCAGCCCGAACCTTCCAAATAGCCGCGCACGACGCACTCGACCGGAAAAACCTTCGTCTTTTCGACGAGCATCGAGCGTCCGCGAAAGTCTTCCGATTGGCGAACGATTTCGGGCATTTTATCGAAATCGGCGGTGATTAAATGATTTTCCGTAATGTTTTTTAGACGCTCGAACCAAAATTCCGAAAGCACGTTGAGAATCGCTCCTTTGCGCGGAATCGCGGTCGGCATAACGCAGTCAAAAGCAGAAATTCTATCGGTCGCCACAAGCAATAATTGATGCTCGCCGACTTGATAAACATCGCGCACTTTGCCGCGATGAATAAGGGACAATTCCGCTATGTTGGTTTCCGAAACCGTTTTGACAGACGACATTTTTTTAATTTTTGGAGAGATAAAAATTTTGAATAGCTAACTTTATTATGAAATTTAAAATTGGTAAAGGCTGAAACCGAGAAAATCAAACGTCAGCCGAGCAATTTGCAAAAAAATGTTAAAACTAATAAATCTTGTAAAAAAATAGATGACATATTAAAAAAAAAAGTGCATAATGCTGATTGTGAGTTACGCCCCGAACTCCGCCCATAAAAACAAAAGGTTCAAGCGTAATTCCAATCTGCTCTCACGCAAAAATCTTCCGACGAAAATTTAGGACGCATCAAGTAAAGTATGTTAAAGAAATTCAATCTATCAATTTGTAAAATCGGATTCGGTGTCGTTAATCTGGCACTGCTCATTTTTATTTTTACGGCGGAAATTCAGGCTCAAGTCTCGCCGGTTCGCGCAGTGCCGCCGCCCGCGCCCGAACCGAAAGAGGATTTTACCTGGTGGTATGCGACGCTGTTTATATTAGTTCTCGGTTTGGTTGGCACAATTTTTTGGCGGCTGAACGCCAAGAAAAAGGAAAAGGATTCGACCTCGAAACCTTCGTCGGCGAGCAGCAGCAATAAGAGTTACGAAATAGACGCGGTTGACGCTGACAAGGAAATGGAATGGCTCAGAAAGAATCAAAAAGTCGTCAATAAAAAAGCCGCTCAAAAACCGCGAAAAAGAAAACGTCCGAGCGATTTGCCCGCGACCGAGACGTTTGCCGCCGCGAACGGCGAAGAAGTCGAAGCAAAAAATTCGCCGTCCGGCGGAAAGGAAAATTCTCCGAAAATGCTTCCGGTTTTTTCGATTCAGAGACTCGAATTCGCCCGCCCGTTCGATGCTTTGCCCGTCTCGAACGACGATGATTTGATGAACGCTATCGAACAAACGCAGGACGAATTTGAAGAAGATGACGAGATACGAGATTTGGCTTTGAGAATTTTGGCGGCGTTCCGCACGAAAAACTCGGTCGAGGCACTTTCGCAAATCGCTCTGTATGATTTGTCCGCCAATCTGCGCTCGAAAGCCGTAACGGTTTTGGCGGAATTCGACCACGAATCGGTTTTTGAAACAATTCTGCTCGGCAACGCCGACCCGACGCGGGAAGTCCGCGCGGCGGCGGCTCGTGGATTGACAAAACTGACCTTCGACCGCGCCGACGCTTGGACGCGAATCGCCGAAACGGGCGAAGAAGGCAGAACGGTGCAAGCAGCGCGGGCGGCAATCGAAAGCGGTTTTGTTGATATGTCGTTCGACCGTCTCGCGCATCAAGACCGCCGCTACGTTTATGAAGCATTTACTCTGATGGCGTTACTAATAAAGGCTGGCGAGACGGAAAAGATTTTTCACACGCTCGAAAATCACCGCGATATGAACGTGCGGCAAGCGGTTTTGCACACAATTAAAGTTACCAAAAATCAGAAGGCTCTCGACGGACTTTACGCGCTGCTCGAAAAAAATAATCTGCCGCTCGAACTTCAGGAAGCGATTGACAAGACAATCGAAGAAATCGGATTTGTGACGGTTTAGTTTTTAATCTGCGCGAATGACAGCAAGCCGGGTTACGAAGTAAAATAAAAGAAAACTTCGTAACTCTTTTTTCATTTTAAATGCAGTTTAAATTAGTTTCAGAAAATCAACCGAAAGGCGACCAGCCACAAGCCATCGAACAAATCGTCAGCGAATTAAACGAAGGAACAAAAGACCAGGTTCTTTTGGGCATTACGGGAAGCGGCAAAACATTTTCAATCGCAAATGTAATTGAAAGAGTGCAGCGTCCGGCACTTGTTTTGGCGCATAACAAAACGCTCGCCGCGCAGCTTTATCAAGAATTTAAAACCTTCTTTCCCGAAAACGCCGTCGAGTATTTCGTTTCTTACTACGATTATTATCAGCCCGAAGCATACGTTCCCGCAGCGGATTTATATATCGAGAAAGAGGCGACGATAAACGAGGAGATTGACCGTCTGCGGCAGGCGGCGACGCGCTCTTTGTTTGAGCGACACGACGTGATTGTCGTCGCGTCGGTTTCGTGCATTTACGGTCTTGGCGATCCTGACGCTTATTACGGAATGATGGCGTTTTTTGAAAAGGGACAGCAAATCAAGCGCGAAGATTTAATCAAGCGGCTCGTTGAATTGCAGTATGAACGCGGCGATATAGAATTCGAGCGCGGCAAGTTTCGCGTGCGCGGCGATACGGTCGAATTGTTTCCGTCGTATCAGGAAAACGCTTATCGTTTTGAATTTTGGGGCGACGAAATTGATGCGATTTATACGATTGACCCGTTGCTCGGCGAAGTTCTGCACAAACACGAATCGCGTCTGCCGATTTATCCGAAAACACATTACATAATGTCAAAGCAGACGGTCAAACGCGCCGTCAAAACTATCAAGGAAGAACTCGTCTGGTGGGAAGAGGAACTTATCAAACAGGGAAAACTCGTCGAATCGCAGCGACTTCATCAACGCACTATGTATGACCTTGAGATGATAAAAGAGATGGGATTTTGTCGCGGCATCGAAAATTATTCCAGACATCTGACCGGCAAACCGGCGGGCGCACCGCCGCCGACTCTGCTTGATTATCTGCACAAAGATACGCTGATGATAATTGACGAATCGCACCAGACGGTTTCGCAAATCGGCGCGATGTATAAAGGCGACCGTTCAAGAAAATCAAACCTTGTCGAATACGGTTTTCGCCTGCCGTCGGCGATGGACAATCGCCCGCTCAACTTTGAAGAATTTGAAGCCAGGCGCGGGCAGACGATTTACGTTTCAGCCACGCCCGGAAATTTTGAATTGGAGAAAGTCGGCGGCGAAGTCGTCGAACAGGTTATTCGCCCGACCGGACTTCTCGACCCGATTGTCGAAGTGCGTCCCGTCAAAGGTCAAATTGATAATCTGCTTGAAGAATGCCGCCTTCGCGCCGAACGCAACGAAAGAGTTCTTGTAACGACGCTGACGAAAAAAATGTCGGAAAGTTTGACCGAATATTTTCTCGAAGTCGGCGTGAAAGTCAATTATCTGCATTCGGACATTGTAACTTTGGAGCGCATCAAAATTTTAAGAAATCTGCGGCGCGGCGAGTTCGATGTTCTCGTCGGCATCAACCTTTTACGCGAAGGTTTGGATTTGCCGGAAGTTTCCCTCGTGGCGATTCTCGATGCCGACAAGGAAGGATTTTTGCGAAGCGAGCGCAGTTTAATCCAAACCATCGGACGCGCCGCCAGAAACGCCGACGGCAAAGCGATTTTGTATGCCGACAAAATCACCAATTCGATGCGCCGCGCCATCGAAGAAACCGAAAGACGCAGAAAACTTCAGGAAGAATATAACGCGGAAAACGGCATCACGCCGACGACAATCGTTAAATCAATCGAATCAACTTTGGTTACGGCTTACGAAGCAGATTATTTCAAAGTCCCGCTCGAACTCGACGCTTACGAAGAATATTCGCCGAAACAATTAAAGGAAACCATCACGCAAATCGAAATTGATATGCGCTCCGCCGCCCGCGATATGAAATTTGAACGCGCCGCCGAATTGCGCGACCGTTTAAAATATCTGCGCGATAGGCAAATTGAGTTAGGCTAAAAATTTATGCAGGTTAAAACACAAAAAGACGAACTCGAAAATTATCTGATTGACGCGAGCAATCTCGCGGGGGGATTTTCCGAGAAACTTTTTATTCCCGAAACGCGCGAAGAAATTGCCGAGATTTTAAAGGAAGCGAACGAGCGAAAAATTCCCGTAACCGCGTCCGGCGCGAGAACCGGCACGGTCGGCGGCGCGATTCCGTTCGGCGGTTATCTTATTTCACTGGAAAAATTTAACCGGATAAAAGAAATCAACGAGCGTTTTGCCGTCGTCGAAAGCGGCGTAATTCTCGCCGATTTGCAAAAAGCGGTCGAAGCGAAAAATCTTTTTTATCCGCCCGACCCGACTGAATGGAGTTGTCAAATCGGCGGCACGATTGCGACCAACGCGAGCGGCGCGAGAAGTTTTAAATACGGCGCGACCAGAAATTATGTGCAGAGGTTAGAAATCATTTTATCAAGCGGCGACGTTTTAAATCTGCGGCGCGGCGAAGTTTTTTCCCAAAACGGCTTCATCGAATTAACGACCGAAAACGGCAAACGAATAAAAGCAAAAGTCCCGACCTACGACGTGCCGAATGTTCGGAAAAATACGTCGGGTTATTTCTCATCGGAGAAAATTGACGCGATAGATTTATTCGTCGGCAGCGAAGGAACGCTCGGTGTGATAACGGAAATCGAGTTGAGTTTGTTGAAAAAGCCGCAGGGATTTTTGAGCGGCATCGTATTTTTCAAAGCCGAAAAAGATTTGCTGAATTTCGCTGACGAGGCAAGACGCATTTCTTTTGCGACGCGCCAAATCCGAAATCCGCAATCCCAAATCCAAAATCAAATTAACGCGACGCTACTCGAATACTTCGACGAAAATTCTTTAGATTTTATCAAAGAGAAATTTCCTGAAGTTCCCGAAAATGTGCAGGGTGCGATTTTTTTCGAGCAGGAAACCGACGCAGAAACCGAAGATGAATTGTTCGGGCAATGGAACAATCTATTTGAAAAACACAATGCGGAAACAGATGATTCGTGGTTCACGACGAGCGCGGAAGATTTGAAAAAAATGCGCGAGTTTCGCCACGCGCTTCCGGTCGCCGTCAACGAGCGCGTCGTCAAAAATCGCCGGCGAAAAATCAGCACGGATATGGCAGTTCCTGACGAATCGTTCGCTTCATTTCTAAAATTTTACAAACAGAAACTCGATGAAAGTAAATTGGACTATGTAATTTTCGGACACATCGGCGACAACCATCTGCACGCCAATATACTGCCGAAAAACGACGCGGAAGCGCGAAAAGCAAAACATCTTTACGGCAGATTCGTCGCGCAGTCGGTTATGCTCGGCGGCACGATTTCGGCTGAACACGGCATCGGCAAATTGAAAAGCAAATATCTGCAAGCGATGTATGGCGAAAGATTTTTAAATGAAATGGCGGAACTGAAAAAGGCTTTCGACCCGAACGGAATTTTGGGGCGCGGGAATATGTTCGATACGAAATTTCTTTTGAGAACGGAAGAATTTTAACCACGAATCAATACGAAAACACACGAAACTTTCAAATAAATTTTAGTGTGTTTTCGTGTTGATTCGTGGTTAATGAATTTAAAGCAATAATTAAGTCGTTCGCGTTCCGGGAATTTGCGGCATTAACTTTTCAAAGTTAAAATACAAACTTTAATAAAACCAAAAGGAAATATCCGAAAAATGATAAAAGCGATTTTAATGGATTTCAATGGAATTATCGTCAATGACGAGCCGCTGCAAATGCAGGCTTATCAGCAAATTTTGAAAGACGATGGAATTGATTTGACCGAAGCGGAATATTATTCGTGTCTCGGAATGGACGATGTGAGTTTCGTCGAGGCGGCGTATAAACGCGCCGGAAAAAAAGTCGCCGCCGAAAAAGTTTCTGAAATCACGACGGCGAAAACGGCAAAATGGCGCGAGTTTGTTGACGAGGAAATTCCGCTTTTCGACGGCGTGAAAAATTTTATCAAAAAGATGGAAAAAGATTTCGCGCTCGGCGTGGTCAGTATGGCGCGGCGCGAGGAAATCGAATACGTTTTGGAGAAAACTGAACTTTTGAAAAGTTTCTCGATTATCGTCGGCGCGGAAAATATCTCGAACTGCAAACCCGACGCGGAATGTTACCGGAAGGGTTTTAGTCAAATTGATGCGTTTCGTATCAGCCGGAGTCATCTGCCGATGACATCAAACGACTGTCTGGTGATTGAAGATTCGCCGCCGGGAATCACCGCCGGACGCGAAGCGGGACTCAAAACGCTCGGCATTACCAACACGGTTTCCGCCAAAGAACTGCGCGAAGCGGGCGCGGACGCAGTATCAAAAAATCTCGACGATTGGATGCCGGACGCGATTCGGCGAGTATTTATTTAGGAATTTAGCCATAGAGAAATCAGAGAATACAGAGGGAAATTTCAAAGAACGGACACAGAATTCAATCGAAAGAATTTTATTTTAGCTAATTGTGAAAATAAAAAAATCTCTGTGTTTTCTGTGGCAAAAAATAAAATGGCAGAACAGAAAATTACAATCGAACAAGCCCAAGAAAACATCTTGGCGTGCGCGACTTTTACGGCGCAAAATATTAAAAGTCTCAGCGGACACGCGGCGGCGATGAAGGAAATCGTTCCGCGCTATCTTGAAAAACCGGACGTTGATCTTGCCGCCGAATTTGCTAATTCGGTTGACGACCCGTTCACGCGCGACCGACTTTTGATGCTCGTCGCGGAAAAATGCGCCGCACTCGACGATGACGAATACGGTTTCCAGCTTGTCGAAGCCATTGAGGACGAAGGCACGCGGGCGCAGGCGCGGGAACGAATCGCCGTGCAAAAATCAGCCAAAGGCGAATTCGCCAAAGCTCTCGAAATCGCCGAAACGCTTTCGCACCCGGACTACGTTTTCGGAGAAATCGCTGTCCGGCAATTTGAAACGAACGACGACGCGGGCGTGTTGCAGACAATCGAAAAAATCGATTTTCCGAGCGCGAAGGCGACGGCTCTGCAAAATATCGCGCTTTTGAATTTGAAGAACGGCGATAATTCAAAGGCAAGCGGTTTTCTCAAACAAGCGGTTGACGCGGCAAACGAAATCGAGTTTATCGAGGAACGAGTTCGGACTTTAATCAATATCGGAAACCACTTTATCGAAGCCAATCAGAAAGATAAAGCGATAGAAACTTTTGATCTGGCTAAAAACAATTCCGAAACGATTGACGGCGTGCATCGAGATTCTTTTTTAGCGAGCATCGCGCTCGGTTTTTTGCAAGCCGGAAGCCTCGAACTCGCCGACCGAACGCTTGATTTGATCGCCGATAAAACGCAGATGAGCGCGACGCTCATCGGATTTGCCAGAGAGTTTTGGAACGCGGGCGAATGCGGCGACGCGCTCGAAACTTTGGAGGAAGCCTACCAAATTTTGAAATCGCAACGCGATAATGAAATCCGCGACAGCCGTCAGCGATTCAATTTGTGGGGAACAATCGCCGTCGAATTTGCCCGAATGGAAAAGGACGAACGCGCGGTCGAAACGGCTCAGGAAATTATTGACGAAGATTCGCAAACCTTCGCGCTGGCGCAAATCGCGCAAATCTGCGCGATGCAAAATCAGGATGAAATCGCCCGCCAAGCTATCAACGCGATTCAAGACGACGCGCAGAGAATGTTCGCGCTCATCGGCGTTAGCGACCAGAAAAATAAATTGGAGAAACCGGAGGAAGCCCTGCGTTTTTTGCGTGAAGCCGAAACCTTCGCCGAAACCGTTCCGCAGCTCGCCTCGCGTTCGGCGGCTTTTAATGAATTGGCGAAAAGATTTTACGCCTACGGCGACGCAGATAAAGCCCGCGAGCTTTTGCACGAAAATCTGGAAACGATTTTTCAAATCCGCGATGAAAGCAGCCGCGTCGTCGCGCTCGCGCGGTTGGCGGATTTTTACGACGAATTGAAAATTGATTTGACCGAAGTGGAGAGGGAATTGCTGCGGGCGATTGTTCGGAAAATCGAATGGTAATTTTTCGGGAATAATTTTGCCGCGATGCGGGAATAATTTTATTGCAATTCGTATATTAGTTAGAATAGAATTCGTATCAAAATGAAAAAACTCGAAAAGAAACATCCGTTGGCGATACGGTGGCTGCACTGGATAAGTTTTCCGCTTTTGGCGATGATGATTTGGAGCGGCTGGCTGATTTATTGGTCGAACTCGGTTTATAGCTTGAAGATTTTCGGCTACGAAATTTTCCACTTTTTCCCCGATTGGTTTTACAACACGCTCGGCATTCCGTTTCGTCTCGCCGAAGGCATTTCGCTGCATTTTTTCTTTATGTGGCTGTTCGCGGCGAACGGTTTAATTTACGTTTTGTATCTGATTTTTTCCGGCGAATGGCGAACGCTGCTGCCGATTCCAGGTTCGTTCAAACGCGCTCCTTTAGTCGCGTTGCACGATTTGCATATCGTTAAAAAACTTCCGCCGCAGGGCAAATACAACGACGCGCAGCGCATCGCTTACACCGGCGTAATTTTGATGGGCGCAGGCTCGATTATCACGGGTTTGGCGATTTACAAACCTTTGCAATTATCCTGGCTGACCGCGCTTTTGGGCGGTTACGGCTGGGCGCGTTGGGAACATTTCTGGTTGATGATTTTGTTCATTTTGTTTTTCGTCGTCCACGTCGTCCAAGTCGCCCTGGCAGGTTGGAGCAACTTTCGTTCGATGGTAACGGGTTATGAAATCGGCAAAACGGATGAGAATTTATCGCCGGAAACGAACATCGAAGGAGCAAAAATATGAGCGACGAAATCAAACAAACGGAAGACGCGGGAAACACCGAATCGCAGACGATTTTGGACAATGACAAAGACGTTGAAATTGAAGCCGCCGAAGAAAAAAGAAACGAGGAGAACACGGCGGTCATCTTAAACGAAAAGCGCGATTTGAGTTCGCCGATGAGCGAAGCGGAAGCGAAAAAAAATATGTCGCGCCGCTCGCGCCGCACATTTTTAATCGGCGGCGCGACCGCGCTCGCCGGAATTCTCGGCTGGCGTTATATGCCGTCCGACGCGAAAAATTCTTTATTGACGCGCACGTTTCGATTTAACGAACGAGTCAGTCAAATTTTCTTTGACAGAGACGACCTCGCGCCCGAATTTTCTCCGTCGCTTGCCGGCGACAGAGTGAACGGAATGATCGGTTTGGACAGCGACCTCGACGCGCAAAATTGGCGTTTGCAAGTCGTCGGTTTGGCAAACCCGCAAAAATTTCCGCAGTATTCCGACAAAATTACTTTTCAGGGCGAAGACAATGCGCCGCGCTCGATGGACACGCCGCCCGCGCCGAATGTTTCGACCGCCGGTTTGATTTTAACGCTCGACGATATTAAATCTCTGCCGCGCACGGAGATGACGACCGAGTTGAAATGTATCGAAGGCTGGAGCGTGATTATAAATTGGGCGGGCGTGAGATTTTCCGATTTCGCCGCGAAATTTGCTCCGCCCGAAAACACGAAATATGTTTCGCTCGTTACGCCTGACCGCGCGTATTACGTCGGCTGGGATATGCCGAGCATTCTGCACCCGCAGACGCTTCTCGCCTACGAAATGAACGGGCAGCCTTTAACGGCGGAACACGGCGCACCGCTGCGTCTGGCGACGACGACAAAATACGGCATCAAACAACTCAAACGCATCGGACGAATCGAATTTACCAACGAACGCCCCGCCGATTATTGGGCGGAGCAAGGTTACGATTGGTATTCGGGACATTAGAAATGAGAGATGAGAAATGAGATTTTTTATTTCTCATCTCTCATTTCTCACCAAACGTCGTTCGTCAATAAATCTTCAAAACCTTCGCGTTTTCTAATCAATTCGACCGCGCCGTTTTCTCGAATCAGAACGACGGCGGGCAAAAATCTGCCGTTGTATTGAAACATCTGCGCGACGGAATACGCGCCGCAGTTGAGCAGAGCTAAAATTTCATCGGGCTGAACATTTTCGGGCAAAAGACGATAGGCGGGAAGTCGGCTGGCGCGTTTTTCTTCGTGGTCGAAATAAACGTCGCCGCCGTCGCACAAAGGTCCGGCGAGTTTGTATGGATAATCGTGTGGTTCGCCCGCGCGACTCGCGGAAATCAGATGGTAATACCATTTGTAAGTTTCCATCGAAAGCAGAATGTTGAAACCCGCGTCGGTCAAAAGCCACACATCATTTCGGATTTCGGATTTCGGATTTCGGATTTCAGATTCTTGCAAATCAACTGCCGATTGTTGAATCGGTCTTTCCTTTCGATTCCTCACCGTCGTCAAACAAATTCCCGCGTCGGCGATTATGCTTCTGCCCGGCTCTAAAAGCAGCGTGATATTTTCGAGCAGATGCGCGGCGCGTGAAGCGTCGGCAGATTCTACAATCGTTTGCCAGGCGTTGCGAATCGCGTCCGAAGGTTCAAAGTCAGCCGCGAGCATTTCGCGCGTCGCGGCGGAGAAAATAAATTTGGCGTGCGACGAGTCGCGCAGATAATTGACCGGAAAACCGCCGCCGAGATTGATGTGCGAAAGTCGGATTCCGGTTTCTTCATAAATCTGCAAAAGATTTTCAAAAAGCGTTTTGAATGCTTCCGTATAAACATCAGTTGCCGGATTTTGCGAGCCGATGTGCAGATGAACGCCGCAGAGATTTAAAGATTCGGAATTTTTATATTGATGAAAAGCCCGCATCGCTTCATTCGGCATCATTCCGAATTTCGATGTGGTCAGCGCGGTCTGCAAACCCGAATGCGTGTTCGTTTCGATGTCAGGAACAAGGCGCAAAGAAACATTCGCCCGCTTTTTCAATCGTCGCGCCGCCGCTTCAATCAATTCTAATTCGTAAAGCGAGTCAACTTGAATCGCATAAATTTCTGCTTCAATCGCTTTCTCTATTTCCCAAACTTCTTTGCTCGTGCCGTTGAAAATAATTTGCCCGCCCGTGAAACCGATTTTTAGAGCCTTCCAAAGTTCGCCGCCGGAATTTACTTCCAAATCGCAATTCGCGTCTTTCACCGTTCGCAAAATCGCCATATTGGAATTGGCTTTCGCCGCGTAACAAATTTTCAGAGGACAATCAATAACTGTTTCGGCGCGGCGGATTCTTTCGATGTTGTGTTTGATTCTCGATTCGCTGAACACAAAAAGCGGCGTGTCGAATTCATTCACCAAATCAATCGCCGAAACGCCGTTGATGTGCAGTTGATTATTTTTTTCTTCGAGAAAATTTTCGATTGTCCACGCCGGATTCATACCGAGTATTAAACCGCAACGGACAATAAAGAAGCAAAACGAAGATTTAAAAAACAGAAGGATAAAGTTTGAGGAAAAACAATCGGCGTGCAGACGCTTCGCTCATTCCTCATTCTTTATCCTTCATCCTTCCAAAGCGGGTTCTCCCCAGATTGCGCTTTGAAATTTTTACTGCACGTAAGCCGAAGCGATTGGAACATCGCCCGCCGCGCCAAATGATTGGGCGGCTGATTGTGCATTCGTGCTTTGCAAGATGTAATAAACGCCGCTGCGCCAGACGGCAACATCAACTTTACCGTCGCCGTCATAATCACCCGGAACAAGCGAATCGCCGTCCGCGCCCCACGTTCGGGAAAGCGGTTGATTGTTTGTGCTTTGCTTGATATACCAAACGCCGCTTCGGAAAACCGCTAAGTCGGTTTTGCCGTCGCCATCGTAATCGGCAGGCACAAATTTATCGGTTGACAATCCCCATTGCTCGTAACGCGCTTGCGAGTTCGAGCTTTGGCGGATATACCAAATGCCGTCGGACGGGCGAAAGACTGCCGCGTCCGCTTTGCCGTCGCCGTCAAAATCGCCGCGCATCGGTCTATCGCCCGAAGTTCCCCACGGCAGAAAAGTTATCGTGCCGTTCAGATTGTTCAAACTGCCGCGATAATAAAAATAACTTTGCGAGCCGACTGCCGAATTACGATAAACCGACACATCCGATTTGCCGTCGCCGTCCCAATCGCCGACGGTTACGATGTCGCCCGTTTGTCCGAACTGTTCGGTGCGGACGGTGTTGGTCGAAGATTGCAGAATGTAGAAATATGCGAACGCGCCTTCGCGCCAGACGGCGATGTCGGTTTTGCCGTCGCCGTCGTAATCGGCGGGCGCGAGTTTGTCCGAACTCAAACCGAACTGCACGCCGTAAAAGCCTTGATTACCTGACGGATTGATAAACCAATTGCCGTTGCGGAAAACCGATGCGTCGGCTTTGCCGTCGCCGTCAAAATCAATGTTGCCTTTCACGTTTGGATTAGCGAAAATATACGCCGCGCCCTGACTGTTATTTGTGCCGATTCGCTTGCCTTCCGCTCCGACAATTACGCTGTTCGCATCCAGCCCGACGCTCAGACCGAACAAATCATTGCTCGCGCCGTCAGTCGCCGTCAGACGCTGGGTCTGTGTCAATGTCGTTCCGCTCAAAGCATAAACATAAGCTGCGCCCTGACCGTCGTTCGCGCCGATTTTTTTGCCCGGCGCACCGACAACCGCGTTGCTGCCGGAAATCTCTACGAAATAACCCAAGTTATCGAACATCGCGCCGTCGCCCTGAATTATTTCCTGCTGCTGCGTCCACGTCGTTCCGTTTCGGCTGAAATAATATACCGCGCCTTGATCGGTGTTTGTGCCGACTTTTTTACCCGGCGCACCAACGAGCAAATTGTTTCCGTCAACGCTCACGCCGTTACCGAAGATGTCAACGAATGCGCCGTCGCTCGCCGTAATTATTTGCTGCTGCGTCCAAGTCGTGCCGCTGCGAGTGTAGATATAAACTGCACCCGGCGCATTGTTCGGCGACGCGCCGAGGACAACCGTGTCGCCGGTAATGCTGATGCTGTAGCCGTAGTGATCTACTTGTCCGTCGTTGGCACTCAAGCGTTGCTGCTTTGTCCAAGTCGTGCCGTTGCGCGTAAAAATATACGCTGCGCCAAGCAGGTTTTCATTGTCCGCTCCGACGGCAACAGTGTCTCCGTTGATGCCGACGCTCCCACCGAATCCATCATCTCCGCTCACGTCCGAATTTATCTGCTGCTGCAAAGTCCAAGTCGTGCCGCTTCGCGTATAAATATAAACCGAGCCTTGAAAACTGACCGTGCCGACTTTTCTGCCCGGTGCGCCGACGACCAGCGTGTCGCCGGAGATCGCCGTCGCCGAGCCGAAAGAATCATCCGCCGCGCCGTCGCTCAAAATAATTTCCTGCTGTAAAGTCCACGTCGCGCCGCTCCTGACGTAGATATAAACCGCACCTTGACGGCTGTTTGCGCCGACAGTTTTATACGTCCCGACAATCGCCGTGCTGCCGGAGATTCGCACGCTTTGACCGAAAGCGTCGTTTGCCGCGCCGTCCGCCGCGACGAGTCTGGCTTGCTGCGACAATGCCGAAACAGCGTCCGGCGCAAAATTATTACCATCTGATTTTTCGGTAGCCGCCGAAACCTCTGCCGCCGCGGCAAATGATAAAAGCGCGATAAAGCCGAAAAGAAAATTTTTTAGTTTTGCATTAAAAGCCGCGTTTTGATTTTTCATGTTTATTCCTTGAATCTACCTGATTATTAAAATCGAAATCTTCCTACACTGATAAACGCAACAAGCGAGCGAAAAAAGGGTCAAAGACAAAAAATAAATTGCAAAAAATTTGCGAGTCGCTAAAATGTAAATAACATCAAACTCTCAAAATATGAATAAGTCGGGAAATATCACGCAGCTTCTACAGGAATATCAATCGGGCAACAAAGACGCTTTGGATTTGGTGTTTCCGCTCGTCTATGACGAACTGCGAAAACTCGCCGCGAGCCGTCTTCGTTCTGAACGTCCCGAACACACTTTGCAGGCGACCGCGCTCGTCCACGAAGCGTATTTAAGATTGATTGAACAGCACAAACAGACGTGGCAAAACCGCGCGCATTTTTTCGGATTGGCGGCGGAGATGATGCGGCGCATTCTGGTCAATCACGCCGTCAAACGCAACGCCGACAAACGATTCGGAAACCAAACTCGTCTCGCGCTCGACGAGATGATTGATTTCACCGCCGGACACGACGTAAATTTAATTCGATTAGACGAAGCGATGACAATGCTCGCCGAATTCGACCCGAAGCAAGCGAAGATTATCGAACTGAAATTTTTCGGCGGTTTGACGAACGAAGAAATCGCGGAAGTTACAGGCGTTTCCGATTCGACCGTCAAACGCGAATGGCGCATCGCCAAGGCGTGGCTGCACGACCAACTAAAAGCCGCTTAGTCGGAGCGCGGACGGCTCGTCCGCCAACGGAGCGCGAGCGACGTTGCGCGTTTGAGCCATAGGCGACTTCTGCTTAGAGCGTGCATCAATCGCTCGCGCTCTGATGGCGGA
>JBPCMK010000027.1:0-20601 GCA_051002375.1 Pyrinomonadaceae bacterium | reverse complement strand
AGTTAAAAGCGAATAAACCAACCGCCAGCAAAACCAGAAGTCTTAAAAAACGACGCGATAAAACGATTTGCATAAATTTTTCCTTGTCCGAATTATTGACTCTTAGATACAAATTGTCGGCTTTTAGTTGGAATTTTTCAAGCAAAAAGAAATGAGAGATGAAATTTGTTTTCATCTCTCATTTCTCATTTCTCATTTCTCATTTAATTTAATAACCAATTTCCGGGTCAATCTCGATTTTGACATCGAACGCGCCGGAATTGTCATCTAGGTTGCCTTCGTTCACGCCCAAAAACAACGCGCCGTCGTGCGTAGCGACGAATTCTTTCGAATCGCCGACGAAAATAAACTCGTTGTTGTTGTCGCCGACGACGGCAATCAAACCGCCGGTCGCTTCCCTCGGCATCAGTTTGTCTTTGTCAAACAGCGACGCAATGCCGCCCGGCGTGGCGTAACGACCGCCGCCCAAAGATACGCGACCCGTTCCGATGATTCTGATTCGCTGTCCTTTTCGCACGACCCAGCCGGAATTTGTCCAGCCGTTTGCCGTGTTGTCCGCCAAAACTTTCACGCCGATTTCAATCGGTTTCGGATTCGAGACGGTTGTGATTTTCGGCGCAGGATTTGGCGTATTCACGGGTTTTGACGTAGTTTGTCCGACCGTAATGATGGTCGAATTTTTGTTCGTATTGGTCGAAGCGTCGGCTGATGTTCTGATTGTCGCTGGCATCGAATCGGCATCAAAGGCGATTGATTCGATCTCGTTCGCCGAATAACTTAGCTGCCGCCGCCGCGTTCCGTCGCCGACCGCGACGACGAATTTACCGCCGCCGAAACTGACGATTTTACCTTTGATGATGCTGCCGTCCTTCAAGCGAATCGTATCGCCGAAGGCGCAAAGCGTCATCGCCAAAGCTAAACATAAAGCACTCGCCGCGCGAAAAAACTTGGATTTAAAAAACATAATCTCCTCCGTAGAAATTTGAAATTTTAGATTTTTACACAAATAATTTTATTGAAAGAACTGCCGGGGCTGTAGGCGCGTTTTTGTAGATGCCTGAACAGATAAAAAAGATTGCAGAAATTTGCGCGTCCGCAAACTATGATTCGGATTATACATAAATTTTCCGCCGTTGTGAACTATTTTTTTGCACACATCGTTTGCATCTGAATTTAACCGAAAATTTCCGGCGATGTTATAAAATAAAGGTAAAATTAACTGTCGAGAATTCGTCTGAAATTATGAATGAAATCCAACTGAAAATCCGGCGCGGCGCAATAGCGGACGCTGAAACGCTCGCACCTTTGGCGGTGAAAATTTTCAACGACACATTCGCCGCCAATCCTTTGAACAAACCCGAAGATATGCGGGCATACATCGCCGAATTTATGAGCGTCGAGGCTTTTCGGGAGGATTTAGCCGACGCTCTTTCGATATTTTTTATCGCGGAAAACGGCGAACAAATGATTGGCTACGCGAAGTTGAGAGAGCGTTCGAGAGAACACTGCATAGCGGACGAAAATCCGATTGAGCTTAGTCGGCTTTATGTCGTGCGCGAATATCACGGCGGCGGCATCGCCCTCGAATTGATGAACGAATGTTTTAAAATTGCTCGAAATAAAAACTATCGAACGATGTGGCTCGGCGTTTGGGAATTTAATTTTCGAGCGCAAAAGTTTTACGAAAAACTCGAATTCAAAAAAGCCGGCGAACACATTTTCCAACTCGGCAGCGACGCGCAGATTGATTGGGTGATGAAGAAAAAACTTCAATAATTAAACACAAATAGAAAAGAGGCGCGAGAAATTTTTTCTCGCGCCGCTTAAAAATCGAAAAACATAAATTTTACAAATCTGTTTTTGGCGCGGCTTTCGGGCGATAATAAGCATCGCCGCGCTGCGTTAGTTTGGCTTTTTCGCCGAGCGTGTCAATCACCGAATCGAGCAATTCTTTGTTGTCTAATTTAAAGTTGACGATGCCTTTCGCGTCAACGTCCGGGTCGTCGAAATGGACGACCAGATAACGGCGTTTCTCGCGTATCAAACCGGCTAAAGCCGCGCCCGGCAAAGGAACTGCGCTGACGACCGTGCCGGTTGTCGAGCGAACCGACTGCGATTGCGGATAAATTAAAAGCAGAGTTTCATACGGCATCGCAAAAAGCTCTTTGCCTTCTTTGCCGAAAAAAACGAGCCGTTCGTTCGCGTCGTCAAATTTCAAAGTGCCGGTTTCCTTTTCGGCATAACCGAACATTCCGCCTTCATATTTCGCCTCGAACGAAGCGGGTGCGGTTTTTTTAGCGGCGGATTTCGTATCGGTTTTATCAATCGGGCGCGGCTGCGCCGAAACGAACGAAGCGCACGCGAATAAACCGAAAGCGAGAGCGAATATTAGTTTCTTCATAATTTTAATTCTTAAATTTGAAATTCTGTTTTTCTATTTTTATAGACGCATTCCGCCCAAGGTTCGTTGCCACGCGAGAGTTTGCTTTAGAACGCCGAGCCGCTGCTTATCGGAATCCGAACAGTCGAGAGAAAGTTCTTCGATAATCGCTTCGAGCAGCGAAACGGCAAATAATCCGGCATGAGCCACGACTTGCGAATAGTAATGAATCTGCAAACAATCGTTTTGGTCGGCGTGAAAATTTCTTATTTCCTCCGGTTCGATTTTATAAACGTCTTGTCCGGCGGGAACGACGCGGCGCGGAACGCCGTGCGTGATTTTTCGATTTCTATCAATCGCGCCGAGCAGTAAAATTCCAATCAGAAAACCTTGTTCGTTCAAATAATCGGGACTAAAATTGCCGAGTTCGGGTTTCGGCGAAAGACGCGGACCAAAATTCGAGTATTCGGGATTGACCAGCATCGAGTTGTAAATCACGCCGACAATTTGTGTTTCATCTTCGAGCGGAAGCGAAACGAATTGCGCGAATCCGAAATCTTCCCCCGACGGCGGATTTTCAGCGTCAAGCGCATCAATCACGCGGGCAATGTAATCAATATGCGAGTTTGAAGAAACGATTCGGGCGATTCTCATAAAAGTTTTTCACCACAAAGACACAAAGGACACAAAGACTTCATAATTACGATAAAGAAAAAATTTATTTCTTTCTTTGTGTCTTTGTGGTTAAACCTGTTTTCCCAATTCGGGAATTAAATAAAGCAGCCACCACAAAAGAATCTGTATGGCGAGAATGACGACGCTCAAGCCGATGCTGTAAAGGGAAGTTCGCCCGCCGCCGAGATAAGGTTTGCGGTAGGAAACAATCGCGCCGATGCCGCCCATCAAAAACGCGCCCGGGCAAAAAAGAATTCCCAAATAAGGCACGAGCGAATAAACGACAAAAGCCGAAGCGGTTTCGGAAGCCGTGTTTTTATTTTCCTCAAATAAATTTATCTCGGTTTCCGGCTGAGTTGATTCAAACTGAAATTTTCTTCCCTGCAAGCGATACGAAGCGCGAAGCGTGTCGAGCGGCTGATAATCTTCGAGCAAAAGTTTTCCGCACACGCGGCAGAATTTGGAAAACTCGCGCTCGATTTTCGCGCCGCAAGCCGAACAAATTTGATTGCGGAATGCGGAATACGGAATACGGATTTGCGCGTCTGATTTCACTTTTTACTTTTACCTTCGCCGACCTTTGCTCGCCGCTTTGCGCGAGACATTAAAGTTTAGTTTTTCACGGCTGGCAAAGTCTTGTAAAGCGCGGAGGAAAATTTCCCGGTCGCGCATAGTGATGACTGCCGTTTGGTCGGCGGTTTCGAGCGCGTATGGATAGCCGAGACCGATGACGCATTCGGCTCGCACAACGTCCAAGACTTCATTCAAAAACCCCGTTTCGTAAATCCAAGCCGGAACGTCAATTCTCGAAGGCGCGCCGTCGCTCGTCGTTTGCAGATATGTAAATCCGACGAGCGGCGCACCTGTTGTTTCGTCTAAAAAAGCACTCAAACCTTGTCGTTTTGAAAAGCAGAAGCAAGTTCTGTCGCCCCAATTTTCCAGCGTCTGCGGAAAATTCGCGGTCGAAGCGTGAAGAATATTCGCGTCGTAAAGCGTTTGTTTATTCGACGGCGCGACGTTGTCCAAAGTGTCGAGCAAATTCAACAAATCACGCGCGTAACTGCGATCAACGTAGCCGACAATCGGCACTTCCGTTTCACGCGAAAGTTTTACGAGAGCGACCATTTTTTTGATAAAAGTTTCTTGAAGGTCAGTCTGCGGCAGGGAAAAAGAAACCAGCAAAGTTCCGTCGAAAAAAGCGAGCGGCATTTTTTCATTGCGTTTGCGCCAGCCTTTTTTCTTCCGCAAAAAATCACACGCCTTTTCGACTTCGGCGTGAAACCGACGTTCGCCGACGCGCGTTTCGGGATTGATCGGCTCTTCCTGTTGCTGCAATAAAACTTCGGGCGAGAGAATTTCAAAGTAGGCGTTTTTCTCGTAACGCTGCGTCGCGTCGTGCGGATTTTCAAACCAGCCGATTTGAATCGCGCCGACCGGCAGAGACACTTCGCGCTCGGAAAATAATTGACTGCCGTCCGCCGCAAACGTCGTGCGGTTTTTCAAAATCTCGTTTGCCCACGCCCGCGCCGCTTCGTGATTCGTCCAGCTTTCGGAAAACGAAACGGAAAAGGTCGGCAAATTTTCGAGTTCGCCGGAAGGAATCGCGCCCGCATTTTTGTCAGCCAGTTTTTTACAAATTTCGGTGAAAGGCGTTTCGTTGAGTTGTTTTAGTTTGTGCAGATATTCGGACAAATCACTTGCTTGTGATTGCGCGAAACGCCGAAAATCGTCGCGCTGTTTATCGAGTTCGGTTGTGAGCAATTCACGATAAAGCATTTTTACAAAAAGTTTGGATGAAGCAGTATTTTAAAAAGGATTGAAGCGACTTCAAATTATTCATTATTCATTGTTAATTATTAACTAATTTTCAGCGAGCTAATCAACAATGAATAATGAATAGTGAACAATTCTGCCGCCTTATTTTATTTGCCTGCCGGTTGTTCGAGCTTCATCTGAAAAACCGCGCCCTTTTCAAAGCGCAGATTTTTTCCCTTCATCGTGATAATCGTCGCGCCCTGAAAATTCGGCGAGGTGGAAAACTGTATTTCCGCGCCCGGCGTTTGATCGGTTTCTCCGACCGAAACGACGGTCGCGTTAAAACGAAAATACTTGCTGCCTTCATTGACCGAACCGATGTATAAACTGACGAGCGAAGAATCTTTGTCCTTGGACATTTTCCGGCTTCTGACGACGCGCCCGTTTATCTTCGTTCCTCTGTCGAGCGTTTTGTTGCCGATTTTCACGTCATCATTTAATTTCAGTTGAAAACTATCGCTGCGTTTCGATTTTCCAACGTCAATCGTATCTAAAAGTTCCGCCGAAAACTGCGTTTCGGTTTGCGCCATCATTTTATCCTGCCCGTTCGATTGATTATCGGTTTGCTGCGCGAAACAAATCGAAGCGAAGGCAAAAATTACCATTAAAACTAACAAATTTTTTTTCATAAATTCCTCCTCAAAAATAAAATTTCTCGAAAAATACGATGCCTGAAACGCGCCTTTCCGTTTGCCGCAAAACGGCGTATTGCTATGATTTATATTCAATCAAAACCGCAAAACAAAATTCGCTTCGCTCGTTCGGCAGCCTGAAAATTGCGTCAAGATAAAATCAGTTTAGCATAATAAAAACTCTCTGCGCCGCCCGAAGGAAACACGGGCGCGTGGCGGTAAATTTCCGCGATTTTATACGGCACGGGATTTTTAAAAAGTTTCCCGTCGAAAACAAAAGTGTGAAATTCGCCGTTCTCGCCGCAAGCATCAACTTCGGGCGGTAAATCTTTTATAAAACTCGCATCGAAAACGCGCCCGCAAAATTCCTTTGGCAGAAACTTTTCGTTGACGCAAATGACGACCGAACGAAATTCTTCGGCGAAAAATTCATTGACCAAATCAAGACGTTTTTCATTCCACAAAGGCAAAACGGCTTCGACGTTCGCCGCCGCGCAAACCTTTTCTTCCCAATCACGATGCGCCTGCAAATCAATATCGCCGAAAACCGCCGCGTCGAAATTTTGCGCCTTTAGTTTTCGCAATTCTTCGACGAAAACTTTTTCATAATCCTGCCACGAAGCTGACGGCATAATCAAATTTAACCTCAGCGCGTCGGCTTGCGCCTGCATCACCTCGCGCGAAACCGAATGCGAACGCGAGCGCATTCCGGTTTCATCAAACATCGACAAAAGATGCGTTACGTCAAAATTATTTTCGAGTGCGCGATTGAGCGCGAGACACGAATCCTTGCCGCCGCTCCACGAACAAAATGCTTTCATATTTAATCGCCGAAAATATCATTTGGGATATTTAAACTTTTGTTCAAAATTCGTTTCATTGACAAATTCTTTGCGCGGTTTAGTAATTGCGGCAGCGACGACAACCGCGATGTTTAAAATCAGAAGTAAAACAATTATCGCTGGAGTAGAAAAGATCAAACCAAGTCCGGGAAACAGTACACTGCCACCGCCGCGCAGCCACGCGAATAAAGCAAGAAGTGTAACGAAAGATAAAACAACGGCGATTAAAATCAAAATTGATGAAATGATATTCATTTTAATTGTAAAATTGTTGGCTATTTCACGCGACTTGTCCGTCGTTTCATAAAATCCATCAAAACAAACTGCGTCAGATTATTCGGATTCGCAAAATACGCTTTGCCGCGCGTCATCGCCGACATCTGTTTGACGAATTCGACGAGATAATAATCGCTCGCCAGCATAAACGTATTGATCATAATATTCGATTTGCGGCAGGCTTGAACTTCCTTCATCGTTTCCGCCATCACGAACGGGTCGCCGCCCATCGAATTTTTGTAGAGCAGGCGTTTTTCATTCGGAGCTTTTTGCGAATATCTTCGATGATTGAAAAACGCGGCGTTTGACGGTTCGACGAACGCGGCGGTCGGTTTGCCGTCCGTTACCATTACGATTTGCTTCATATCTTTGCGCTGCGCGTTTAAGATTCTTCTGGCTAATTTTAAACCTTCCGCCGTGTTGGTGTGATACGGTCCGACTTGCGTCGTCGCTAATTTCGCCAGCGGTAATTCTTCCGCGCCGTCGTGAAATAAAACTATTTTCAAACTGTCGCCCGCGTATTGCGTGCGGATTAAATGCGCGAGCGCGAGCGCGACTTTTTTTGCCGGAGTAAATCTGTCTTCGCCGTAAAGAATCATCGAATGCGAGCAGTCGAGCATCACGACCGTCGCGCACGACGATTGATAATCCTGCTGACGGACGAACAAATCTTTGTATTCCAGATTGAGCGGAACGCCCAAGCCTTCGCGCGAGATTGCGCTCAACAAAGTCGCGTTGACATCCAAATTTATCGTGTCGCCGAATTCGTATTGTTTCGCGCTCGCCGACGCTTCGATTCCGGTCGCCAGATAATTCGTGTCGTGTCTGCCGATAGAAGATTTGCCCATCGAGCCGAGAAGTTTTTGCAGCGTTTTGTAACCGAGAAAATCCAGACCTTTTTCGGTAACTTGAAAACGAATGTCGCGCGGCTGCGCTTGCCCGATTTCGCCTTGACCTTCGCCGTTTTGCTGTTGCTGACGCGCTTGCGGCTGTTCGACTTCTTTAAGATTTAAATAACCTTCTTCGACGAGGCGTTCGACAAGTTGATTTATCAATTCTTCAAGCAGCGAGCCTTTAAATTTGCCGTCGTTTTCAGCAAGCATCTTTTCGACATCCTGTTCGGACAAAATTTCTTGTTCGAGCAGCGCGTTTAATAACGCCTGCCGAAGCGCGTCTAAAGAGTCGTCCATTTCATTGCGCTGGCGCGACCAATAATAATCGTCGTTATAGCCCGAATCGAGAAGCGAATCCGAAAGCGACTGCATCAAATCGCCCAGGTTCACACCCATCACATCGAAGCCCGTAAATTTTGAATAGCGGATAAATTTCATCGCGTTTTATTCCTCTTGATTTTCAGACACGCTTGCCAAACGGCAAGCGAATTTTGTAAATTGTAAATACAAATTAGCTCACGCTTTTTTGCTCTCCCAAAAACTTAACATATTTCTCTCTCCGTTTTGAAATCTAATTAAAGGAAGGTAAAAGAAAAATGAAAAAGTTTTTGGCAGGACTCGTCGTCCTTTTTATTTTGATGGTCTCCGTGCCGCTCGCGGCAGACGCGCAGTGCAGTTGCCGGAGAAGAAATTATTCGAGCAGAAGATACTCTAATCGAAATGTTAGCCGTTACAATTACAACAGAAATGTAAATCGCTACGGTTATAAAAACGCTAATTATCGAACGTATTCGACGCAAAGCTACGTTTATAAACGCCCGACTTTTTACCAGCGACATCGCAATTTGATTAACTTGGGAATCGGCACGGGCGGCGGCGCGCTTATCGGCGCGTTAGTCGGCGGCAGACGCGGCGCATTGCTCGGCACGGGAATCGGCGCGGGAAGCAGTGCGCTTTATACATACGTTCTGAATCCGAAAAAAAGAAGATATTATCGCCGTTAAATTCGAGGGATAATTAAACAGAAAGCCGCGAAGTTTTTCAAAATTATCGCGGCTTTTTTCTTATCTCGAATCCAGAATTTAATTTCATACCAAATTGTCCAATCGTAACCGATATAGTATTTTCAAATCCGTTTCAGAGATTACGTTATTCTTGTAAATTGTTGAAAAACAGGAGATTGCGTTTTTGGCACACTCGTTGCCAATAGTAAAAACAGAGAAGGTTAAAACCTTCAAATTTATATAAGGAGAAACAGAGCAATGAAAAAATTTATAACAACCTTAATGATGGCGGCGATGATGGCGGTAATGATACCTTTAGCGGCAAACGCGCAAACGAGATATTCACGGAATTACAGAACCCGCACGACTACGACGCAAGTTTATAAAAAACCGAATTTCTACCAACGACATCGTAACTTGATTAATGTGGGAATCGGCACGGGCGCGGGCGCATTGCTCGGCGGAATTATCGGCGGCAAAAAAGGCACATTGATTGGCACGTTAATCGGCGCGGGCGGCTCGGCTCTTTACACTTACAAAATCAATCCGAAAACCAGAAAATATTACAGAGCCTATCGCTAATTTCTAGCCAATAACGAATAAAAAAGCCGTGATGAGCTTATAAGCTCATCACGGCTTTTATTTTACTTTCAAGTTTTCATCATAAAGCATCTGATAAACTCGATAGCTCGCCATCACTCGATAAACGTAATCTTTCGATTGTGAAAAAACGATTTCGGGAACGTAGCGGTCTGGATTATCCGATTTTGAACGCGCCAACCAGCGCGTCATATTGTCTTCGCCGCCGTTATAGCTTGCGGCGACCGCGAACGGCTGCGCGGGAAAAATTACAAACAAATCCGATAGATATTGCGAGCCGAAAAGAATCGCCGTCGGCGGATTATAAAGTTCGTCCTGCCGGAAGTTTTCGCGGTTTAATTCGGCGGCGATTTTATCCGAAGTCGTCGAGATAAACTGCATCAAACCGCGAGCCGCCGCGTTCGATTTTACGTCGGGACGAAAGCGCGATTCCTGCCGCATTATGGAAAGCATAAAACGCGCGTCAACATTTCGCGGCGGCGCGAATTGCAAAAGCGAATCGGAATACGGCGCGGGATAAAGCATCTCGATTTGCTCGCGCGGAATCAGTTCGATTTGATAATCGGCGGGAACATTTTTCCAAAGCGGTTCGATGTATGCAATAGCACGATTTGCCCAATCGCTGCGTTTGTAATAAATCGCCAGAGTGTAATCGAAGTCGGATTTGTGATTTGCGATTTGTGATTTGGGATTTGTATTATTTGATTGTTGAGGGCTGTTTTCCAATTCAGGTGTTCCTTCGTCGTAAAGTCCCAAAAATAAAAGTTCGTCGGCTAAAGTCTGATGGAAATCGGTTGAAGAATTTTCGCGTTTCTCTTTTAAAATTTCTTTGCGTCCGAATTCTAAAATTTTTCCGTTTGGAATTTTTTGATAATCAGGCAAACTCGCATAAGATTCTTTCAGAGTTTCCAATGTTACGGCGCGAATTTCCGCGTTTGTCGTCAAACGCAAAACGGCTTGCGCGTTTTTTCTTTGCGCGTCGGCGTTTTCGGTTTCGATGTTTTTCGTCAACTCGCCGATTTTCTGCGTGATAAAAGAATTCGTTTTTTCGTCGCTTGACAACGCCCGCAATCTTTCCGTCGCACGCCAGCCGTAATACTCGTTTCGCCCGTCGGGAATCGAAAGATAAACGTCAATCGCTTCGGCGTAACGATTGAGATTTTCCAAAACAAAACTTTTCAAAAAAGTTATTTCCGTTTTGTTCGTTCCGCCCGGAACGCGCGTGCCGCCCAAATCGGGAAAATTTTGCAATGCGTTCAAATCGGCAAGCGCGTTCGCCCAATCTTTTTGCGCGATGTGAATTTTCGCTTGAGCGAAAAACGCGAGTGCTTCGGGCAGTTTCCCGCGAAAAGTTTCCTGTGTTTTCGCCGTCCATTTGAGCGCGTCCGAAGTCTGGTTCGCATCACGCAGAACATCAACGATATTCAAATACGCGCGTTCGATATTTTCCGCGTCGGGATATTTTTCAATAAATTTTTGATAGCGCGAAATCGCTTCCTTCGGTTTGTTGACGCGGGCATATCCGCTCGCCGTTTGATTCAGAGCGTCCCGCGCAATCGGGTCGTTCGGAAATTCGGTTTGCACGCGCTCGAACCAATTTATCGCTTCGTCAAAGACTCGTTCCTGCGCGTAGCCGCGACCGATTTGATAAATCGCTTCGGAGACGTAATTGCTCGCCGGATATTTTTCGATGATTGCTTTATAGTGCAGACGCGCGAGCGGAAAATTTCGGTTGAATTGATAAATAGAAGCGCGTCGGAAATGCTGGAAATCGGCAAGCGGCGGCGCGGTTTTGCCGAAATTTTCTTTGCCGACAGCCATTTCGTCCAACGCCTTCGCGCCCGCCAGAGCAAAGTCGTCCGGCTGCGCGGGATTCGGCAGATTGTCGGTCAAGCGCGTGAAAATTTCTCTCGCTTCATTTAACTTTCCGCTTTCGTAAAAGGCTTGTCCGAGAAGATTTAAAGTTTCGTGGTCGTCGGTTTTCGCGGTTTGATTTTTATTAGCCGAGAGTCGAGAGTCGAAAGTCGAGAGATTTTTCGACGCGCCGTTTTTCAACAAATCAATCGTCGTTTCATAATCTTTGCTTTCGTAATAACTTCGCGCCGTCCGCAAATTTGCCGCGTCAATCAAAAGACTTTCGGGCGCGAGCGTTTTAAGTTTTTGCAGATAAATTCGCTCTAAAAATAAATTTCCCGAAGCGCGAAAAATCTGCGACAGATGCCATAGCGCGTATTCGCTCAAGACGGAATTTCTCGCAACGACAGTTTGATAATTTGCCGTCGCTGCCGCGATGTCGCCTTGCTTTTCCGAAAGCCGCGCCAGCAGATAATCGTAATTGTTCAGCGCGAAAATTTTCTCGTCCGCCCGCTTCAAGTTTTGTAATTCCGTGATGGCGTTCGGATAATTCTTCGTCTTGACGGCGCGGCGAATCGCGGAATAATTTTCAGAGAAATTTTGCGCCGCAGCGGAAAAACAGGCGAGCAGAAAAATCAGAAAAAATTTCGACAATCGGGCGTGTAGCATAAAACGATAAAGTCGGTGTAATCTAAAAGAAACCGCAAATTATGATAGCAGAAACCACAAAGAACAGCGCAAACATTTTGAGCGGTGCGATAATCGCCGAAGCGATAAAGCGCGAAGTCGGCGAAGAAATAAAACGACTGCCGTTTCGTCCCGGCTTGACGGTCGTGCGCGTCGGCGAAGATAAAGCGTCGGCGGTTTATGTCGGCAGCAAAGTCAAGACGAGCGAGGAACTCGGAATTGTATCCGAACACATACATCTTCCGGCGGAAACTTCGCAGGCGGAACTTTTGAAAATTGTCGAAAGTTTGAACGAACGCGACGAGGTTGACGGAATTCTAGTGCAGCTTCCTTTGCCGAAACAAATTGACGAAAACGCGATTCTAATAAAAATAAATCCCGAAAAGGACGTTGACGGTTTTCATCCGATGAATGCGGGAAAATTAGCGCAAGGACAAAAAACGCTCGCGCCCTGCACGCCCGCCGGAGTGATTGAAATCTTAAAGCGTTCCGCGATTGAAATTGCCGGAAAACACGCCGTCATCGTCGGGCGCAGCAACATCGTCGGCAAGCCGATGGCGTTTTTGTTTTTGCAGGAAAACGCAACGGTTACGATTTGCCATTCGCGCACCGTCAATTTAGCGGAAATCACGAGCCGTGCCGACATTCTCGTGGCGGCAATCGGACGCGCCGGATTCATTCGCGGCGAACACATCAAAGCGGGCGCGACGGTCGTTGATGTCGGCATCAATAATGTTTCCGACGCAGAATTCGCGCGAGAGCTTTTCGGTGAAGACGAACTCGAAAAGCGTCTGAACACAATCGAAAGGCGCGGCTTTACATTGGTCGGCGATGTCAATCCGAAAGAGGCAAAAGCAAAGGCGGCGAACTTTACGCCCGTTCCCGGCGGAGTCGGACTTTTGACGGTGGCGATGCTGATGAAAAATACGGTTGACGCGGCAAAAATGCGAAGGAAATTTTAACGCAGAGACGCAGAGACGCAGAGACGCAAAGGAAATTTAAAATGCTTTGCGCCCTTGCGCCTTCGCGTCTTTGCGTTAAAAATTTATTTTATTCCAATTTATGAAATTATCGTTTGAAGAATATCAACAACAAGCACGGCAAACGGCTTTGTATCCGAAACGCTTGAATAATCTCGAATATCCGACGCTCGGACTCGCGGGCGAAGCAGGCGAAGTCGCCAACATCGTCAAAAAAATCCAGCGCGATTTCGGCGGCGAAATTACCGACGAAATTCGCGCCAAATTAAAAGACGAACTCGGCGACGTGCTGTGGTATATCGCGGCTTGCGCCGACGAATTAAATTTAACTTTGCAGGAAATTGCCGAATTTAACGTCGAGAAATTAGCAAAAAGGCATAATCGCTGAAAATCTTCCAAACAATGTTTATGTTCCTGAAACTATCGCCGGTTTCAGAAACCAGCGTTTCGCAATCGAATCGGTTTTGAAAAAATCCAACAGCAGATTGGCGATTTTATTGCGTGCGCCGGTTGCCGGATGAACGCCGTCCGATTGATAATCCGAACAAACGTAAAACAAACCGTCATTGCGCGGCGTTGTGCCGTCCGCCCAGAGATACGCGCCCCACGATAGCCAAGGTGCTTTGACTTCGCCGAGACGCGCGTCGAAATTGAGGTCGGGCGAACCGTTGATTTGGTCTTCGATAAGCCATTTGTCGGCAAATCCGGTTTGGTATGAAACCGGCTCGCCGCGCGTCGGCTGGCTGTCGGCATAGCCGCCGTAACTTCGGCTCGACAGAAAAATCATTCGCGTGTTCGGATATTTTTGCTTGATAATCTGCGCGATTAATTGGAGTTCGGATTTCAGACGCAGAGCGTTGGCGGGAAATGTCAAAAGCGGCACGTCGTCGGCTTCTTTGAGCCAGACGACCTGCACTTGTTTCGCGGTCAAATTCGCGGCTGCCAATCTCTGCGCGACAACCAGCCAGAATTGCTGCGCGGTCTGCGTCGTCAAATCGGAAATTTTATCAGCCGACATTCCGCCCTGCGCTCCGTCAATTATCGTAACTTTATCGCTCTTTTGCGGGTCGGCGTTGGCAAGCGGAATAAAGACGGAAGATTCCTGCGTCGTATTCGACATTCCGATGGTCAGCAGAACGATTTTGCCGTTTGGTTTCGGCAAACCTTTGCCGTCGCGCGGGCGAACTTGATAAGACTGTTCGATTCCGGCGAGTTCGTGCGCCGTCGGGCGCAGATTGCTGCCGAACGGATAAAGTCCGCCCGTGAAACCTTGATAAGTTCCCGCGCCAAGCTGCGTTAAGGGAATCAATCCGGTCGAAGTGTTACTGCAATTTGCGGCTTCGGCAGGCAGACCGAAAAACGTCAAAACGAGAACGAAAACAAAAAGCTGTCGAATCAGGCTGAAGCGCGTTTTTTTCATAAATTGAATCTCCGATTTTAGAATTGCTGGTTTTTAAGACGCGGGTGCGGTTTCGTTAGTCTAAATTTTCTTTTTGCGTTAAATTGTTTATCTGATGCTGAAAGTCGGTTTGACAGGTTCAATTGCGGTCGGTAAAAGTTTCGTCTGCGAAGTTTTCCGCAAACTCGGAGCGTTTGTCATTGATGCCGATAAGACGGCGCGGGAAGTCGTCGCGCCGAATACGAAAGGATTAAAAGCGATTGTCGAAAATTTCGGCGCGGAAATTTTGCACGCGAGCGGCGAACTCGACCGCGCTAAATTAGGCGCGATGGTTTTCGCCGACGAACGTAAACGACAACTTTTAAATTCAATCGTGCATCCATTAGTTATCGAAAAACAAAACGATTGGCTGCGCGAAAGCGAAGCGGAAAACCCGAAAGGTATTGCTGTCGTTGACGCGGCGTTAATGATAGAATCAGGCGGTTATAAGCGTTTTGATAAATTGATTGTCGTTTGGTGCGCCGCAGAAATTCAAATCGCGCGTCTTATGGCGCGAAACAATCTGAATCGGGAATCGGCAAACGAGCGGATTAAAGCGCAGATGCCGCAGGCGGAAAAAAAGCGTTACGCGGATTTTACGATTGATACGACCGAAGGGTTTGAATCGGCGCGAAGGCAAACGATTGAAGTTTTTCGGCAATTAAAACTCTTGGGAGAAAAGAAAAATGAAACCACAGATTTACACAGATAAACACGGATGGAAAATCAAAAAAATATCTGTGTATGTCTGTGTAAATCTGTGTTTGATTTTCCCGCTTTTGTTTTCAGGCTGTAGTCAGTTGGAAAAGCCGCAGCCCGAACCTTTCTACGCCGAAACCGCGCCGCCGCAAAAAAAGGAATTTCGCTGGAGCAACGGCAAGACACCGAAAAGTTTCGATCCGGCAAAAGCCGCCGCGCCGCCGGAAACCGATGTCGTCCGCGCCGTTTATGAAGGCTTAACCGACACGGACGCGAAAACTTTACAGACAGTTCCGGCGATTGCGACGGATTGGAAATCTTCCGAGGATTTTAAAACCTGGACGTTCGATTTACGCAAGGACGCAAAATGGTCGAACGGCGAGCGCGTAACGGCGAGGGATTTCGTGCGTTCGTGGAAGCGTCTGGCGCAAATGGGCGAGCAAGTTTCCTATCCTGAATTACTCCAAAATATCGTCGGCTTACAAGCGTTGAAAAGCGCGATTTCTCCGAACGTCGAGAAACAAGAATTCGATATTTTTTCAAAACCGACAGCGGAAAATCTACAGTTTTTATCAAAGCAGTCGAATTCAAATTCGACAAATTCATCCACTAAATTAAACGAGTCGAACGCCAACACGAATCAAAAATCCAAAGTCGAGAAGCCAATCGAACCGCCGTTCGGCGTTGAAGCGATTGACGATTTCACGCTGAAAATTTCGCTCGTCAAACCCGATAAAGATTTTCCCGCGCTCGTCGCGCATCCGCTTTTTCGCCCGATTTACGGCGACGGCAAAGAATTTGAAACGGGAAAATTAAACGCCGACATTGTTACGAGCGGCGCGTTTCGCATTTTTTCAATCGGGCAGGACGGCATCACGCTCGACCGCGCCGAAACTTATTGGAACAAAGCGGCGGTCGAACTCGAACGGGTGCGCTTCGTGCCGACGGAGAACGCGGAAAAAGCACTCGCGGCATATCGCGCCGGAGAAATTGACGCGGTTACAAACGCCGATTTCGAGCCGCTCGCATTGAAACTGCTCACGCCTTTTGAAGATTTCCGGCGCACCGAACACGCCGCTCTGAATTTTTACGAATTCAACCAAAACAAACCGCCGTTTGACGACCGTCGCGTGCGCGAAGCATTGGCGACGGCGATTGAACGCGAGCGTCTGACCGACGACGAAATGGACGGCGCGAGCAAACCGGCGTTAAAATACACGCCGTTCGGCGACAATCGAACGAATCTCAAACAAGATGTCGCGGCAGCGCAAAATCTTTTCCGCGAAGCCGGTTACCCGAACGGAGAAAATTTCCCGATTGTTAAATTAGTCGTCAACCGCAACAACACGCAGCAGCGAATCGCGCGAAGCGTAGCGAAAATGTGGAAGCAGAATTTAAACGTCGAAACGGAAATCGTCGTTAAAGATTCGAGCGAAATCGCTGCGTCAAGGGCGAGCGCGGATTACGATGTTTTGCGGCGCGGCGTTGTTTTGCCGACGACCGACGAAGCGGCAAATATGCAGATGATTATTTCGCCCGTCAAAAAAATGTCGAGCGACGCGGTTGAAAATAAGGCAGTCGCGCCCGCGCCGAAAACGATTCAGGAAAACGGAAACTCGAATCTTACCGCGCCCGCCGCAAACGGCGAGAACGCGAAAATCGAAAACAAAACAGGCAGGCAGCCGGAAAATAAAACGCCGGAACCTCCGGCGACCGGAGAAATGATTGCGACCGAAGCCGAAGCGATGAATCAGCTTTCCATTATACCGCTTTATTTTCCGACTTCTTATTCTTTGGTCAAGCCATACATTCAAGGATTCGAGACGAATGTTTTGGACGCTCCCTCGCTCAAAGACGTGCGGATTGATAATAATTGGCAACCGGAAAAGACAAGCGGCGAATCTTAAAATTAATCCGTTGTCCGTCGTCAGTTGTCAGTTGCCGGTTGAGCGAGAGTCGAGGCTTTCGGTTAAATCTAAAAAATCGCAAACAACGGACAACTGACAACGGGCGACGGACTAATCCATTCTTGCCCGCAAACTTTAAATCGTGATAAGTTTATCGCGGTCAAAAATTTTTAGCATTGCTCTCCCATCCGACCGCAGCAGGCTTTTTTACATTCGGTAGTTTTGGAAAAAAGGAGTTTTTATGATGACGCGAATCAATTTAAATCAAATTCGGTTGGCGATTGCGTTTGCCGCCGTGTCTTTATTTTTGGCTGGCTGCACGAGTTCGGCGAGCAATCGTTTTTGGGGCAGAACCAAAGCACCGAAGGATAATACTCTGCGATATATTACCGGTTCAGAGCCAGAATCGCTTGATCCGTCGTTTGGCACGGGACAACCCGAAGCGCGGATTTATATGGCTCTCTACGACGGGCTTCTCGAATATCATCCGAAAACGATGGAGCCGATTCCGGCGATTGCCGAGAGTTGGGAAATCAACAGCGACGGCACGGAATATCTTTTTCATCTGCGGCACAACGCCAAATTTTCCAACGGCGAACCGATAACCGCCAAAGATTTCGTTTATACTTTTCGCCGCTCGCTTTCGCCGGAACTTGCCTCGCGCAATGCGAATTTAGGTTATTACATCAAATACGCCGAAGCCTATAATTCCGGCGGAATGTTCGTCAAAGACGCGAGCGGAAATTTTCTGCTGAAAAAAGATTTCGCTAAAGAAGGCGAACCGATTGCGCCGGAGACGAAACACGAAACGGAAGGCGCGATGACCGAATTTCACACATTTATTGATTCGCCCGAACGCCTAGTCGTCAAAGCCGATGAAAAGGAACGTGCCAAACAACTCGACGCGAACCCGAAAATGAAAGCGGCGGTCGAAGGTAAAGAACTCGTTCCCATCAAGGCGGAAAATCTGGGTGTGGAAGCGGTTGACGATTACACTTTTCGCCTAAAACTTTACCAGCCCGCGCCGTATTTTGTGCAGTTGATTCCGCACCAGCTTTTCCGCGTCGTCAATCAAGGCGCGATTGAAAAATTTGGCAAGGATTGGCAGCGAGCCGGAAATATCGTAACGAGCGGCGCGTTCAAATTGTCGGTGCATCGCCCGTATGACATTCTCACCGTCGTCCGGGACCCGAATAATTGGGATGCGGCAAACGTGCATCTCGACGCGATTGAATTTTATCCTTTGGAAGAAGCGACGACGATGATGAATCTTTACAAAGCCGGAAGCGTTGACGCGGTTTATAATCACATTGTTCCGCCGGCTTGGTTGGACGAAATCAGACCGTTCAAAAGCGAATACGAAAACCAGCCGGAAGTGGCGAACGAGTATTACAGCATCAGCGTCAAGAAACCGCCGATGGATAATTTGAAGGTTCGCCAGGCGTTTAGTTTAGCGGTTGACCGCAACGCGCTCGCAGAGTTTCGCAAAACGCCGAAACCTCTGTCGAATTTTACGCCCGACGGAATTTTCCCGAAATATGACGAAGCCCGCAAAAAAGTTTTCAACGAAAAACTGAAAGCCGAAAATACGACTTACGAAGAATGGTCGAAGGATAGAATTTTCGACGCGGAGCGAGCCAGAAAAACGATGACCGAAGCCGGTTATCCGGTGCAGAAAGCGGGAAACGGCTGGAGTTGTCCGACGTTTCCGGTTGACAAAGTTACCTTGAGTTACAACACGGCGGAATCGAATAAAGCCATCGCCGAATTTCTTCAAGCGCAGTGGAAACAAAATCTCGGCATCACGGTTTCGATTAAAAATATGGAATGGAAAACATTTCTTCCTTATCGCGCCGGAGTGCAGTATCAAGGTTTTACACGCAACGCTTGGGTCGGCGATTATATGGACCCGTTCACGTTTTTGAATCTTTTCTACTCGCCTTCAAACGACGGCGCGACTGGCTGGTATGACCCGCAATATGATGCCTTGCTCAATGCGGCAAATAAAGAACTCGATCCGCAAAAACGGCTTGAAATGATGGCGGCAGCCGAGTTTCAAGTTCTGCACGAACAGCTTGTCATTCCGCTTTTGACGCAGGCGACCAATTGGATGAAAAAGCCATACGTCAAAGGAATGTATCCGAATCCGGGAACGCTTCACGCCTGGAAATTCGTCTATATCGAAACCGACCCGAACAAATGGGACACGAACGCCGACGAAGCGATGAAGGAAACAGACCCGCAGGTCGAAGAGCAAGTCAATCAATTAAAATCAACAATGATTGCTCAAAAATAATTTATGGACGACGAGAAATTAGAGAAAACAATCGAGTTTATTTTGAATAATCAAGCGCAATTTACGGTTGATATTCAAAAGATGCAAGAAGCGCAAAAAGAAGGCGAAAAGCGTGTGAATGTTTTGGAGCGCGTGTGTCTGAATTTATATAACGCTTCCGTCGAACAAAAAGATGCGATTGCCGAACAAACAAAAAATATCAGCCAGCTAAGTGCGGGCGTGGAAAAACTGCGCGAAGGGCAGAAGGAAACCGACGAGCGTTTGAACGCTGTGATTTTAATGGCTGAAAAATTTTTTAGCGGAGAAAACGGCAGCCGCCGGAAAAAGAAATAAACTGTTTTTCAAAATCTAAATTATGCTAAGTTACATCATTCGCCGATTGATAATAATTATTCCGATGGCACTGCTCGTCATCACGGTAACGTGGATTTTGATTCGGATGGCACCGGGAAATTTCTACACCGCCGAAAAGAAATTGCCGCCGGCGGTCGAAGCCAATATCAAGAAAAAATACGGGCTTGATAAACCGATCTTTCAGCAGTATTTGATAATGATGGGAAACACTTTGCGCGGCGATTTCGGCGATTCGCTGAAATATGAAGGGCAATCGGTCAATGAAATTATCGCCAGACATTTTCCGTATTCGGCGACCATCGGATTTTGCGCGTATCTTTTGGCTTTAGCTCTCGGACTCGCGGCTGGAATCATCGCCGCGCTCAAACAAAACACCGCGCTCGATTACGGTTCGATGTCGCTGGCGATGCTCGGTTTGTCAGTTCCGAATTTTGTTTTAGGACCGATTCTGGTGTTGGTTTTTTCATTGTGGCTCTATTGGTTGCCGCCGGCGCGAATTGGTGGCTTTTCAAGTTACGTGCTTCCTGTGATTACGCTGGCGGCGATTTACGCGGCGTATATCGCGCGGCTGACACGCGCCGGAATGTTGGAGGTGATGCGTTCCGACTACATCCGAACGGCGCGGGCGAAAGGCTTAAGCGAATGGAAAGTTTTGCTCAAACACGCGGTGCGCGGCGGTTTGATTCCGGTCGTTTCTTTTACCGGACCCGCGCTCGCCGCGCTGCTTGCCGGAACTGTTGTCGTCGAGCGGGTTTTTGCCATTCCGGGATTGGGTAACATTTTCATCCAATCGGTTTTCAACCGCGACGAGCCTCTGACTCTCGGTATCGTCGCTTTTCTTTCGATTCTAATTATGGTTTTTAATTTGCTGGTTGACGTTTCCTACGCATTTTTAGACCCGCGAATCAGATATGAGTAAGCAGTCGGCAGGAAGCCGTTTTTCTTATCAACTAAAAACTGAAAGGGAATTTTAGATTCGTAAAATTTTATGGAACAACAAGAAGTCGTCAAAAGCGCGTCGTTGTGGGCAGATGCCTGGAAGCGTTTGCTGAAAAACAAACTCGCCGTTTTCGGTTTGGTCGTGATGGTAATTATGATTATTGCCGTCATAATCGGTCCCGCAATTATCAAATGGGCAACCGGCTTTGCTTACGATACCATTCCGTCCGAAGGTGATTTAATCAAATCTTTTCCACCATCGCGGCAGCATCCGATGGGAACTGATGATTCGGGGCGCGATATTCTCGCCAGAGTTTTGCAGGGCGGCAG
>JBPCMK010000026.1:0-11229 GCA_051002375.1 Pyrinomonadaceae bacterium | reverse complement strand
GCTTGCGCCCGACACTCATCATTGCTTCAAATAAAATTTCGCCCGGCACGCTCGCGTCGGTAATGATAACTTCCTGAATTTCAAGCTGCCGGATCACGTCGGGCAAATCGCCGAGCATTCCGACAATTTTTTTATCTGAAAAGTTTTTATCGTCTTTCCGGTGTTTCTCTGTAGTAATAATTCCGACTACCCGATAGCCCAAATCCGTTCGTTCTTTTAATTCTCGAATCGTCTGTTCGGCTTCGGCGTTCGTGCCGACGATTAAAGTCGGAATCAAGTTAATATCGCGCCGCCGGAACGAAGTTTGAATGCGCCGCAACCCGAGATGAAACGCCGAAAAAACGACGAGCGCGATTATAAAATCAAAAGCGAACACGCCGCGCGAATAGGAAAATTCACGAAACGCGAAACCGCCGCGAAACAGAAATGTAAAAGCGATAATCAAGAGCGACGCGACGGCGACGGCTTTGAAAATTTTGATAAATTCGTTGACGTAGGAAAACGCGCCGTGCAGCCGATACGCTCGCTGATAGGCAAACATTATCAAGCGAACCGGAACGACGAAAATTAAAATTCCGGCGTAAGGCGCGAAATCTTTTGACCAACTCCACGCCGCCGGCGAAAAAATCGCGCTGTTTTCGCGCAGCCGGAAAGCCAGCGCAAAAGATAAAATCGCTAAACCTGCGTCAGCCGAAAAAATTGCAAATTTGACGAGCGGCATCACGAACGGCGGAACGCGATTTTTCGTTTTGACTAATTCGATTTTCGGTTTGAGAGTGGTTTCCGCTTTCATCTTTAATTATCTTTTGTAAGCTAATTGCCTTTTTCTTGCAACTTACATTCTACTGACATTTTTCCGATGCTGCGTTATTCTTTATCTGAAAACGAATGAAAATTTTAATTACCGCGCCGAGTCTCGATGAAAATGAAAACGTCAGCGGAATTTCCACCGTCGTTCGACAAACCGTCGAACACGGTTCGGACGAGTTTTTTCATTTTCAAGCGGGCAGACGCGATAACGAAAAAATAGGCGCGAATTGGATTTTCAGACAAGCGATTTCGATTCCGCGATTGCTGCGGGAAATTCGCCGCCGAAAAATTGACCTCGTTCACGTCAACACCGCGCTCAATCCGCTTTCGATTGCGCGGGATTTCGCTTTCGTCGCGGCGGCGCGAATCGCGCGGCGAAAAATTTTGCTGCATCTGCACGGCGGACGATTTTTGACGGAGGAATTTACTAATCGCCCGCTCGAAAAATTGACCGGAAAAATGTTGGAGATGTCTGACGCGGTGATTGTGTTGAGCGAAATCGAAAAACAAATTATCGAAAATCGCCAACGGAATTTAACCGCGAGAGTTTTGGAAAACGCCGTTTCGCTTGACGCGGCTCAAACGCGCAAAAACGAAACGACGGAAAAATCCATCGTTTTTCTCGGACGACTTCACGAATCGAAAGGCTTACACGAAATCATCGAAGCCTGCCGGATTCTGCGAAACGAAAATTACGAATTTCAATTCAAATGTTTCGGCGCGGGCGCGTTAAAGGATTTTTTCATCAGCGAAATGCAAAAAATTCTCGGCGACAGATTTTATTACGGCGGCGTTATTTCAGGAGAGGACAAGTGGAAACGACTTGCCGAGAGCGATATTTTTTTGCTGCCGTCGCGCTACGGCGAAGGCTTGCCGATGGCGATGCTCGAAGCGATGGCGGCTGGCTGCGTCGTCGTCGTCTCGGACATCGCCTCGATTCGCGCGGTCGTTGAAGACGGCGTGAACGGCTTGACGGTCGAACCGCGCAACGCGCCGCAGGTTGCGGAGAAATTGAAATTTTTATTGGCAGGCAAAGCCGTTTGGAAAAATCTGCGCGAGAATGCGAGAGCAACCATCAAAGAAAAATTCGCTATCGGCGATTACGTCGAAAAGCTGGAAAAAATTTATCGGGAAGTTCTCGGCTAATCAAAATTATTTTGACGCGACGCGCTCGACTTCCGCGCTCATTTTGCCTATCAGCATAAACCACATCATTTTGTAATCGGAGACAAACGACCAAAACGGATACTTAAAAGACGCGGGTTTGTTATGCTCGACGTAAAAATGCGCGAACCACGCGAAGGCGTAGCCGACGACGAAACAAAGCGGAAAATAAATCCAATTTCCGCTGCGGAAAATCCAAACCAGCAAAACGATGCCGAGCGACGTGCCGATAAAATGCAGATAGCGCGTCAACGGTTCGCTGTGTTCCTGAACGTAAAAATCCCAGAACTCCGTGTAATTTTTTATGTTGTCATTTGCTTCAGTCATAAAATTAATATGCCTTACGAAATTTAATAGAATTTAAAAACGAGCGTTTTTTCGCTAAAGATTTAAACGCTCTTTTGCTGCATCGGCGATACTTAATTGGTTTGATTCGCTGTCTAAAAAATCAATCGAATCGCCGACTTGAAGTTCGCCTGTTTTTTGGATCGCCAGATAAAATCCGGTGCGCCCGCTTCGGGCAAATCGCCGGATAATATCTTTTCGATTAAAGCGAATTTCGAGTTTGAAGCACGGAACGCGCGGCTGTGTTACGACAAATTCCGCCGTTCCGATGCGAAAGCAATCGCCGATTTTGACATCTGGCTCAAGCAAGCCTTCGGTTGTCAAATTCTCGCCGAACATTCCGAAGGGAATTTGCCTTTCATCCAACTCGCCGCGCCAAAATTCATAATGTTCCGACGGATAAACGTAAACCGCTTTGTAATACCCGCCGTGAACGCGCAAATCGGCTTGCCGGTCGCCTTCCAAATTTAGTTCACCGACTTTTACTTTTCCGGCGACCGGTTCTTTGAAAATTCCCGTGGCGACCGGCTCGCCCCTGTATTCGACGAGTCTCGGCAAACCGACATTGACCGATAAAACTTTCATACGTTACCGGAATAAATTTTAGCTCACATAACCGTTTAAGTTAAGTCTGAAAATCTTTTGCCGCGCGTTTTCTGATTGCTTCCAAACTTTCGTCAATCAGCAATTCGCCGTTTTCATAAACGACGCGCATCACGGAATTTTCGGCGAAAATTTCTTCGTTCGCTTCGAGTTTCACGGTTTCATATTTTCCGTTCTTCAAAATCAAATCGAGCCGCCCGCGTTTGCTGTTTTTGCCCGAATCGGTAATCGGCTGTTTATAAACGTCGCGCCATTCGCCATTTACGACGATTGCCGAACATTTGTAAGCGAACTTCAAAGTGTCGCGGTCAATTTTTTGCAAAAGACTTCCGCCGATGCCGAACGCGATATTTGAAGCGGAAAAATTTTCATCTTTTAACCTTTGCAAAATTGCTTTGATAGAATTTTGATTCACGCCGTCGCCTTGAATGATTCGCACGTTTTTCAAAACTTTATAACCTTTCGAGTTCGTCGTCGTGCCGAATTTCTCGCCCAAAATCTTGGCGACTTTTGAAACGACTTCGACAGGTTCGCCCGAATCTGGACGAATGATAATCGTCGCGCCCGAATCAATGACTTCCTGTTTTAACTGCTCGCCCCAGATTTTTTGGACGGCTTCGTAAATATTCCACGAATCGGACACGATGGCGACAAGCGAATTTGGTTTCGCAAAATTTTTCAGCATATTGCGATACGCCTCGATTTCATTTTCGCGTCCCCAAGAAGTTATCGTCGAATGTTCCGCCGCCGGAATCGAAAATCCTGCCATTTCGCAGTTGTAAAATTTGCGATGCAAAAGCAAAGCCGCCATCGTGTCCGAGCCGAGAAAATTTACGAGATGCGCCGCGCCGCCAATCGCCGCCGTTTCCTGCGAAGATACGCCGCGTGCGCCGAAATCGTGGACTTTAAAAGCGATTTCCGCATCGGCATCGTCCGCTGTTTCCTGCAAAAATTTATAAACGTCTTTTTTAATTTGCCAGCTTTGCGTCGAAACCGTAATCGCATACCAAATCCGCATCAACTGCGTTTCAAACCAACTGCCGAGCCAAGCAAATTCGTCGTCGGTCGTCTCAACCGTCATCAAAACATTATGCAAAGGAACAATCGAACCTTCCGCGATGGCGCGAATCCGCAAAGGCAATTTGCCTTTATATTTCGCAATCAAATTCGTCCAACCGTCATAATTAAACGGCAAACCGTGCGCCGTGATAACTTCGCGGGCTTCTTCGACCATCGCTTGCGTGAACGGCGCGAGAAAATAATTTTTCAGCAAATACTGCAGACCGAAAAACACCGTTTCATTCCAATCTCTATCGCTTCCGCGCGATTCGAGATAGAAAAAAGCCCGCGTCGTATTCGGCGGATATTGCAAAAAATGCGATGCCTTATACGAATCCGTGTCAATTATTCTGTTAATTTCAAACATATTTTTGTCTCCGTTTTCGGCTCTCTACCCGAAAGCCTAGTTTTTAGTTATATTCCTAGAAAAAATTTAATAATGTGCAAATGATCTTCAAAAAACTCATCTTCCTTTTCGCCCAACGCCGAGAGCGGCAGCCAGAAGGCTTTTGCCGCATCGTCGCCGCCTTTGACGTGCGGCAAACCGTCTTTCAAACTCGGCTCTAATTCGATGTGATACGCGAAAGTTACGGTGCGCCCGCGCTGACTGCGTTCGGGATAATCGAAGGCGTGCGAATTTTTGATGCTGCCGCGCAGAACCTGCGCCGGAACTTTGATGTTTGTTTCTTCTTTTAATTCACGAATCGCGTTGTCTTCGAGAGTCGAATCGGGCGCGAGAAATCCGCCGGGCAGCGCGAGCAATCCTTTGCCCGGCGGAAATCCGCGACGAATGACCAGAACGTGACCGCTTTGTACGACAACCGCGTCGGTCGTAACGAAAACGGGCGCGAACGGCACAGTTTTTCAGGAAATTTTCACCGCAGAGGCGCAGAGATTTCGCCGAGCATCGCAGAGATAAAAGAGAACTCGGCTTTTCTCTGCGGATTCTTCCTTTGCGTCTCTGCGGTGAAAATTTAAAGTAAAAACTTGCGACCGTCTTTCGACAATCGCAAGTTTTTTTCATCGTTCGCAACAATTTACTGCGGCGTTAAAACCACTTTGCGCCAGGTGTTTTTTTCGGTGTTGAACTTATCGTAAGCCGTCGGTGCTTCGGACAAATTCAGGCGATGCGAAATGATAAATGTCGGGTCAATTTTATCCGCCTGAATCGCGTCGAAAAGCGGCTGCATATATTTCATCATATTCGTTTGTCCCATTTTGAAAGTCAGACCTTTGCCGAACGCCGCGCCCATCGGGAATTTGTCTAAAAATCCGCCGTAAACGCCCGGAATCGAAATCGTGCCGCCTTTGCGACAGCAGAAAATCATCTGTCGCAAAGCCTGCGGTCGGTCGGTTGCCAAAAATAATTTGGCTTTCGCGTAGTCGAGCAATGCGTCAGGCGACGTGCCGTGCGACTCCAAGCCAACGCAATCAATGCACGAATCAGGTCCGCGCCCGCCGGTGAAATCTTTCAATTGTTCGTGAACGTCAACGTCATCGAAATTAATTGTTTTTAAATTTCTACCTTGATTAAACTGTTCCGCTTCGGCGAGCCGTTCTTTGTAATGGTCAATGACGATGACCTGTTCCGCGCCGAGCATAAATGCCGACTGAATCGCAAATTGCCCGACCGGACCTGCGCCCCAGACGGCAACCGTATCGCCTTCCTGAATGTTGCAGTTTTCCGCGCCCTGATAGCCGGTCGGGAAAATGTCCGACAGAAATAAAACCTTTTCGTCTTCGATGTCGTTGGGAACTTTCAGCGGTCCGACATCGGCGAACGGAACGCGAACGTATTCGGCTTGACCGCCCGCGAAACCGCCCATCATATGCGAATACCCGAATAGTGCCGAGCCGGAAAATCCGTATAAAGTTTCGAGCGTTTCCGGTGTCGGATTTGAATTATCACACGCCGACCACAATTCTTTTTTGCAGAAAAAACAATTTCCGCAGGCGATTGTAAAAGGCACGACGACCTTATCGCCTTTCTTCAAATTAGTAACGCCTCTTCCCGTTTCGACGACTTCGCCCATAAATTCGTGTCCGAGAATATCACCTGCTTTCATCGTCGGGATATAACCGTTGTAAAGATGCAAATCCGAGCCGCAAATCGCTGTGCGCGTGATTTTAATAATCGCGTCGCGCTCGTTCATAATCGTCGGGTCGGGAACTGTTTCCACTCTGACATCGTGTTTTCCATTCCAACATACTGCTTTCATTTTATGTTCTCCCTTGTTCTTTTAAATTAGTTATTTCCAAGTTTTTCAGCCATAACTTTATTCCGAAATCTGATGACCGAGATCGGACGGATTAAAATAAGCAAAAAATCTGGTAATTTTTTCTCCGTCAGTTTCCAGAACAGAAACGCCGTCATATTTTATTTGCTGTCCGTCGGTGTTTGTTCCGGTCGTCGTCCATTCGAGAGCCGCTTTGCCGTCGGAATAAATTTTATTCCGAAACTCTGATTTTACTTTGCCGAACGTGCCTCGATAATTCGTCCAAAATTCCCGCGCTCCTTTCACCGCGTGGGAATTTTCCGCCATCACGACGTTGCCGATTTCGCAATCGTCGGCAAACAGCGCGGCGATTTTTTCGACATCGCTGTTTGCTTCCAATTCGGCTAATGCGTTGATAAATTTTTCTGCTGTTTTCTCTGCCACAAATTTTTTCTCCCTTGTAAATTTTTAAGCGTTTGCCGTTTTCGCTTTCGATTTGTCCGCGTCGCGCCCCGAAGTTTGACCTTCGACTTTGATGATTTCGCCCGCTTCCATTATGGATTTGAGCCGGCATAAATCGCCGTAGACTTGCTGGCTCGGTTCTTCACCGAAAAGTTTGGCGACTAGCGAGCCGAGTTTTCCGCCCGGTGCTTCATAAGTTAAAACGACGCGAACTTCCGTGCCGCGATTAACGGTCGGGTTAAATTCGACCACGCCGGAATTCGGAACGTCCGCGCCTTCGATTGATTTCCAACCGATGCGCTCATTTTCTTGATCGCTCGTGATTTCCGCGTCCCATTCGACCGTTTGCCCGAACGGAGCTTTCGCTTTCCAATGCGAGCGATTTCCTTCGGTATTCGTTACCGATTCGAGATGCGTCATAAACTGCGGCAGATTTTCAAAATTGCGCCAAAATTGATAAATCTCGGCGGGCGATTTGTTAATCGTTACCGATTTTTTAACGTGAATTTTGCCGCCCGGCAAAAGATTTTTGGCAAACGAATTTTCCTTAGAATTTTTGTCCTGACGCTTCTGCGCGGTTGCCGTGTTGATGTCCATTGCGTCGTAGACCTGACAATGCCCGGTCGCGCCGCGCAGTGCCAAGCCGCCGCCGATAATCGAAAGCACAACCCCGATTGCGTCCTTGCGTTTCGCGCCGTAAGTGATCAGCGCACCGCCCGCCACACCCGAAACTATTCGTTCAGTCGGGCTGACGTTCGTGTTCATATTCGTCAAAATATCCGTTATTGATTTTTCTTGTTTCATAATTTACACCTTCCCTTTGTTCGTTCTAAATTAATTTTTCATCCGGTTCGAGTTCATTGTTGCGATAAGATTCCTTGTCAATCAACGCGGTCAGAAACGACGGCGAAACGAATGATGTGCTGTCTTTGCCGAGCGCGCGATTTTCGCCGATGCCGCCCGCCGACGGCAAAAGTTTATTTACTAAATTGGAAATGTCCGCCGTTAATTCGGGAAACAGCGCGTTGGCTGTCGCCGCGAGTTTCGCCTGAATCGAAATGATCAATTCCGCGTTGCCGTTTCGCGCCGCTTCGACGATTTGCGCGGCGGCTCGCTCCGCACTGATTGACGAAACGGGCAATGCGTCGCCGATGCTGAACCACGCATATTCTTTTTCGTTTTGTCCTTTGAGAACCGCGTTGACGTGGCTGCCCGTCCGCATCAAGCCGGGGCAAACGGTGGTTACAAAAATGCCGTCTTTTTCGAGTTCGACGCGCATCACGTTCGACAAACCGACGAGTGCGAATTTGCTCGCGCAATACGGCGCGAGATGCGGCACAGCCATTTTGCCGCCGATGGAAGCGATGTTCACGATGCGACCATCGCCGCGTCGTTTCATTTCTGGCAAAACCGCCTGCATCATATAAAACGCGCCCCAAAAATGAACCGCTAACGCGCTTTCAAAATCCGCCTGCGTTTGATTTTCCAGCGGCGCGACCTGAATCACGCCCGCGTTATTTATCAGAACGTCAATCTGTCCGTAATGATTACGAACCGCTTCGACACAGCGAGTAACTTCGGATTGATTTCGGACATCGCAGATAAATTGAAAAACTTCCGCGCCGCGCATTTCCAAATCCGTTTTAGCGCGAATTAATTCTTCGGAATCTCTGGCGCAAATGGCGATTCTCGCGCCTTCATCCGCGAGCGTTCTGGCTAATACTAAGCCGAGTCCGCGCGAGCCGCCCGTTATCAAAACGACTTTATTTTGAAAATCGAATTGCGGACGCGATTTTCTCAAAAGCGTGTAAGCCGTAATCGCTCCAACGCCCAACGCCGTCGCCAGCCACCAACCGTTTTTGTATTGCCTTCCAATTTTTTAACTCCGTGAATCTTCCGTCTGATGCAAACAGAATGCCATTTGTTACGGGTGAAGTCTGTCAGCAATCAGACACAGCTAAAGGAATACCGTCAATCCGAACAGCATTATTTTGCCGTCGAGATAAAATTTTCTCGTGTCGAAATCGTGTTAAAATTCCAGCTATGGCAGAAATTTTATTTGTTCCGCAGACCTTCGACAGAAGAAAAATCTACGATGAAATCGCGCCGCAGATTGCTGCGCTCGTCGCGGGTGAAACAGATTTGGTCGCAAATCTCGCCAATATTACCGCCGCGCTTAAAGAAGCGTTCGGATTTTTCTGGGTCGGTTTTTATATTGTGAAAGAAAATCAATTGGTTTTGAGCGCGTTTCAAGGCGCAATCGCCTGCACGAGAATTGATTTCGACAAAGGCGTTTGCGGGCATTGTTATATGACAAGAGAAATAATAATCGTGCCGAACGTCGAAGAATTTGCCGGACACATCGCTTGCAGTTCCGCGTCGAAATCAGAAATCGTTTTGCCCGTTTTTGACGGGCGCGGTGAAGTGGCAATGGTTTTAGATGTGGACAGCGACAAGTTAGATGATTTTAACAAAACCGATGCGGAAGGTTTGCATAAAATCGTGAAAATCGTCGAAGCGTTGATTGAATAAGACTTTCTCAAAGCGGGAGAAATCATTCATTATTTTTGTCGAAATAATTGATGATTGATAATTTTCCTCGCTTTCAGCTTTCGAGAAATTCTCGTTCGACAATTTTTCAAAACGTGATAACATTCGCTATTACTTTCAATAAGGATAATTTGTCGTTTGTCGGCGGCGACAATGAATACGAATGGATAAATTTTTAATTCGCGGCGGAAAACCGCTTGCGGGAACAGTCAAAATTAGCGGCGCGAAAAATTCCGCGCTGCCGTGTCTCGCGGCGACGCTTTTGACGGCGGAAACGGTTACTTTGCACAATGTTCCATACGTCAAAGATTTGATTACGCAGCGACGTTTGCTGGAAGATTTGGGCGCGACCGTTTTAACGCCCGAACTGCATACGCAAAAAGTCAAAGCCGCCAACATCGAGATTTACGAAGCACCTTACGAACTCGTCAAAACGATGCGGGCGAGCGTTCTCGCTTTAGGTCCGCTTTTGGCGCGTTTCGGACAGGCGAAAGTTTCGCTTCCCGGCGGCTGCGCCATCGGAACGCGCCCGATTGATTTGCATCTGAAAGCGTTCGAGCAACTCGGCGCGACGGTATCTTTGGAAGCCGGAAACGTGGTCGCCCGCGCACCGAAAGGTCGGCTTGTTGGCGCAGAAACTTTTTTTGAAAAGGTCTCGGTTACTGGAACGGAAAACGTAATGATGGCGGCGGCTTTAGCCAAAGGCACGACGACGATTCATAACGCGGCGCGTGAACCAGAAATCGAAGATTTAGCCGAGCTTTTAAATAAAATGGGCGCGAAAATTTCCGGCGCGGGAACTGACACGATTCGAATCGAAGGCGTGGAAGATTTGGGCGCAGCCGAACACACGATTATTCCCGATAGAATCGAAACGGGAACTTTTATCGTCGCGGCGGCAATCACGAACGGCGAACTCGAAATAGAAAATTGCCAGCCGAAGCATCTCGAAGCAGTTATTCAAAAATTAAAAGAAGTCGGCGTTGAAATCGAAGCGACAAATGAAACGACGCTTTCGGTCAGATGCTGTGAAAAAGGCTTGCGGGCGAAAGACGTAACGACCGAGCCGCATCCGCAGTTTCCGACCGATATGCAGGCGCAATATATGACGCTGATGACGCAGGCGGAAGGGGAATCGAAAGTCGTCGAAACGATTTTTGAAAATCGTTTTATGCACGCCTCAGAACTTATCAGGATGGGCGCGGATATTTCGATTGCGGGAAACACGGCGATTGTCAAAGGCAAAACAAAATTGATGGGCGCACCGATTATCGCTTCGGATTTACGCGCGTCGGCTTCGCTGGTTTTAGCCGGACTTTGTGCGACGGGCGAAACCTTGATTGACCGCGTTTATCACATTGACCGCGGTTATGAAACCATCGTCAAAAAACTTAACGGCATCGGCGCGAACATCGAAAGAATAACCGAAAACTTAACGGCGACGGCAAGTTGATAGCAGCAAAAATTACAAAAAAAGGCGGAAACATAAAATTAACCTTTATGTTTCCGCCTTTTTTCTTTGCTTCGTTTTTGATTAAAACGTAATGCCGATTTGTCCTTGAATCGAGCGCGGCGTAACGAAATGCGTTCCGCTGAAGGTCGAGTTGAAATTATAAAGCGCGACCTTATTCGTCAGATTGATAAACGTCAAACGCGCCGAAAATTTCATTCGGTCGGTGCGGAAAAGATTGTCCGAACCAAAGCTGAAATCGAACAAATTGCGCGGCGTGATGCGCGGCGGATTGGTGTCGTCGTTTTCCGTGCCGTCCGCCGGAATGCGAACGCGCGTCGCGCCCCGATTCGCATCGCCGCAAGTGCGAATCGGATTTGCTAAAGTCGCAAATTGACTGCCGCAGAAAAGCCCGATTTGCTGCTGTTCGTCCGCGCTGAAACCGAGCGCGGTCGCATAATCCGTAACCGCGCCGGAAACCAAACCGCTGTCGTAGCGATATGTAAAATCTACGAACGGCGCGAATTTTTTAAAGCTCTTGAATTGGTCGAAACCGTATTGAATTTGCGT
>JBPCMK010000025.1:0-27747 GCA_051002375.1 Pyrinomonadaceae bacterium | reverse complement strand
ATTATGTTGATAAAGCACAACTGCACTACTCGGTCAGACAGATTCTCGGAGCAGTTGGAAGTATTTTGAAAATCAATTTTTCGGACTTCAGTTATTCTATAAGATAATTATGTCCGACTACTTATTACGACAATCCATATAAGGAAACGCTTTTTATGGAAAAGGTTTTATAAAGGCAAAAGTAAAAAGGTAAAAGGCAAAAGTTAAGAAATTAATTTCTTAACTTTTGCCTTTTACCTTTTTACTTTTGCCTTGAAGTTCATTTCATTTCTTTGCGCGGAATTTTCTCGTCCGTCATCGCCGTTTGATAAACGAACGCCGCCATAATCGTCGCCGCTTGTTTCAAATCGTCGGCTTGAATGCGGTCGAAAACGTCTTGATTCGAGTGATGTGTGCGGGCATCGTATTCGATTTCGTCTTGAATAAATTGAAAACCGGGCAAGTATATTCGGTCAAAAGATTGATGGTCTGTGCCGCCCGTGTTGCTCAAGGTTATCGTCGTTGCGCCCATCTCTTTGAAAGGCTCAAGCCACGCTTTGAAAATCGGCGCGGCGGCGGAATTGCCCTGCATATAAACGCCGCGAATTTTGCCCGTGCCGTTGTCGAGATTGTAATAAGCGGAAAGTTTTTCGTAATCCGCGCCTTTTATCAATTCGGGTTTCGTCTGCTCGCCGCCGAGCATCGCCGCCATCACGCTGCCGCCGCCCTTCATTTCGCCGAAATGCTGTTTGACATAATTTGACGAGCCGAAAAGTCCTTCTTCTTCGCCCGACCAAAGTGCGACGCGAATCGTGCGGCGCGGTTTCAAGCCCGACGCTTGAATGATTCGCGCCGCTTCCATCGCCGCCGCCACGCCCGCGCCGTTGTCGGTCGCGCCCGTTCCCGAATGCCACGAATCCATATGTCCGCCGACCATCACGATTTCATCTTTTAATTTCGGGTCTGTTCCCGGAATTTCGGCGATTGTGTTGTAAGCCATCGGGTCATCGTCGTTGTATGCGGCTTGAATGTTGACCGTCATTTTCAAATTCTCGCCCTGCTTAATCATTCTGACCAAGCGATTATAATGCTCGGTCGCCAGCGTCATCTGCGGAATCATTTTCGATTCGGCTTCCTTCTGCCAAGGCTGCAGGCGTTTGCCGCCGAAATAATCCTGCACGTTTTTCGGCACGTCGCCCGCGACGCTCGCCTGCGCTACGAAAATCGTTCCGCCGCTTCCGTTAAAGCTGTTGTCAACCATCACCGCCGCGCCTTCCTGCATTAAAAAATTCATTCGCTTCGCGCCGTTGACGATTCTTTCCTGAAAAATTTTCATTCGTTCGGGCGAGATTCCCATATTGGTGCGCGGAATGGTTGCCGGATCGGGCGCGTTCGCCAGCTTTGTCAATTCTTCGTCGGTCAGACGATTTCCCATTCCGGTCAAATCGGGTTTTAGTTCGCGGATGTCGGAAACCAGCACGATTTTATCCTTCAATTTACCTTTGTATTTGTCGTAGTCGGCATCGGTTTTCGCGTCGAAATAAACCACGTCCGTCGTTATCTCGCCATTGGTCGAAGGCGACCACGCTTTCGGATACGCAATCAGCGGAATGTCATACGGCTGGACGATTTGCGCGTCGAAATTCTTGAGCGTCCAGCCGCGCCCGAACGGTCCCCACGCTTCGAGATGCGCGTTTTGCAAACCCCATTTCGTCATCGTGTCGCGCGTCCATTCGTTGGCGCGTTTCAGCGCGGGCGAACCCGTCAGACGCGCCCCGATAACGTCGGACAAATAACTCAAAGTCTGCATCACTTGCGAATGATTCATTCCTTCGTCTTTGATTTTATCAATTGCTTCCTTCGGTGCTTGATAAACGGCAGGCGCGGTCGTCTGCCCGAAGGCAATCGCCGGAAGCAGAAAAGCGTAAAACAGAAAAACGCTCGTCAATTTACGTCGTAACATTTTTTGATTCTCCTAAAAATTTAGTATGACTTTCGATAGAAAAGTTTAATTTATTTTACAGCAAAACGACGGGAAAAGTTTCAGATTTGCAATTTCTGGGGCGTGAATTTTAAGAAGTTTTCCAAGTCAAGGTATAAGCGGGCGGAACATTTTTGACGATGAGCGGGCTTTTCTCGGCTTTGCCGTAGCGATTCCGCATATGTTCGCGGAGTTTGATGGCAGATGGAAAATAATAGCCGTGCGCGTATTGAAAAGTGCGAAACACGCACGAACCTTGCTCCATAAATTTATCAACTTCCGAGAGAATTTTTTCGCCGACTTCATTCGGCAGAGAGACGAACGGCAGACAGCAAATTATGTAGCCGATTTTGCCGAAATTTGTTTTCTGATAAATCGAAAAAGCGTCGCGCGCATTGCCGCGCACGATTTTCAGACGCGGAAAATTTCGCTTGAGCGATTTAACTAAATCACGGTCGAGTTCGATGCCGAGATATGCTTCCTTGCCCGGCACAACGTCGCGCAAAAATTTCGTTATCGCGCCCGTGCCGACACCGAGTTCGAGAACGATTCGTTCTTCATCGGGATAAATATCGTCAACCATCTGTTGGGCGAGTTCCGGCGAGGACGGCGCAATCGAGCCGACTTTGAGAGGATTTTTCAGAAACGCCTGCAGAAATTCGATATTTTCGTTCATCGCAAACCTAGCTGGCGGAAACGGTTGTTTCCGCGTTTGAACTTTGTGTTAAATCGCTGACGGCAATTTTATAATCACAACCTTCGGTTTGGCAATAGCGGAACGTGCCTTCTTTCTTCGTCGTCTTTTCCAAAAGGAACGGCGCGTGGCATTTCGGACACGGTTCAAGCACGGGTTTGTCCCAGAAAACCGCGTCGCATTTCGGGTAATTTACGCAGCCGTAAAATACTTTTCCGCGCCGCGATTTTTTGACGGCGATTTCTCCGTCCTTGCATTTCGGACAAGCCATTCCGATGGTTTCGCGCTTGATGTAATCGCATTTCGGATAATTTGAACACGAAGTAAATTCGCCGAAACGTCCGTTTCTGAGAACCAATTTCGCGCCGTCTTTGGGACAAATTTCGTCGAGTTCGACCGGCGGCGCGACCGTCAAAGTCTGTCCGCTTTTTTTATCAATCTTGCGGATATTTTTGCATTCGGGATAACCCGTGCAGCCGTAAAACGTGCCAAAACGACCTTTTTTCAAAGCCATATCTTTGCCGCACAATTCGCACGGCGCGATTTCTTCGACTTCGGTTTTCACTTCGCCGTTTTCGTCGGTTGTGGTTGTCGCGGCTGTCCGCTTTGAAGCGACTTCGCGCGTGGTTTTGCATTCGGGATAATTCGCGCACGCCAAGAATTGTCCAAAGCGTCCGAATTTTATGACCATTCCTGCGCCGCAGTTTTCGCAAATCTCGTCGGTCGGAATCGCCTGCTTTTTGACGTTTTTAATCGCTTCGGTCGCGTCCTTTAAATCAACTGAAAACTTGTCGTAAAAACCGCGCATCGCGTCGCGCCAATTTAATTTTCCGTCTTCGATTTCGTCGAGATTCGCTTCCATTCGCGCCGTGTAAGTCGGATTGAAAAGGTCTGAAAAATTTTTCACCAGCAAATCGTTGACGGTTGTTCCGAGTCCAGTCGGGTGAAATCTGCCTTCGAGTTTTTCGACGTATTCGCGGTCTTGAATCGTCGTCATAATCGCCGCGTAAGTCGAAGGTCGCCCGATGCCTTGTTCTTCCAAAGCCTTGACCAAAGTCGCTTCCGTATAACGCGGCGGCGGTTCGGTAAAATGCTGTTCGGGCGTGATTGAACTTAATTTTAACTGCTCGCCTTTTTCCGTCTGCGGCAAAGTTTTTTCTTCGTCGGAATCTTCTTCCGATTCAGGTTTTTCGTCGCGTCCTTCCTGATAAACTTTCAAAAATCCGTCAAATTTCTGCACCGAACCCGTCGCGCGAAATGTAAAGCGTCCGGCTTTGATGTCAATCGTTGTTTGGTCAAAAATCGCGGCGGTCATTTGCGATGCGACGAAGCGTTTCCAAATCAAAGTGTAAAGTTTCAGTTCGTCCGCGCTCAGATAATTTCTCAAATCGTCGGGCGTTCGCGCGACTTCCGTCGGGCGAATCGCTTCGTGCGCGTCCTGCGCGTCTTTTTTCCCGCGATAAATCGTCGGTTTTTCGGGCATATATTTCGCGCCGTAATTGCCGCCGATAAAATCCCGAACTTCCGACAAAGCCGCATCGGAAACTCTGACCGAATCCGAGCGCATATAAGTTATTAATCCGACAAGTCCGTCTTTGCCGACTTCCACGCCTTCGTAAAGTTTCTGCGCCGCCATCATCGTGCGCTTGACGGTAAAGCCGAGTTTTCGCGCCGCTTCCTGCTGCAATTTGGAAGTGATAAACGGCGGTGTCGGATTTCGTTTTCGCTCTTTTGTCGTAACCGAATCAACGACGAAATTTTCTTTTTCGGCTTCAGCGACGATTGATTTCGCTGTCGCTTCATCTTTAATGTGCGTTTCGCTCTTTTTCAAATCTTGGTCAAAGCCGGAAGTTTTAACGGTTAAATCTTCGATTTTGTAAAGCCGCGCGTCGAAATTCGGCGGCAGTTTCGCGGCGAGATTGGCGATTATTGTCCAGTATTCGGTTTTGACAAACGCTTCGATTTCGCGCTCGCGGTCAACGACCATTCGCACGGCGACGGTTTGCACGCGACCGGCAGAAAGTTTGCCGCCGATGGTTTTCCACAAAATCGGCGAAACTTTATAACCGACCAATCTGTCCAAAATACGACGCGCCTGCTGCGCGTCAACCAAATCTTTATTGATTTGTTTCGGTTCTTTAAAAGCGTCCTTAATGGCGTTTTTCGTGATTTCGTTGAACATCACGCGAAACACTTGTTTTTTCGGTTTTTTCGGCACGATTTCTTCGGCGAGATGCTGGCAAATCGCTTCGCCTTCGCGGTCGGGGTCAGCCGCGAGATAAATCGAATCGGCTTCCTTCGCCGCTTTTTTCAAATCGGAAACGACCTTTTTATTATTGCGCTTCTTTTTGTCGGGAATAACTTCATACGTCGGCTCGAAATTATTTTCGATGTCAACGCCGAGTTCCTTCGACGGCAAATCCTTGATATGCCCAATCGAAGCTAAAACTAAATAATCGCTGCCGAGATATTTATTGATGGTTTTCGCCTTTGCGGGCGATTCGACGATAACTAAATTTTTTGCCATTTTATTTGAAAAAAATATGTCGGGCGTTTTTCCCGCGCCGACATCTGACTTCTAACACTTTGAAACTTCGCGTGTCAATCCGCGACCGAATCGCCAACTCTCTCATTTAAGAAAAAAATTTAACGCAAAGACGCGATGGCGCAAAGGTTATAAAGATAAAAGCCGAACGGAGAAAAATTTATTTTTCTCCGCGCCTCTGCGCTTTCGCGTTAAAAATAATTTCAATTTTGCGATTCGATTATTTGCCGCGCTTCGGCAAGCGTCGAACCGGAAAATTGAAACTGTCTCCACGATTCACGATTCGGATCGAATGTGTGAATCGTTCGGCTTGAGCCGTATTGCATTAGAGCGACGATTTCACAATCGCCCGTTTCCGTTTTGACGATTTTTACTTCTCGAATCGTTTCCGGCGAAATCGGTTTCGATTCTTTCGCTTTCAAAATTTGCCGCGCGTCGAACATTTCCTGAAGCGATAGAAACGGTTCGTATCCGTAAATGCGTCGCAGCGCGTGGCATTTGTCGCTGCCCGCTTCAAAACTTCGGCACGTTTGCGGTCTTTGTTCGTAAATTCCGCACGGCATTTTTCCGTCCGCCGTTGGCTTCAAAGAAGTGCAGTAAAGCGTTTCCGCGTCGCGCTTCAAATAAGAATCAATGATAATTTCGCCGCTTTCGTCGGTTAGATTCCAGATTGTTTCCGGCGGCGCGGTGTCGGTCGCTTTGACACCGACGACGAATAAAAACGTGCAGCACGCTCCGCACGTTAAGCAGTCAGGAACGGACGCGTCGGCTTGCGTAACAAAATTTCGCGCCCGTTTTGTCGGCAAGTCTTCAAGCGATATTTGCGGCGGCAAAAGATTCTGCCATTTGCGGGCATCGAGCGCGATTATCATTTCCCAAAACTCGCTTTCGGTGTATTCCCCGCGTTTTTCAATTTGAACAAATTGCGTATCGCTCATAAAATTTCCGCTTTTTAGATTTTCCTCGCGTAATTTTTGCCCGGCAATGGGCGAATCAATTCGCGCATTTCCAGACCCAATAAAGCCGCGCTCAAATCGCCGAATGACAATTTGCTTTCTTCTAATAAAATATCAATGTGCGCTGCTTCGTCAGCCGAAAGCATCTGCCAGATGACGCGCTCCGTTTCGCTCAAATTGACGGGAACTCGTTCCGGCTGATTCACGTCCGCCGATTCTTTTTCGTCAACCTTCGGCGGCAAAATCGCGGCGGCGACTTCCGTCGGCAATTCCGAAACAACGTCCTGCCATTGCTGAACTAATTTCGCGCCCGCCGACTTTATCAAATAATTCGTGCCGAACGAATTTTTTGAAGTGATGTTTCCCGGCACCGCCAGCACTTCGCGGTTTTGCTCCATCGCTAGACGAGCGGTTATCAAAGAGCCGCTACGCTCCGACGCTTCGACAATTAAAACTCCCAAACTCAGCCCGCTTATGATTCGGTTGCGGTATGGAAAGTTGTCTTTGAGCGGCGGCGTATTCAAAGGAAACTGCGAAACGATTGCGCCGCCCGACGCTAGAATTTCATCAACCAATCGCGCGTTATCCTTCGGATAAACCTGGTCAATTCCCGTTCCCAAAACGGCGATTGTTTTACCTTTAGCCGCGATTGCGCCGCGATGCGCCGCCGAATCAATTCCGCGCGCTAAACCCGAAACAATGCAAATTCCGTTCGTCGCCAAATCTCTCGCCAGCATTTCCGAAGCGTTCGCCCCGTAAGTCGAGCAGCGGCGCGAACCGACCACCGCGACGCACGGCGCGTCAAAACACGATTGCCAATCGCCCTTCACATAAAGCGTAATCGGCGGGTCGGCGATTTCTCTCAAAAGGTATGGATAACTGCCGTCATCAAGAATCAAAACGTCGCCGCCGAGTTCTCTGACTTTTGATAATTCCGTTTCGGCTTTGTCGTGAAATTCGCGCTTTAAAATGCTTTCGACGGATTCGGGTTTGAGCCGCAGAGATTCGAGTTCGCTGCGGCGAGCGTGAAAAACATTTTCCGCCGAGCCGAATTTTTCCAACAATTTCGTCGCCGCGCGAGGTCCGATTTGCGGAGTCATATTTAGAGAAATCCAATCACGCATAAGAATTATTCATCCTTCATCCTTCATCCTTAAAATTTGGCGGAGGCGTGTCGGAGTCGAACCGACCTAAGATTGCTCTCACAATCTCACAAACGGTTTTGAAGACCGCGCCATTCACCGGAACAGATGCGCCTCCGTTAGAGAATTAAAACTAAGCCTTTGGGCGGAAAACTGTCAAGTTGATTTTCGGAAAACGCCGATTTGCGCCTTGCTTGACCGTCAAAAATGCGGCGTGTTATTCTTTCTCTTTTGACGAGCGTGTGAATTTTTGCACTATTAGAGACGAACACATAATATAAATGTTTATGACTTTGCTTTTGTTTCAGGAAGTTCGACTCGTGCCGGACGGCACGATGTTTATCCATATTGCGATTATTTTGTTGATGATCTGGATTTTAAACCGGACGTTTTTTCGTCCCGTCAACAGCGTTATCGCTTCGCGCGAGCGCAGCAAAGGCGGGCGTTCGAGCGAGGCGCAGGATATTTTGAAAAGTGTCGGCGAAAAACAATCGCGTATTGAAGCAGCGATGCTCGAAGCTCGAAGCCGAGGTTACGAATTGATCGAACGCCAGCGTGCCGAAGCGGTCGCCGCCAAACAGGAAAAAATAGGCGCGGTCAAAGCAGAAGTTGCCCAACTAATAACGCAACGCAGCCAAGAATTGGACAAGCAAACCCTTGAAGCGCGAAACGTAATCGAGCAGGAAGCCGCGCAAATGGCGGAGCGCATCAGCGCGAATATCTTGAAATAAGCGTAGTTTTTTAAATCTAAAATTCCTAAATTTAATAATGTCAGCCTTTTTATTTAACTTTATATTTGCTTTTGCCGAAGCCGCGAAAACCGAATCAGGTTGGAATAAGTTTCTGCATTTTTACAACCAATACTTAAACTATCCGGGCTTTGAAGCGTGGCGGTTTTTCAATCTGGCGATTTTCGTCGCCATTATGATTTATCTTTTGAAAAAACCTTTGTCGAATGCTTTCAAAGCCAAACGCGAAACGATTCGCGCCGAGCTAATCAAAGCCGAAGCGGAAAAACAAGCCGCGCTCGCGCAGATGACGGCGACCGAAGCAAAACTCGCCGCGCTCGACGCGGAAGCGCAAAAAATTCGCGCCCGCGCCGAAGCCGAAGCCGAAGCCGAAAAATCGCGCATCATGGAGCAGACCGAATTTGAAATCTCCAAATTGCGCGAGCAGGCGGCGAGCGAAATCGAGCGCAAAGGCAAACAAGCCAGACGCGAACTCCGACGCTTTTCCGCCGAAGAAAGCATTCGCCGCGCCGAAGAAAAAATCAAATCGGAAATCAACGCCGACAAAGACGCGCGGCTCGTTCGGGCGAGCATTCAATCTATCGGAGGTTTAAACTAAAATGAGCGTCGAAACCGTCGCCCGCCGCTACGCCGTCGCGCTGGCTGATGTCGTTACGAAAACCGGCGAAATTGATTTTGTCCGCACGGAATTGAAAACTTGGGAAACTTTGATAAATGCTAACGGTAATTTGCAAGACGCATTCGGCAATCCGGCAATCGCTCAATCGAGCAAGGAAAAAGTTTTAGAAAGTTTAATCGAGAAAACCCGACCGGCGAAAACGACGGCGAACTTTCTGCGTGTGCTTTTGCGAAACAATCGCTTGACCGAACTCGGCGAAATCAACGAAAAATTTGCGAGCGTTTTAGAAGAGCGCAGCGGAGTGGTTTCCGCCGAAATCATCTCGGCGCGTCCGCTTTCCGAAGGCGAAAAAACGGAAATGCAAAAAAATCTGGCGCGTTTGACGGGCAAAACGGTTAATCTGAATTTTCAAATTGACGAGACGCTCATCGGCGGAGTCGTTACCCGTCTCGGTTCGACCGTTTATGACAGTTCGGTAAAAACGCAGTTGGCGGAACTCAAAGCGCAGATGATCGGAGCTTGATTTGTTTGCGAATGTATGGACAGAAGTTTGACCGAAGGCGAAATCGAATTAGCGAGAAAAGTTTTCAAAGATTCTTTGGATTACGCGCGGGTCAGAGTTCACGAAGGCAAATACGTTTTCTTTCAGCCGGAAACGGTTTTGATGACTCCGAACGGAGAAATTTACGCGCCCGACAAAGCGTATCAAGCGGATTATTCGTCGGCGGGCATTCTTTGGAACGAGTTTTTTATTCACGAATTGACGCACGTTTGGCAATATCAAACCGGCGTTTTAAGTCCGCGATTTCACGGTTTGTATGAATTCGTCCGTAACGGTTTCGATTACCAAAAGGCTTATTCATACGTTTTGGAAAGCGGGCGCGATTTGATTGATTACGGAATGGAACAGCAGGCGGCAATCGTCGCCGATTATTTTACGGTCGCGGTGAGCGGCAACGATTTCGGCAGCCACAACGCGAACACGGAATCTTTCGAGCGGAAAAAAGAATTGCTGGCGGAAGTTTTAGCCAAATTTATCGCCGACCCGAACTACGCGCGAAGCTGAGATTTTTCGAGATGTCGTTTGCGACTTTTAATCAGATTTTTTTCTGGACGTTTATAATAACGAACGCCGTTTTTTATTCGTTGTTCTTTTGGAAGTTTTATCAAAGCTATCGCGCGGCGGACAGTAAAAAATCGGTAATCGTAAAAGCCGCCGTATCTTTTATAATCTGGCTGATTTCGACTTTGATAATCGTTGCGGCGAGCGCGGCTTACTTTTACGGCGACACGATAGAAGGCGCGAATAGAACGGTTCGATTGGAAAGCGCGACAGTTTATTTGATAAGTTTTATTACAGGATGGATTTTAATCGGAGCGGCGTTGATTTATTGGATAAGCCATCCGCCGGAACAAAAAAATTATGGAAGCAATTAAAGCAAACGAAATTAACGAAATCATTCGTTCACAGATTGAAAATTTTGACGCGACGATGACCGTCAACGAAGTCGGCACGGTCATCAAAGTCGGCGACGGAATCGCCGAAATTCACGGACTCGAAAAGGTTATGGCGGGCGAATTGATTGAATTTCCGCACGACGTTCGCGGACTCGCGCTGAACCTTGAAGAAGATAAAGTCGGCGCGGTGCTTTTTGGGGATTTTCAGAAAATCAAGGAAGGCGACGAAGTGAAGCGCACGGGGAAAATTATGAGCGTTCCGGTCGGCGACGCGCTGATTGGGCGCGTAGTTGACGCGCTCGGAAATCCGATTGACGGCAAAGGCGAGATTATCACCGACCAATTTAACTCGATTGAACGCATCGCGCCTGGAATTATTGACCGTCAACCCGTCAAAGAACCGCTTCAAACCGGACTCAAAGCGATTGACGCGATGGTGCCAATCGGACGCGGGCAGCGCGAACTGATTATCGGCGACCGCCAGACGGGAAAAACCGCCGTGGCGATTGACACGATTATCAATCAAAAAGGCAAAGATATGATTTGCATTTACGTCGCCATCGGGCAGAAGGCTTCGACGGTGGCGCAGGTTCGGCAAAAGCTCGAAGAATACGGCGCGATGGATTACACGATTATCGTCAACGCTTCGGCTTCCGATCCTGCGGCAATGCAGTTTCTCGCGCCGTATTCGGGCGTGGCGATGGGTGAATATTTCCGCGACAACGGCAGACACGCGCTCACGATTTACGACGATTTGACGAAACAAGCGGCGGCGTATCGTGAAATTTCTTTGCTGCTCCGTCGTCCGCCGGGACGCGAAGCGTATCCGGGCGACGTTTTTTATCTCCACTCGCGCCTTCTCGAACGCGCCGCGAAAATGTCCGAAGTGCGCGGCGGCGGAAGTTTGACGAGTCTGCCGATTATCGAAACGCAGGCGGGCGATATTTCCGCATATATTCCGACGAACGTAATTTCGATTACCGACGGGCAAATCTTTCTCGAATCCGATTTGTTCAACTCCGGCGTGCGCCCCGCCATTAACGTCGGCAATTCGGTTTCGCGCGTCGGCGGCGCGGCGCAAATCAAAGCGATGAAACAAGTCGCCGGAACTTTGCGGATTGATTTGGCGCAATACCGCGAACTCGCGGCGTTCGCCCAATTTGGTTCGGATTTGGATAAATCAACGCAAAACCAATTGGAGCGCGGCAAGCGTCTGACTGAAGTTTTGAAGCAAGGTCAATATCAGCCGATGGAAGTCGAGAAACAAGTCTTTATCATTTGGACGGTTTCCAACGGCTTGGCGGACGACATCGAAGTCAGCGATTTGAAACGCTTTGAGGAAGAAATTTTCAGCTTCGTCGAAAATTCACATCCGGCGGTTTTCGACACGATTCGCACGAAAAAAGCGATTGACGACGATTTGAAAGCCTTGATGAAGGAAGCCGTAGAAGATTTCAAAGCGACGCGCTGGAGCGAAGTCAATCAAGATAAAGCGGCGATTGCAAACGCTTAATTCGATTTAGGATTTGGGATTGCGGATTTGGGATTTTGAAATCTTCAAATCCGCAATCCCAAATCTCAAATCCCAAATCAAATATGGCAAGTCTTTTAGATATGCGGCGGCGCATCAAGTCCGTCAAAAACACGCAGCAAATTACCAAAGCGATGAAAATGGTCGCGGCGGCAAAATTAAAACGCGCTCAAGACCGCGTAACGGCGGCGCGTCCGTTCGCCAAAAAAATGTCGGAAATTCTCGGCAATCTGAGCGCGAATGTGGGCGACGAATTTCAATCGCCTTTGATGACCGTGCGGGGCGACGAAAAATATTTAATCGTTTTGGTCAGCGCGGACAAAGGTTTGTGCGGCGGTTTCAACACAAATTTGATGAAGGCGACGCAGAATTTTTTGCGGGCGAACGCCGGAAAATCGGCTGAGATGATTCCGGTCGGACGCAAAGGACGCGATTTTTTCAAACGCCGCGAAATGACGTTCGTCGAAGAATACGTCGGCTTGACCGGAACGGGAAAAGTCAAACACGCGGACGCGGTGAAAATCGCCGACCGCATTATAAAAACATTCACGGAAGACGAAACTATTGATAAAGTTTTTCTCGTTTTCACCGAATTCAAAACCGTGATGTCGCAGGAAGTCAAAGTCGAACAGCTTCTGCCGATTCCGCGCATCGAGTCTGCTGACAAAACGGCAAGCGCGGCGCAAGCCGAATATATTTACGAGCAGCCGCCGGCGGAAATTTTCGGACGACTTCTGCCGAAACAAATCGAAACGCAAATCTACCGCGCGATGCTCGAATCAACCGCATCGGAACAAGGCGCGAGAATGACGGCGATGGATTCGGCATCGAAAAACGCGGGCGAATTGATTGACACTTTGACTTTGAATATGAACCGCATTCGGCAGGCGGCGATTACCAAAGAAATCATCGAAGTCGTTTCCGGCGCGGCGGCGGCTTAAAACGATAAGCGAATTACGAATTACGAATTACGAATTTTTGTTTCAATTCGTAATTCGTTTTCTTTTTTATGAGTAAAACGATTTTGCGAAAGACGGCGCGGCGCGAGCGATTTTTTCGCTACGCGCTGCTCGTCGTGTGGATTGCGGTGATTTTTATCGCTTCATCGAACGCCGGTTCGATGTCAAATACGTCGCGTTTTATTCGTCCGGTTTTGGAATGGCTTTTTCCGCACGCTTCGGAGGAAACTTTGACGGCGTATCACGCTTTTATTCGCAAACTCGCGCACGTTACCGAATATGCGATTTTGGCTTTTTGGGCTTCACGCGCTTTTATAAATTCCGCTAAACTTCTGCCGCGAAAATTCTGGTTTGCTTTAGCGTTCGTCGTCGTCTTGCTAGTTGCCTGCGCCGACGAATTCAATCAAAGTTTCAACGCCGCGCGAACGAGTTCGGTTTATGACGTGCTGCTCGATTGCGCGGGCGGAGCAATGATGATTTTTATTTTTTATTTGATAAAATATAAAACGAAAAACCGCAAATAATAATGCCGAATTATTTGGCATAATCGAAACTTTATGCGATAGTTTTCGTTAAGATTGGCGATAAGGAGAAATCAAAAATGAGTATTTTCGACAAGGTTAAAGACGCGGCGTTAAATCAGTTTATCGAAGTTATCGAATGGCTCGACGAATCCAAAGACACGATACTTTATCGTTTTCCGGTCGCCGGACAGGAAATCAAAAACGGAGCGCAGCTTATCGTGCGCGAATCGCAGGTTGCGGTTTTCGTTTTTGAAGGTCAGGTCGCCGATGTTTTCGCGCCCGGACGCTACACGATTGACGGCGGCAACACGCCGGTTTTATCGAAATTGGGCGCGTGGAAATACGGCTTTAATTCGCCGTTCAAATCGGAAGTCTATTTCATCAACACGAAACAATTTACCGATATGAAATGGGGAACGGCAAATCCCGTAATGCTGCGCGACGCGGATTTCGGCATCGTCCGGCTTCGCGCTTTCGGCGCGTATTCGATGCGCGTTGCCGACCCTGCAACCTTCATCAAGGAAGTCGCCGGAACGAACGCGCATTTTCAAACCGAAGACATTGACGAGCAGCTAAAACGCGCCATCGTAACGGAATTTTCCGACGCGGTTGGCGAGATGAAAATTCCGGCTTTAGATTTGGCGGCGCGATACAAAGAACTCGGCGAAGCAATCCGCGCGAAAATCAACGAAGAATTTCGCGGCTACGGTTTGGAAGTTACAAAATTCTACGTCGAAAACATTTCTCTGCCGCCCGAAGTCGAGGCGGCGATGGACAAACGCGCTTCGATGGGCGCACTCGGCAACGCCGACCAATATATGAAATTTCAAGCCGCCGACGCTCTGCGCGACGCGGCGCAAAACGAAGGCGGCGGCGCAGGTTTGGGCGCAGGCTTGGGCGCGGGTTTCGCCGTCGGCGGACAAATGGCAAACGCTTTCGGCAATGCGGGACAACAGCAAAATCAAGGCGGCGGACAATCTTCGCAGACAAACACGATTTTGTGTCCGTCGTGCGGCAAACCGAACGTCGTCGGCACAAAATTCTGTGGCGACTGCGGCGCGAAAATGGAAGTCGCCAAAGTTCCTTGCGTCAAATGCGGCGCAGAATTGCGCGAAGGCGCGAAATTCTGCTCGGAATGCGGCGCGACGCAGGAAAAACAAAAATGTGCGAACTGCCAAGCCGAACTCGCTCCCGGAGCAAAATTCTGTCCCGAATGCGGCGCGAAAACCGAAGCCGCATAAAGTAAAAAGGCAAAAGGCAAAAGGGTAAGGGAAATAATTCTCTTACCCTTTCGCTTTACATTTTTGCGTCTTTGCGTCTTTGCGTCTTTGCGTTAAAATTATCCTTAGTAATTGGAGAAAAATCTTATGGCAATCAGTCCCGAACTTCTTGAAATTCTGCGCTGTCCGAAATGCAAATCGAAAGTCGAAATCAAACCCGACGAAAGCGGTTTGAAATGCGTCAATCCCGAATGCGCTCTCGTTTATCCGATACGCGACGAAATTCCCGTGATGCTCGTCGAAGAAGCGATGGTAGAAAAAGTGTAAGAACTTTAGCCTCGAACAGACACGAATGAACACGAAAATTATTTTGATTTAATTTCGTGAAAATTCGTGTCTGTTCGAGGCTAAAACGACTTTGTGGTGAAATTCTTTGTCGAATGAAAATATTTCAAAATCCGCGATTGACTGGACGAAAGTTCGGCGCGTTTTAATCGTCCGTCTGCGCTCAATCGGCGACACGGTTTTGGCAACGCCTTCGCTCATCGCTTTGAAAAGATTTCTGCCAGACGCGCGGATTGATATTTTGCTCGAAGATTGGGTCGCACCCGTTTTAGATGGTTTCGACGCGGTTGATAATGTCATCTCGTTTAAAAAAAACGATTTGAAATCGCGTCTGCAAACTGCCCGAAAGATTCGCGCGAATAAATATGATGTCGCACTCAATCTGCACGGCGGAACGACGGCGACGTTTTTAGTCCGCGCTTCGGGCGCGAAATATCGCGTCGGCTTTAAAGATTATCAATACGATTTTCTCTACACGCACCGCGCTCCGTCGCCGCTTCGTTTTTGGCAAACCGAACACGCGCATTCCGCCGAACAGCAACTCGCGCTGCTCGGATTCGTCGGCGTTCCCGTCGCAGATAAACCAAAAAGCCGTTTAGCTGTAACTGAGAAAGCGTTGAAATCATTGAAAGAAAAATTTAACGCAAAGACGCAGAGGCGCGAAAATGCAAAGAATTTTTCATCTGAAATCAGTTTCGACCAACCCCGAATCGCTCTGCTTCATCCGGTTGCCGCGTTCAATACGAAACAGTGGGGAACTGAAAATTACGCGCGAATCGCGGAATTTTTAAGCGAAAAAAATTTACGGATAATCGCCGTCGCAACCGAAAAAGAACGCGGAATTTTAGAAAATCTGCGTGAACTTTCTGCTGTTCCGATTACAACTTTCGACGATTTAACTTTACCTGAAATTACGGCTTTAGCTTCCCACGCCAAAATATTCGTCGGCAATGATTCGGGAATCGCACACATCGCGGCGGCAGTGAACGCGCCAAGCGTCGTCATTTTCGGCTCGTCAAATATTAATCATTGGCGACCTTGGACGAATGCGCGACACGAAATCGTTTATGAAAAAATGCCGTGCCAGCCGTGTGCTGGAAATTTCTGCAAAGAATTCGCCGAGCCGGAATGTATCAAAAGAGTTTCGGTTGAAAGTGTGATTAACGCGATTGAGAAAGTTTTGGTTGATGAAAAGGAAATGAAAAGATAAACTGAAAATTATGTTGACCCAATATATCCAAGCCGCGATGCGCCAAGCAAAATATGAAATTCTCAGCGACGACGGAAGTTTCTACGGCGAGATTCCGGGATTTCAAGGCGTTTATGCCAACGCTGAAACGCTTGAAGAATGCCGCGAAGAACTTGTGGAAGTTTTGGAAGAGTGGATTTTCTATCGTCTTTCCAAAAAATTATCTTTGCCGGTTGTGAACGGTTTGCGATTAGCAGTTGAAAAAGTTGCAGAAGTTTCATAAATCTTCCCAAATTTTTCTATCAATTCTAGCTTGTTTCAAAATACGAACGAGAAAGTCCTTTCCAATGTCGCCTTTATGCGGATTCGGAATAGTAATCGTCAAAGTATCTTTTTCCATAATTTGATGTTTTCCGCCAGCGTAAGGTCCATCAAATCCAAACTGGCGTAAATAATAAATCAAATCTTTTCGTTTAATCGGCGCGAGTTTTGGCATATTTAATAACCTCTTCTTCAAAAATTCAGCCCATAAAATAGAAAAAGCCACCTATCTTAAAATGTTATCGTGAATAACATTAAAATTCAGGCAGCTTAAATAATTGATGTTACGATTCGATCTCTAAAACACTCTTAATGAGAAGCAAATCAGAACGAGCAAAGCCTATTTAGTTTTGAAACCGAGTTAAGAGTTTTATCTCTCAACGACATATTATTTATAACAAAATCTTTTTAAATAAACAACTGACATCTTAGATTTCTTGACACTTTCCCTTTAAGCAATTAGTATTTATAGTTTCGGCTTTACTGCCAGAAGTGTATCTATATGTTCGAGTCTTTATCCGACAAACTGAAATCTACGCTGAAGAATCTGCGCGGCGAAGGGAAACTTACGCCGGAGCATGTTGATGTCGCTCTGCGTGAGATTCGGATGGCTTTGCTCGAAGCGGATGTTAATTATAAAGTTGCGAAAGATTTTGTCGAGAATGTTCGTCTGAAAGCCGAAGGACAAGCGGTTTGGCAGGATTTGAAGCCGCACGAACAGGTCGTCAAAATCGTTTATGACGAATTGGTTGAATTGTTCGGCGGCACTTCATCGAGATTAGTTTTTACCCGCGCGATTCCGAATGTCGTGATGATTGTCGGGCTGCAAGGTTCGGGTAAAACGACTTCGGCGGGAAAAATTTCGCGCTGGCTGAAAGATAATCAGGAACGCAAACCTTTATTGGTTTCGGTTGACGTTTATCGCCCCGCCGCGCGTGAGCAGTTAAGAGTTGTCGGCGGCGCGGTCGGCGTTCCGGTTTATCAGGATAAGGAATCGAACGATCCTTTGACGCTGGTGAAAGGCGCGATGAAACACGCGCAGGATTCGGGTTTTGATACGCTGTTGATTGATACCGCCGGTCGTCTGCATATTGACGATGACTTGATGGTCGAACTCGAACAGATTAAAGCCGAAACGCGCCCGATGGAAGTTCTTTTCGTCGCCGACGCGATGACCGGACAAGATGCCGTGAGAAGCGCGGAAGTTTTTCACGAGCGAGTCGGCATCACGGGCGTTGTTTTGACGAAAATGGACGGCGACGCTCGCGGCGGCGCGGCACTTTCGATTAAACAAGTCATCGGACAACCCGTAAAATTTGTCGGTGTCGGCGAAAAATACGACGCTATCGAGCCGTTTTATCCAGACCGCATCGCGCAGAGAATTTTGGGAATGGGCGATGTTTTATCGCTTATCGAAGAAGTTCAAGGCAAAATTGACGAGGACGAAGCGCAGAAACAGTTGGAGAAAATGACGAGCAATCAGTTCACGCTCGAAGATTTTCGCGCTCAACTCGGACAATTCAAAAAGATCGGCTCGATGTCGAAGATTATGAAAATGCTGCCCGAACAAATGACGGGCGGACTTCAAATTTCCGACGAGCAATCGGTCGAAGTCGAAGCGCAGATGAAGCGCACCGAAGCGATCATTGATTCGATGACCAAGCAGGAACGTCAGAATCATAAGGTTATTGACGCGAGCCGCAAAACGCGCATCGCCAAAGGTTCTGGAATGACGATTTCCGATGTCAACGGCTTGCTCCGCCAATACGAGCAGATGAAAAAAATGATGTCGCAGATGAATCGCGGCGGTCTTTTGGGCAAACTTGCGGGCAAAGCGATGGGCGGACTCGGCGGCGGTTTAGGCAGTTTGATGGGCGGCGGTATGAACGGACTCGGCGGAATGTTCGGCGGCGCGGAAGATTTTGATAACAATTACGAAGAGAAAACCGATTCTCTGGCAAAGAAATTAAAGAAGAAAAAGAGACACAAGAAAAAAAGGTGAGAACTGAGAACTGAAAACTGAAAAGTGCGAAGTTTTGTCTCTCACTTTTCAGTTTTCAGTTCTCACTTAAAAATTATGTTAGGAATAAGTTTGATGAGAATGGGCGCGAAGAAAAAACCTTTCTATCGCATTGTTGTAAAAGAAAAACGCTCGAAACGCGACGGTAAATATTTGGAAAATCTCGGCACGTATAATCCGATGATGAATCCGGCAGCGGTTGATTTGAAGCACGAGCGAATTCAGTATTGGATTTCGGTCGGCGCGCAGCCGACGGAAACCGTGGCGAGTTTGATTAAAAACAACCCGGAGCAAACCGAAGAAGAAAAAGCGGCGACAGTTCAGGCGCGGGCGGCGAAAGCCGAAGCCGAGAAAAAAGCGCAAGCCGACGCGAAAAAGGCGGAAGCCGAGGCGAAACGCGCCGAGGAAGAAAAAGCTGCCGCCGAAAAAGCTGAAGCGGAAAAGTTAGAAGCGGAAAAAGCCGCCGCCGAAGCTGAAGCCGCGACTGCCGAAACGGATGCCGCCGCTGAAACTGAAACGACGGAAGCCGCGCCAAGCGAAGAAAACAAGCCGGAAGAAGGCGAATAAAATCAATTTCCGAAATTGAAAATCGCGGGCGATTTGATTCTTTGCCGGCTTTTCCAAATTTATGAAAGAAGCGATTGAAAAAATCATCAACGCTTTGGTTGACGACAAAGAAGCGGTCGAAATCTCCGAAGAAAAGGGCGACCGCGCGACCGTTATAAAACTGCGCGTCGCACCGACCGATATGGGACGAATTATCGGGCGCGAAGGTCGCACGATTAAAGCGATTCGCAGTCTGTTGTTTGCCGCCGGACAAAAACACGGCAAGCGTTTCGTGCTGGATATTGTTGAATAGTTTGGAGAGTCTGGAGAGTTTAGAGAGTTGTGAGGCAATGCGAGTTCTGACTCTCCAGATTCTCCAAACTCTCCAGACTCTATGGACTTAATTGCCATCGCCAAACTCGCTAAACCGCGCGGGCTGCGCGGCGAAATCGTCGGCGATTTGCTGACTGATTTTCCCGAAAGATTTGAAAATTTACAGCGTGTTTCAATCGTTCGTCCGAACGGTGAAATTTCAGAAATCGAAATTGAAAAATTTTGGTTTCAAAAGGGCAGAATCGTTTTGAAATTTGTGAATTTCGATTCGATTGAAGCGGCGGAAACTTTGCGAAACTGTGAAGTTTGCGTTCCCGAATCGGAAGCGGTCGAACTCGAAGCGGACGAATTTTTCGATTGGGAATTAGAAGGCTGCGCGGTTGAAACCGTTGAGGGCGACAAACTCGGCACGGTCAAAGAAGTGATGCGAACGGGCGGCACGGAAGTTTTAGTAATCGAGGGCAAAGCGAAAGAATATCTGATTCCGTTTGCCGCGAGCGTTTGCGTCGAAGTTGACGTTGGAAACAAATTGATTCGGATTGACGCGCCCGAAGGCTTGCTGGATTTTTAATTTGAAAATAGACGTTCTGACAATTTTCCCCGAATTTTTCGGCGCGGTTTTCGATTTCGGAATTATTCGCCGCGCTAAATTAGCGGAAATTGTCGGGATAAACATTTACGATTTACGTTCTTTTACAACCGGCAAACATTCAAAAACCGACGACCGTCCGTTCGGCGGCGGCGACGGAATGGTGATGAAGTGCGAACCGATTTTTCGGGCAATCGAGCAAATCGTCGGAACTTCGGAACGTGAAAATTATCCGAACGGAACGCGCGTTATTTTGCTTTCGCCACAGGGAAAAGTTTTCAAACAAGCGATTGCCAGAAAATATGCCGACGACACAAACCATCTGGTTTTGATTTGCGGACGCTACGAAGGCGTTGACGAACGAGTCAGCGACGCGCTTGTAACCGACGAAATTTCCATCGGCGATTACGTTTTGTCGGGCGGCGAGGCGGCGGCGATTGTTTTGACCGACGCGATTGTCAGACTTTTGCCGAACGCGCTCGGCAGCGAAACGTCCGCCGTCAACGATTCGTTCACGGCGAATTTACTTGATTGTCCGCATTACACGCAGCCGAGAGATTTTCGCGGAATGGAAGTTCCCGAAGTTTTATTGAGCGGCAACCACGCCGAAATCGAGCGTTGGCGAAAGGAAAAAGCATTAGAGAAGACAGAGAAAAATAGAAAAGATTTATTGCAAGGAGAAGCGGGAAATGAGAAATGAGAAATGCGGAAAAATCAATTCCGCATTCCGCATTCTGCATTCCGCATTCAAAAAAAATGAACCGTTTAGACAGCATTGAAAATACGCAATTAAGAGATAACATTCCGGCGTTTCAGGCGGGCGACAACGTGCGCGTTCACGTTCGCATTCAGGAAGGCAACAAGGAACGTCTGCAAATTTTTGAAGGCATCGTGATTGCTAAAAAACACGGCGGCGCACGCGAAACGATTACCGTTCGCAAAGTCAGTTTCGGTGTCGGCGTGGAAAGAATTTTCCCGCTTCACGGCACGGTTATTGACCACATTGACGTTACCCGTCGCGGCAAAGTCCGACGCGCGAAACTTTATTATTTGCGCGATCTTCGCGGCAAAGCGGCTCGCATCAAAGAAAAAGATACGCGCAATAAAGACGCGGCAAAAGCAGCGAAGAAATAAGAGATTTGCGATTTTCAATTTTCAATTTGCGATTTCGTGTTAAAAATAATGGAAGAAGAAATCAATACTGAATCATCTTCAACCGTCGCGGGCAAACAATCGCAAATTGAAAATCGCAAATCGCAAATCTCGCTCGATTTTGAAATGCAAGCTGTCGCCGACGGGTGCCGATTTATCGCCGGAGTTGATGAAGTCGGGCGCGGCTGTCTGGCGGGCGCGGTCGTCGCGGCGGCTTGCATTTTAGATTTATCAAAACCGCTTCCCGAATTTTTAAACGATTCCAAAAAACTCACCGCCAAACGTCGCGAAGCGATTTGCGAAGAATTGAAACAAACCGCAATCTGTTATTCCGTCGCGCAAATCGAAGCCGAAGAAATTGACCGCATCAATATTCTCCAAGCGACCAAAAAAGCGATGCGCCTCGCCGTCGAAAAACTGCACCCGAAAGCCGATTTTCTGCTGATAGACGCTCTTCAACTTAAGGAAATTAATTTGCCGCAAAAAGCCATCATTCACTGCGACGCGATTTCCGCGTCCATCGCCGCCGCTTCGATTATCGCTAAAACTTACCGCGACAATTTGATGCGCGAACTCGATGTAATCTATCCCGAATACGGTTTTGCAAAGCACGTCGGATACGGCACGAAAGCGCATTTTGAAGCGTTAAAAAAACACGGTGCGTGTCCGCTTCACCGCAAAAGTTTTCGCGGCGTTTTGTGAATTTTTATTTCGCAACGGATTAAATTTTAAGCGAAAAATTCGCCGCAGAAAGCTAAATCGGCGCGTCCCGTAATCAGCATTTCGCCGTCTTCGCGCCAGACTGATTCGGTCGTGCCGCCTTCGGCGTGAACCGCGACTTTCCTGTCGGTTTTGTCCGTATAAGCGGACGCGACCGCCGCCGCAATCGAGCAAGTTCCCGACGAAGAAGTTTCGCCCGCGCCGCGTTCCCAGATGCGGATTTCGATATTTTCCCTGTCAATAATTTTTACGAAAACGACGTTTGTTCTTTCGGGAAACATCGGCGCGTTTTCGATTTTGCTTCCCAAACCTCGCCAATCCATCTGCCCGAAATCTTCAAGAAAAACGACCGCGACCGGATTTCCGACATCAACGAAAGTAAATTTGACTGCCATTTCCTCGCTCGGAATCAGCAACCCGAATTCTTTTGTGTCCGGCGTTTTATTTTCTTCGTTTAAGGGCATTTCCGGCAAATCGAATTTCGGTTTGCCGAGTTCGGCGAGAAACCAATATGTGAAATTTTCTCGTTTTAAAAGCTCGTAATTTTTAATTCCGCTTTTCGTTTCGAGCCGGAAAGATTTTTCGTCCCAAAGATTTTTGTAATAAAGATACGCGACGGCGCAGCGCGTTCCGTTGCCGGAAAATCCGGCTTCGCTGCCGTCGGGATTGATGATGCGGCACGAATAATCTGCCGCGCCCGTTTTCGATTTACTCAAAACCGCGATGCCGTCGCCGCCGATGCCCGTGTTGCGTCGGCAGACGTTTTTTGAGAATTCGTTTAAGTTTTCGATTGCGTGTAAATTTTCCGCGTCAAAAATAACATAATCATTTCCGAAGCCGTGAAATTTGCAGAAATTTATTAAAGGCATTTTATTTTTTCCTCGATAGAAATTACTTTCTCGCCGCCGGAACGATTTTTAAGTTTAATTTTTCCGCGCCGCGCAAGACTTCGACTTCGTATTCTGTTCCCGCTTTTAACTCGCCCAAAACGAATGTGTAATCATAAACATTGCGAACGTCGCGCCCGGCGAGTTTCGTGATTTTATCGCCCGCTTTGATTCCGGCTTTGGCAGCAGGCGAATCGTCGCGCACACCATCTAATAATAAACCGTCATTGTTTCCTTCGGCATAATTCGGAACTGTTCCGAGATAAACATTAAAGCCCATTCTGCCGCCCGTGTTCGACGATTTGGCAACCGTATAAGTCGGACGTTTCGGATTTTGGTCAATCGCTTTTATGGTTTCGGCGACGAAGTTTTCAACTTTTAATAATCCGTCGTAATTGATTTTGTCGGCGGTGTCCGAAGGCTTGTGATAATCTTCGTGCGTGCCGGTAAAGAAAAACAGAACGGGAATTTTTTTCGCGTAAAAAGATGAATGGTCGCTCGGTCCGAAACCGTCTTCGTTGAGTTGGAGAACGAACGGCTCAGGTTTAATTAATTTTGTGTCTGACACCGCGACAGAATTAGCATTTGCTTCCATTGGAATTTTTGGCGACGGCAAATTTATTGGATTAAGACCATTTGATATTAAAGTCCGAGAATTCAATTTCTCAATCATCTCTTTCCACTCGCTCGCCGTCCCGATTCCGCCGATGGTCAGCTTGTCATCTTTGAGCCGTCCGATCATATCCATATTTATCATCGCCACGGTTTGCGCGAGCGGAAACACCGGATTGTTGACGTAAAACTGCGAACCCAAAAGTCCTTCTTCCTCGCCGCCGAACGCGATGAAAATAATCGTGCGCTTGTTCTTCTTTTCTTGTGAAAATTGTCGGGCGATTTCCAAAAGTCCCGCCACGCCCGAAGCGTTGTCGTCCGCGCCGTGATGAATTTCAGTCGAATTTACCGCGAGACTTCCTTGTCCGCCTCTGCCAAGATGGTCGTAATGCGCTCCGATGACGATTGCTTCGTTTTTTAGAGTCGGGTCAGTTCCTTCCAAAACGCCGACGACATTATATGCTTCCGCCGATTTTTTGACGAGATTGATTTTTAATCCGACTACGGCTTTTGAAATTATCGGCGCGTTTGAATCAATTTCGCCTTTTGCCTTTTTGATAAATTTTTCTTCTTCGCTTTTCAATCCGGCTTCGTTCGTCGCCAAAATATCCGCGCCGGTTTTGCGTGAAATCAGCATTGTCGGCAAAGCCGCTTCGCCGAGCGTTTGGTCGTATTTTAATCCGGCGAGTTTGTCGTCTTCGAGTTTCGCTTCGCGCGAAATCAGCAGCAAACCGATTGCGCCTTTTTCTTTGGCGATGAGAGCTTTTGCCCGCGCGTCAAATTTAGCAAACGGCGAATGCGGATTATCGTTGTCCGGCGTGCCTTCAAACGCGACGACGATTCTGCCGTTGATGTTTTGGTTTTTATAATCGTCGTATTTCGCTTCGTCGGACACGATGCCATAGCCGACGAAAACAACCGCCGTGTTGCCAATCCCGGCATTCGGCGAAAAGCCGACGGGCTTGAAAGCCGTCTCGTCGGCGAACGTCATTTTTTGCCCGCCGTTTTTTGCAACGTCGAGGCTGAAACCGTTTCCCTTGTCCGCCATTTCAACGCTCGTTACGAACGGAAAAGTTTGCAGATAATTCGATTTCGTCTTGCCGTTCGCCGCCTGCACGATTCCCGCTTTGAGTTTGTAATTGGCAAACATATCTGCGATATAACCAGCCGCGTAAGTCGCCCCGATTTCGCCCGTTCGCCTGCCCGCGAGTTTGTCCGACGCGAGATATTCGACGTGAGAGCGAAGATTTTTTTCCGCCGCGTCGGATTTGGCGAATTGCGCCTTTTGCGCGGAAACGCTGAAGACGAATGATAATAAAAGCAGAAAACTAAAAAATTGTTTTTTCATAATTTACTCAACCCAATCAGCTATAAAAACATTCGTGTCGCCCTGTTTCGCGTCGTTGCGGTTTGAGGCGAAGACTAATTTTTTGCCGTCGGGCGAGAACATCGGGAAGCCGTCGAAGGTTTCGTTGAATGTAACTCTTTCGAGTCCTGTGCCGTCTTTGTTGATGATTGCCAAATCGAAATTGCGTTTTGATTTATCGGTTGCAAAATAGTTTGTGCAGAAGATTACGCGCTTGCCGTCGGGCATAAAAAACGGGGCGAACGATGCCGCGCCCAAATTTGTAACCTGACGCTTGTTGCTGCCGTCGGCGTTCATCGTCCAAAGCTCGAAAATTGTCGGCTGAACGAGATGCTCGGCGAGGCGTTCTTTGTAAAGCGCGATGTCAGCTTCGGTCGTCGGATGCGAGCCGCGATAAACGATTTCCTTGTTGTCGGGCGAATAAAACGCGCCGCCGTCGTAGCCGAGTTCGTGCGTCAGACGTTTGATATTTTTGCCGTCGGTGTCCATCGAATACAATTCCAAATCGCCGTCGCGCTCCGATGTGAAAACGATTTTTTGCCGTCGGGCGAGATGGTCGCTTCCGCGTCATAGCCTTTTGAATCGGTTAATTTTTTGATGTCTTTGCCATCGGGCGTGGAAGTGTAAATTTCGTAATCGGGATAAATCGCCCAGACGTAACCTTTCGACATATTGGCGGGCGGCGGACAGTCTTTACCGCCACCGAACGTGGAAGCGTAGAGAACTCGTTTGCCGTTTTTGAAAAAATATGAACAAGTCGTGCGCCCTTCGCCGTTGGAAACCATTCGCACGTTCGAGCCGTCAATGTTCATCTGGTAAATCTGGTCGCAGGCGCGTTCGTCGCGTTTCGATTGGAAAATCAGTTGCTTGCCGTCGAACGAAAAATACGCTTCCGCATTTTCGCCGCCGAAGGTTAATTGTTTGATATTTTTCAGATGCTTCTCGCCGGGGACGGCGAGATTGTCTGTTTGCAAAAAAGAAAAATTCGGCTGGTATTCAAATAATGCGAGTTCGGTTTCCATCGAACCGCAAGCCGAAACATTTGAAATTGAAATCGCCAAAATGAAAACTAATAAAACTATAAATCTCATAATTATTTCTCGAAAAAAAGTAATTTTACTTTGATGTTATCATTTTTAATACGCATCTTGAGAATCACGGCAAATGAAAAAGTCAGACGCAGAAGATTCGCCGAACTTATCAGCCGATTTAAAATTCAAAAGTCTCAAGCCAAGAATTTACCTGACTTGAGACTTTTGAATTTTAGATTTAAGGCTTAAAAACTAAACCGCCGCCAAGCCGATGGCTTCGTTGTAATAACGATAAATTTCGTTAAAATCGCGCAGGGCGCGGTTCATAATGAGCGGCAGTTGGCTGATGTCCGCCGAGTTGACGATTAAATTCAAGTTTCGCAGAAAGGCTTCGTGTGCGCTGAGAGTCGTTCCGTTATCTTCGATTGAAGCGAGAAATAAACGTCTCCGTTCAGCCGCCGACATCGTGTTGATTTTTTGCTGAAGCATCGCCGCGCCGCCGAACTCCGCCGCGAAATCCGGCGAGAAAAGAAGAATTTCAGTTTTGCCTTCTCGCAGACGCTCGTTTGCCTGCGCGGGCGTTTGCGCTAGATAAACTTTGAAACCGGCTTCGACTAAAATTTTGGCAACCGCATCGCGTTTCAATCCGAGACACAAAAGCACGCGGCGCGGTTTTTCGTCCGCTTCGTCGTTTGCGTCCAACACTTTGTTTTCCGTCTGCAAAGCCGTCAGCAAAGAGCGCAGAGCATTGTTGATTTGAAATTCATTTTCTTTGGTCGCAAATTCCTGCGTGCCTTCGCTCATGGCGGGCGCGGGCGCGTTTTCTTCGAGTTGTTTGACGGGCGAGGCGTTTTTCGCGCCTGCCGCCACGCGAATCAGATTTTGACAGCGCGGACAGCGCACAGTGAAATTCGTATTCGGAATTTTGGCTTCGTCGAGTTGTAAAGAGACCGAGCAATTATCGCAGCGTATTATCATAAATTTAGTTTCAGGTTTCAAGTTTCAGGTTTCAGGTTAGTCGTTATCAAAACTTGAAACTTGAAACTTGAAGCTAATTATTTTTCAATCAAATCGAGAAAAGAATTTGCCTGACGCGGAGCGACCGGCGGCGCGGCGGGCGTTGCGGGCGCGGCTTGCTGCGGCGCGGCGTTGATAAAATCTTCGGTCGAAGCGAGACCTTTGAGCTGCAGCAAAAGATTATTTTGATTCGTCGCAAACGAAAGTCCGTCTTCGAGCGTGATGACTTCCTTTTCAATCATCCGGCGCAGCACCGTGTCGAAATCCTGCATTCCGTCAATCTCGCCGTCGCGCATCGCATCAAGCAGAGATTTTCCGTTTTCCTCGCCTTTCTCGATGTATTCGCGTGTGCGCTGATTCGACTTTAAAACCTCGACCGCCGCGACGCGACCTTTGCCGCCCATTCGCGGAATCAAACGCTGCGAAACGATATAGCGGAAGGTTTGCGCCAATCGAGTGCGGATAATTTTCTCTTCGTTTTTCGGATACATACCGATAATGCGGTCAACCGTTTTCGCCGCGTCAATCGTGTGCAGAGTTGAAAGAACAAGGTGTCCGGTCTCAGCCGCTTCGAGCGCGATTTCCGCCGTTTCCAAATCGCGCATTTCGCCGACTAAAATTACTTTCGGTGCTTGCCGGAGCGCGGCGCGAAGCGCGGAACTGAAATTTTTCGTGTCCGAGCCGACTTCGCGCTGATTGATGGTTGATTTTTTATGCGAGTGAAGAAATTCTATCGGGTCTTCAATCGTTACGATGTGATAGGCTTTCGTTTCGTTAATGCGGTCAACCACCGCCGCGAGCGTCGAGCTTTTTCCCGAACCGGTCGGACCTGTTACCAAAACCACGCCGTTGCGGAGTTCGCAAACATCTTTTAGCTGCGCTGGCAAATTCAGCGAATCGAACGTCGGCGTTTCAAACGGAATGACGCGCATCACGATTGAAAACGAGCCGCGCTGCTGAAAAATATTGACGCGAAAACGACACCGCGCGGGCAGACTGTAACTCAAATCCGCCGTGCCGTATTTGGCAAGCTGCGCCGCCGCTTCCGCGTTGTCGCGCAGAATTGACATCGCTATCATCTCGGTTTGAAACGGCGTTAATCGTCCGAGTCCGAGCGGCGACGCGGAATATAAAGTTCCGCTGATTTCCACTTGCGGCTTTTGTCCGGTCGAGAAATTCAGATCGCTCACATTATCGGAAATGAGCAGCATCTGCGCTATAATCGGTGCTACATCAAGCAAACTCATTGGTTGGATTCGACT